>NZ_OY781114.1:1200000-1570000 GCF_963676485.1 uncultured Cohaesibacter sp.
GGATATCGGCATGATCATGTTGATCATCCTGATGAGTGGCATGATCGGATTTGCCATCATCTTCATGCAGGTTCCCCAAAGTGTTGCGAGCTTCCTGCTCAACTCTCTCAGCGAACCGCATCTGGTGGTCGGTGTCATCCTGATCTTCCTTTTGATCTCCGGCCTGTTTTTCGAGAGCACCATTCTGGTGTTGCTGCTCACCCCGATCTTCGTCCCGGTGATCAAGAGCGCTGGCGTGGACCCTGTGCATTTCGGCATCCTGATGATGACAATCGTTACCTTCGGCTCCATGACGCCTCCGGTCGGGGTGGCCATGTTCACCGTCTGCAGTCTTCTGGACACGCCTATTGAGGAATATGTCAAAGAGAGTTTGCCTTTCATGCTGGCCATTCTGTGTCTGGTTCTGCTGCTCCTGTTTGTACCAGAGATTGTGCTCTTCCTGCCCAACTGGGCATTCGGATAGCGGATATTGCTTTTCCGCTTTTTGCAAAGAGAAGCCAGAGAGCCGCCGCATCACTGCCAGCGGCTCTCGCCTCTTTGACCCTGTAATTCCCATTATGCTGACCCGCATCCTTTTATTCCGGGCCACTCAACGCAAGAGTTATGGATATGACTTCTGACATTTTCGACACAGCAAAAGAAACCGTAAGACGCCCCGCCTATGATCGTGCGGCCCTCAAGGTGCGCATGTGCCACATTGGCTTTGGAGCGTTCCACCGGGCTCATCAGGCCGTTTATACCGATCAATTGATCACTGAAGGCAAAACGGACTGGGCCTATCGTGAAATCGAGCTTATGGGACCAACGGATCTGTTGGATGGTCTGGCTGAGCGCGGCTATCTTTATACCGTGGTCGAGAATGGCGCCGAGGAACAGGACGCCCGCATCGTAGGCTCCGTGATTGATCATCGCCACATGGCCCAAGTGGGTCCGGAAGGCATTGTGGATGCAATCTCCGAGGATGGCATCGAGCTGGTCTCCATCACGGTGACGGAAAAAGGCTACACGCTGGCGGCCAATGGCGGATTGGATTTTGACAATCCGATGGTGAAGGCCGATCTGGAAACCCCTCATGCCCCCAAGACTGTGGTCGGCACGCTGGTTGCCGGTCTTGCCAAGCGCAAGGATGCGGGGAAACCACCTTTCACCATTCTATCATGCGACAACCTGCCCTCGAACGGCCATATGGCCAAGCGGGCCGTGCTGGACTTTGCCCGCGCCGTGGATGCGGATCTGGCCGCATGGATCGAAGCCGAAGCGCGCTTCCCCTCCACCATGGTCGACCGCATTGTTCCGGCCATGACTGAGGAAAGCCATCAGCTTCTGGCCGATTGCATTGGCTATACCGATCCGGCTGGCATCCTTTGCGAGCCTTTCCGCCAGTGGGTAATCGAAGATGATTTCGTTTCTGGCCGACCGGACTGGGATCTGGCCGGAGCCACCTTCACGGACAATGTGCTACCCTATGAAAATATGAAGCTGCGGATGCTGAACGGCTCCCACTCCTTCCTTGCCTATCTGGGCTATCTGGCCGGGTATGAGACCATCGCCGATACCATGGGTGATGCTGCTTACAAAGCCGCGGCCCATGCCCTGATGATCGAAGAGCAGGCCCCGACACTGGAAGCCCCTCAAGGGGTTGATCTTGATGCCTATGCCGATGCCCTGATCGGACGCTATTGCAATCCGAAAATTCGCCACCGCACCTGGCAGATCGCCATGGATGGCAGCCAGAAGCTGCCGCAACGGGCACTGGAATCCATTGCCCATCATCTCAAGGCCGGCACGCCTTATCCGCGCCTTGCCCTGCTGGTTGCCGGATGGATGATCTATGTGAGTGGCGTCGATCTGCAGGGGCAGCCGATTGATGTGCGCGATCCGCTTGCCGACAAGCTCAAAGGCCTGGCAACCGGAGACAGCATCGAGGTCATCGTTTCCAACCTCATGCAGCAGTCTGGCGTCTTCCCCGCTGAGCTGGCGCTGAACGCCACACTCAAGAGCGCACTGGAAGAGGCCTACAAGTCCATTAAGGAAAAGGGCGTCAAGGAAGCTGTTTCCGCCCTCTCCTGATCGACCGGAAAGAAGAAGACCATCAAAGAGAATTACAATGGCCCGTTGCTCTAACGGGCCATTTCTTTTTGTTTCTAGCCTATAGTATCCGCACCTTGCGGATCAGGCCATAAGGCTGTCTGTGAGCTGATCTGTCATTTCATGGCTTGTACCGGCCCAGAGGAAAAAGAGCGGCTTTGCGTTTGGCGCCGAGGGCGCGTCATTGCCAACGCCAGCCAGCACCATCGCAGCGCGGATCACACCGGCATGGCAGACAAACACCGGTAGGGTGTCGTCTTCCGCCTTGGCGCAGCATTCTGAAATGGCCTTATGCACGCGCGCAAGCAGTTCATCCCATGTGTCACCATCCTTTGGCTCCGCATGGCGCGAGGGGAGCTCACTCACCAGCTTGCCTTCAAATTCCCCCCAGTTTCTCTCGCGAAGATCATCATGGATCTCAAAGCCGCGCCCGGGAAAAGCCAGCTGGCAGGTATCCTTGGCCCGCATCTTGGGGCTGACAAACAGGCTGGTTTTCTGCTTCCAGCTGAGGCTGGAAAGCTTGCTGGCCTGTTCCCTACCAAGATCGGAAAGGGGCACATCGGTCGCACCGGCTACGATGGAATCCCGGTTGGCCGTCGTCTGGCCATGGCGGATCATGCAGAAGGTGCGTTGGGGCAAAGAGGGCAATGTCATGGAAGTTGCTTTCGGTTGGCTCTTGGGTGCCGGGTGATAAGAGCAGATATCAGACCCGATAACCCTTATTGTATTTTGCTGTGATTTTGCGTTGTTGGGCCCCGATGTAGGCCCCAATCGGAGACTTGTCCAGCAGCACATATGCGAAGAAAATCACTTCCAAACGGGCATATTACCGCAGCTTTCGGACAAATCAGCTGCACGCTCGCATCTGTTTGCAGGCATTATTGACCAGATCAATCTGAAAGCGGATGACGTCTTGCACCTCGAAGGAAGTAAATCTGATATCTGTCATAAAGCCAAAGCCGAAGCCCAATGCTTGAAGGAAAAGGGCAAGTTTTTCAACGTCGGCATCCTCGTGCAGCTCTCCTTCTTCTTGCGCAGCTCTAAGTAACTCGCAGTATTTTTCCTTGCTGTTATTCATGATTTGCATAAGCACAGCGTGCATGGTTTCACTCATTTGAGACGCTTCGAGTAGATCCTTGTAGAGTTGGGAATATGTCTCTTTCTGTTCTTTGTGAACACATCCACCCATATTGGCAATCAAGGTTTCGAGCGGTGAGGTCGTTTTGATTTGACTAAGCAACTCGATCTTCATACGTTGCCACAAGCAGAGAAGTGCTTCTGCACGCAATGTATCAGCAGACTCAAAATGATGGTGTATCTGCCCTGGCGATGACGCTGTGGCTTTCGCGACATTCCTGACTGTTGCAGCAGCCAGCCCCTGATGTTGAATGACATCAATGGCAGCTTCGATAATCTCGGAACGCCGTTGCTCTTTAGGTAGATATGACATTTTTATTTTCCAAAGCGACACGTGCCCGATCCAATCCCATTGAGAATCAAGGCATTTGTTAAATAAATCGCTTTAAAGATAGAATCAATCTGGACACTGGTGCAATTTGGACATATGTACAAGTGCTGAACTGTCCACCTCTTATGGCCACTTTTATGTGTCCCCAACAGTCTTTGTCTTGCATGAGAATATCATGCAAGAAGATGATCTCTTTTTTGAAAGTAGTGGAAGGCAATATGACCCATTCTTCCAGAAAACATATTTTAACCGCTGCGATGGGCCTTGCGATTGGTCTCGCCTTCGCACCAGCCTCCAGCTCTGCTCAGGGCGCGGGGCGTCCCCCAGCCATGGTCACCACCATGCAAGTCAAGCCGGAGACCGTTACCATCAGCGCCGAGCTACCCGGACGCGTCTCAGCCTATCGCACGGCGGCCATTCGCCCGCAGGTTGGTGGCATCCTCGAAAAACGCCTCTTTGAACAAGGGGCCGATGTCCAGGAAAACCAGCCTCTTTTCCAGATCGCTTCAGAAACCTACGAAGCGCAGGTCGAGAATGCACGCGCTGCATTGACCAGCGCCGAAGCTTCACTCGATCTTGCCAATATCAAGCTTGATCGTGCCAGACAGCTGTTCGAGAAGAAATCGGCCAGCCAGCAGACCTATGATAGCGCTCAGGCCGAAGCCAAGAGCGCTGAGGCGAGCGTCGCCGCAGCAAGGGCCACCTTGAAAGCCCAGCAGATCAATCTGGATCACACCACGGTTCGCTCGCCCATCAATGGCCGCATTGGCGCGTCTCTGGTCAGCGAAGGGTCGCTCGTGTCTGCCAACCAGCCGCAAGCACTGGCAACGGTCCAACAGGTTGACAAGGTTTATGTTGACCTGCGCAGGTCTGCGCTTGATCTGCTCAAGATGCAGAAAATGGCCAATCTGGCCCCGGACACTTCGTCCATCGAGATTCTTGGCGTTGATGGCACGACCTACAAGCAAAAGGGCCAGCCAGTCTTTACCGACGTCACGGTGGATGAATCCACCGGCGATGTGACCATGCGTGTTCTGGTTGACAACCCGGATCAGGATCTGCTCCCGGGCATGTTCGTGCGCGCACTGGTGCCGCGCCAGATCGTTGAGAATGCCTTGTTGGTTCCCCAGCAGGCCATTATCCGCGGCTTGTCGGGCGATGCGCGTATTGTTGTGGTTGACGACGAGGGCAAGGCACATTTCAAAAATGTGGTTCTGGGCGAGTTGGTCAAACGAAGCTACATCGTCACGGAAGGTCTCGAACCGAACGAGACTGTCATCATTCGTGGCCAGACACGCGTTGCTCAGGACGGTGCACAAGTGAATGCGACCCCTGCAGAACAGCCCAAACAGTAACGGGAATTTCTGATGCCTAGTTTTTTCATCGATAGACCCGTCTTTGCATGGGTCATAGCGATATTTATCGTGCTCGGCGGGCTTTTGACCCTGTCATTGCTGCCGGTCACGCGATATCCGGATATTGCGCCTCCCAGCGTATCCATTCGTGCAACCTATCCTGGCGCTTCTCCCGAAGTGGTCAATGACAGTGTTATCAGCATCATCGAGCCCGAGTTGTCCGGCGTAAAGCATCTGCTTTACTTTGAATCCACCGCCAACTCCTCTGGCATGGCAACCGTCACCGCAACATTCGAATCCGGTACGGATCCCGAATTGGCGCAGGTGGATGTGCAGAACAAGATCAAGTCGATCGAGCCTCGGCTGCCCGAAGCGGTGCAGCGAACGGGTCTGGAAATCGAATCCTCCTCCTCGGGCTTCCTGATGGTTGTTGCCTTGACATCACCGGATGGCAAGCAAACGGCGCTGGATTTGGGCGACTATATGGAACGCAATCTGGTCCAGCCGCTCAACCGGGTGGATGGCGTTGGGCGCGTTCAGTCCTTTGTGTCCAAAAAGGCGATGCGTGTCTGGGTCGACCCGCACAAGCTGCTTTCCTATTCGCTATCGGTCTCTGATGTGACCGGAGCTATTGCTGCACAGAATGTTCAGATCTCGCCGGGCCGCGTTGGGGCAGAACCAACCGTGGAAGGGCAGAGGATTGGTGTGCCGCTGACCGTTGAAGGCCAGCTCAGTACACCAGAAGAATTTGAAAAGATTGTTCTGCGCTCCAATCAGGACGGCTCGAAACTGACGCTGGGCGATGTGGCCCGTGTTGAAGTCGGGGCAGAGACCTATGCCTTTGTCTCGCGCATCAATGGCGCCGCCTCCGCAGCCATGGCAATTCAGCTGGCTCCGGGAGCCAACGCCATGCGCGTGTCCCAGGCCGTTCAGGATCGTATGACCGATCTGGCAACTGCCATGCCCGACGGCATGGAATGGTCCGTGCCTTACGACACCTCGCCATTCGTTGCAATTTCCATCGAGAAGGTGGTGCATACCCTGATCGAGGCCATGATCCTCGTGTTCCTGGTGATGCTGCTATTCCTGCAGAAGATCCGCTACACGCTCATTCCGGCAATCGTGGCCCCCATTGCATTGGCTGGTACGCTTGTCGTCATGTATGCCTCGGGCTTTTCGATCAACGTGCTGACCATGTTCGGCATGGTGCTCGCCATCGGTATCATCGTGGATGATGCCATCGTGGTGGTGGAAAATGTGGAGCGTATCATGGCAACCGAAGGGCTCCCTCCCAAAGAGGCGACCCGCAAGGCCATGAAGCAGATCACCAGCGCCGTTATCGGCATCACGCTGGTGCTGACGGCGGTGTTCATTCCCATGGGCATGCAGTCTGGTGCCGTGGGTGAGATCTATCGACAATTCACCATGTCCATGGCTGTGTCGATCCTGTTCTCGGCCTTCCTTGCCCTTTCGATGACCCCGGCGCTCTGTGCGACCCTGCTCAAACCGATCGACCCGGATCATCATGCATCCAAGGGCGGTTTCTTTGGCTGGTTCAACAGCGGGCTGGATGGCATCACCAATGTCTATGCACGCATGGTTGCCGTGTTTGCCCGCAAGGTCGCGATCATGGCTGTTCTCTATCTGGCCATTGTGTCCGGGCTTGGCTATAGCTTCATCAAGCTGCCAACCTCGTTCCTGCCGGTGGAAGATCAGGGGGCTTTCATCACCCTTTACAGCCTGCCTTCGGAAGCAACCCAGGAGCGGACCAAGGAAATCGTCTCCATGTATGAGCGTCACGCCCATACACGCGAAGCGACCAAGGATGTATTCGCCGTCGTGGGCTTCAGCTTCAGTGGCATGGGCTCCAATACGGCTCTGTCCTTTACGACATTGAAAGATTGGGCGGAACGCGAGTCAAGCGCAGGCAATGAGGCCAATATCGCCAACAGAACCATGTTTGCGGCGCCGGAGGGGCAGGTCTATAGTATCCTGCCACCATCCATTCCGTCTCTGGGCACGTCTTCGGGCTTTGCCATGCGTCTTCAGGACCGTGCCGGTCTTGGCAATGAAGCATTGGTCAATGCGCGAAACCAGTTGCTCGGCATGGCCGCACAAAGCCCGTTGCTGACAGGCGTCCGTCCAGACGGCTTGCCGCAAGGGGCCAGCATCCGGCTTGAAATCGACCGGCAGAAAGCGGAATTCCTTGGAGTTCCCTTTACCTCCATCGCCTCGACGCTGTCTTCGGCCATGGGCTCCAACTATGTCAACGACTATAGTTATCAGGGTCAGTTGCGTCGGGTGACAGTGCAGGCCGATGCCCCATACCGCATGCAGATCGAAGATGTGCTGAAGCTCAACCTGCCAAGCTCCACCGGGGCCATGGTCGAACTTTCAGAGGTCGTGAAGCCGGTTTGGGAACAGAGCCCGTTGCAGCTTGTTCGCTATAATGGTCTGCCAGCAGAACGTATCAGCGGCAGCGCTGCACCTGGCGTCTCTGCCGGTGAGGCAATGGCTGAAATGGAACGCCTTGCGAGCCAGCTGCCTGAAGGCTTTGGCATCGAGTGGACAGGACAGTCCCTGCAGGAGAAGAACACCAACGCGCAGACGCCAATGCTGCTGGCATTGTCCATGCTCGTTGTCTTCCTCGTGCTGGCGGCTCTTTACGAGAGCTGGTCCATTCCCTTCTCGGTGCTGCTCGTCATTCCTCTGGGTGTCATCGGTGCTGTTGTGTTGGTGCATTTGCGCGGTCTGGAAAATGACGTGTTCTTCAAGGTTGGCCTGATTACGATCATCGGTCTGTCTGCCAAGAACGCCATTCTGATCGTCGAGTTCGCTCGGGCGCTCTATGATGAAGGCAACAGTCTGTTGGATGCCGTGACGGAGGCTGCGCGGCTGCGTATGCGTCCTATCCTGATGACCTCACTGGCCTTCACGCTGGGCGTTGTACCGCTGATGCTCTCACGTGGCGCCAGTGCTGAAACCCAGCATGCGATCGGCACTGGTGTGTTCGGGGGCATGATCACGGCCACGTTCCTTGGGCTGTTGTTCGTGCCTGCCTTCTTCGTCTTTGTGGTTGGCATTGCGAACCTGTTCAAAGGCAAAAAGAAGAATGATGCCACACCGGCATCGTAGGACATATAAAAGCCAATTTGATTGGAACAAAGAGGGGGCGTCACTCATTAATCGAGTGATGCCCTTTTTCTTGTCACAGAGGAAGGGACATTTCGCCACGTCTGGACGCCCCATCATCATTGTTATGTTGATTGCAGGATACAGCTGTGGTTTTCTTTTATAAGTTTGAGTAACTAGTTCTTTTTTAAAAAGGATTTTCTGTGTCCCGCAGCCTTTTCTCCATCGCTTCGCTTCTGCTCGGCTCTGCCTTCCTGTTTTTTGCTGGCGGATTAACCGGAATGCTCTTGCCCGTTCGCGGCGGAATCGAGGGCTTTTCAAGCTTCAATCTCGGTCTTCTGGGTACGGGCTGGGCCGTGGGCTATGTTTCCGGCTGTCTGTTGGTGCCACAGTTGGTCAGCCGCGTGGGGCATATTCGTGCTTTCAGCGTGATGGCGGCCATGGCGTGCATTTCGGTGATGATGTCGTCATTGTTCATCCTGCCCTACGCCTGGATCATTCTGAGGGCGCTGGCTGGTTTTGCCTTTGCCGGAGCAGCGATGATCGTGGAAGGCTGGCTGGTTGAACGTTCGGAAGCAAAAAGCCGGGGCATGATTTTCGGCACCTACACAATGGTCAACCTGTTTGCCAGCACGGCAGGGCAGATGGTCATTGCCATCGGCACCCCGGAAACCTTCCAGCTCTTTACTGTAGCGGCGATCTTCTATGTTGTTGCCCTGTTGCCAACCGCGCTGACCAAGACACAGGCCCCTGCCCCTTTGGCCCGCGCCGAGCTCAACATCACCCGCCTTTGGAAAAACTCTCCTGTTGCGGTGGTTGCCGTTTTGCTGACTGGCATCTCCAACGGCAGTTTCGGCACCCTCGTGGCTGTGTATGGCCATGATATCGGCCTGTCGGTCTCCGGTGTAGCCTTCTTCGTGAGTGCCTCGATTTTGGCCGGTGCAGCAGCGCAGATTCCGATCGGCTTTCTTTCCGATCTCATCGACCGCCGTATGGTGGTTATCCTGATTGCCCTGGTCGCCATCGGGTCGGACAGCATGTTCGTTACCCACGCTCCAACCACAACCTCAATTGCCGTGATCTATTCGGCCATTTTCGGCGCGGCGATTTATTCCTTCTATCCCGTGCTTGTTGCCCACGCCAACGACCATGCAGACCCGTCCGAAGGTCTGCAGACCAGCAGTGGCCTGTTGCTGCTGATGGGCTGTGGCACCATGATCGGCCCGCTTCTGGGTGGTGTCCTGATGTCTACGCAAGGGCCGACAGGGCTGTTCGTCTCCACGACGATTGCCCATATCGGCATTCTGCTCTTCACTATCTGGCGTATCACCCAGCGGGTCGCGGTGGAAACCGACGACAAGGGTCAGTTCGTTCCCATTGCGCCCATGCGCACGCGCACGCCCCAGACCATTCTCCTGTCTGATGGTGAAATCGCAGAAGAAGAATCGTCAGATGACTATGAGGGCGAAAGCCTGAATGGCGAGAATTTGGCGAGCGACACCGCCTCTAGCGACAAGGAAAGCGAAGCGGAAAAGCAATAGCCCGCTTTGCTCTTCCCTTCATCCCTTTCTTAGGCCTCTTCCGGCCTTGCCTGCTCGTCAGGCAGGCACACTCAGGAAACGGTAGCTTTCGCCTTGCAGATGCACGGCCGTTAGGGCGTTGCCATAAACTGCGCCCGTGTCGATACCAATGCGCCCAAGGCCGATTTCAGGCACTTCGAAAGGCGTGTGACCATGGATGATCCGGCGATCCGAGGCGGGTTCCTCCACCAGAAACGGCTCCCTTATCCATAGCAGATCCCGCATGGTCTGCTCTTGCATGGGCACATGATGGCGCATGCCCGCATGCACGATATGGGCATCAGGCATTGAGAGCGCTGCGGGCAATTGAGCGAGAAACGCGCGATGTGCAGCGGGGATCCGCTCAGACAACCAACTTGCAAGGGCTCCCTCGGACTGGCCCGTCTTCACGAAATCATCCAGATCGATGCCATAGGAGGCCAGTGTCGCCACGCCACCCCAACCGATCCACGGGCTGGAGAGTGTGGGCTGCATGAGAAAGTCGCAGAATGTCAGATCATGATTGCCGCAAAGCACCAGCCGCTCCACATTGTCCGGCAATGGTGAGGAGAGGCAATGCTCGATCACTCCTTCTGAATCCGGCCCCCGATCCACCAGATCACCAACCGAAACAATAAGGCTCGGCGTTGCCCTGCTCCTGGCCTCTTCAAGGATCATGCCCTCCAGCAGCTTGAGAAGATCAAGCCGACCATGAATATCACCGATTGCATACACATCTTTCGGTTGCTCATCCAGCACCAACCGCGACCGTTCCAGCGGATCTGACATGATGTTGCGTGCCTTGGAGAGTATCGATGCAGCCATGGGCAAATCGGTGTCCTTTCCTTTCGAATCTGTCCGGGCGACGCCGAAGCTTCAAGAGAGCATCCATCCGGCGTACAAGGCTGACTATGCCTTCTGAGGCTGTCAGCGTAAAGGCTGTTGTCATTGATGGACAAAAGCCGGGTTTGCCAGAAGGCCAATGTGACGACTGACATCAAAGCTTCACATGACTGTCATATACAGCTCCTATAGACCGGCCTTACAAACCAAGCTCTTTTATTCCCGCACACGCCTATTTCAAAAAGCTCTTTCCATGACCTCACCTTCCGCAACCGCTCTTTCTATTCATTCAATATCAATGAGTTACGGGGCGGATACAGTGCTCGACGGGATTGATATTTCCCTTGAGGCGGGCAAGGTTCTGGGGCTTTTGGGGCCTTCTGGTTGTGGCAAGACAACCCTTCTGCGTCTTGTTTCCGGGCTGCTTTTGCCCGATGAAGGCGCCATTGAGATCGCGGGGCGCGTGGTCGCCGCTCCGGCAAAGGGCATCGCCCTCCCTCCTGAACAAAGGGGCCTTGGCATGGTGTTTCAAGATTATGCCCTATGGCCTCATATGTCGGTTGCCAAGAATGTCGCCTTTCCGCTGGAGATGCAGCGTTGCTCCGGCGCTGAATGCAAGGAACGCGTCACAAAGGCCCTCGACCGGGTCGGGCTTGGCGCCATGGCAGAGAGGCGCCCATCCGAACTCTCCGGCGGTCAGCAGCAGCGGGTGGCCATTGCCCGGGCCATCGTCGCCGAACCGCCGCTCGTTCTGTTTGATGAACCACTGTCCAACCTTGATCGCGAATTGCGCGAAAGCATGGTGGAAGAGCTCAGCGATCTCGTTGCCGACCTCAATCTCAGCGCCGTCTATGTAACCCATGACCATGGCGAGGCCCTGACGCTCGCCCATCAGGTTGCCGTGATGCGCGGCGGCAAAATCGAGCAACTGGCTTCGCCAGATGAACTGGTTACCAATCCCGCCACGGTGGCTGTTGCCGATTTCCTCAGGCTTGGCTGCCTCTTGCCCACGAAGCGCAACGCTGATGGATGGCATATTGAAGGGTCATCAATGCGCCTGCCCGATAGTCCCCTTTCTGCCGATCTGGGCACGCTGCTGGTGCCCGAATGGGCCGTGCAGCTTGGTGGCGAAGGGCCGGAGAAATTCAAGGCGCGTGTCCTTCGTGCCCAGACCAGAAGCACCGGACATGCCCTTACCTTGGGTATCGAAGGAACTGAGCATCTCATCCGCCTTGTCAGCGCACGCCGCGCAAGGATCGGAGATTTAATCGATATTTCCTATTCACCTGAAGAGCTGCGCTGGTTTCCTGCGTAGGTAATGACCAAAAAAACTGGAGCATTTTCATGCGTCGTCTTACTCTTGCCTTGGCCCTCGGCCTCATGGCTTCCACTGCTGCCCATGCAGACGTGACCGTTTATTCTGCCGGTCCGGGTGCCCTGATCAAAAATCTCGTCAAGGGCTTTACCGCCAAAACCGGCATCAAGGCCAATGTCTTTCAGGCAACCACCGGCAAGGTGATGGCCCGCCTTGAAGCGGAAAGCGCCAACCCTGTTGCAGATGTCGTGGTATCCGCAAGCTGGGGCACGGCTACCAGCTTTGCCGAGAAAGGTCTGCTGCTCTCCTATGACAGCCCTAACGCAGCCAATGTTCCAGATTTTCTCAAGATCGACGGAGCCGTCGCTCAAGGTGTTGCCGGTCTGGTCATTGGCTGGAATACCAAGTCCGGCACTCCCAAGCCAACCGATTGGGCTGACCTCACCAAGCCTGACTATAAAGATCTGGTGACCCTGCCTGACCCGGCAGCATCCGGAGGCACCTACACGCTGGTTGAAGCTTTTACAGCCAATGGCATGACCGACATTCTGCAGGGCCTCAAGGATAATGGTGCAATCGTTGCCGGCGCCAACAAGGCAGCCCTCAACCCGGTTCTGCAGGGCGCAAAAGCCGCCGTATTCGCTGGTGTTGATTATATCACCATGGGCGCTGCGGCCAAGGGCGAAAGCGTTGAAGCCATCTTCCCGAAAAGCGGCACTGTGGTTGCCCCGCGCCCGATCATGATCCTCAAATCCTCTAAAAATCAGGATGATGCGAAGAAATTCGTCGACTATGTGCTTTCTGCTGAAGGCCAGAATGAAGTGGCCAAGGTTCACCTGATGCCATCCCGCACCGACATCAAGGTCGACCGTCCGTTGATCGGTGATCTGAAATTGCTGTCCACGGAAGGTGCTCCTTCCCGCGAGGACGTTCTGGCTGGCTTCAAGAAGATCTTCAACTGATGGCAAAGGCAACGACGACAGGCGCAGAAGGCAGCGCACTTCTAAGATGGATTGCCACTTCCGGGTTGCTGCTCGTCGTTGCCGTTCCCTGCCTGTTCATTGTATTTCAGGCAATTTTTCCCGATATCGGCAGCGGCTCTCTGGCCGCTCCCTTTTCGCTCTTTTTCAAAACCCTTTATGATCCGGCCCTGTTCGGCCTTGCAGGCAACACGCTGATACTGGGTATCGGCACTGTCTTTTTTGCGTTTCTCTTCGCCGTTCCCCTTGCGGCCTTGCGTGCACTCTTCAAGGTGCCCGGCGCGATCATCTGGGACGCGTTGTTGCTGATCCCTTTCATGATCCCGCCTTATATCGCAGCACTTGGCTGGATCATGACGCTGCAGCCCCATGGCTATATGGAGCAGATAACGGGCATCAATCTGGCTGGCCTGATCTTTTCTGTGCCCGGTATCATGATCATCATGGGGCTCAACACCTTCTCGGTGGTCTATTTCGTTCTCTCGCGCACCTTTGAGACCATCGGCGCGCGCTATAGCGAAGTGGGCCGTGTGTTCGGCGCCGGGCAATGGCGCTCTTTCGGGCGTATCACCTTCCCTCTGGCCATGCCCGGGCTTGCCGCCAGCCTCTTGCTGGTTTTTGCCATGTCCATCGAGGAATATGGCACGCCTGCCGCGCTGGGGCACAGGATCGGCTTTGACGTACTGGTGACCGGTATCGAGAACCGGATTTCAGAATGGCCCATTGACCTTCCCGGCTCGGCGACCTTGTCACTGGTGCTGGTCGCAATGGCTCTGGTGGCCTTCATGATCCAACGTTGGCTGCTGACGCGGCGCGATTATCGCATTGTCAGCGGCAAACCGCAGGCATCAGCCAAGAGGGCGCTCGGCCTTTGGGCTGTGCCGGTTTCACTCTATTTCGGTTTCATCACCTTTCTCGCCACGGGCCTGCCCATTCTGGCCATTCTAGCAACGGCCTTGTCGCGCACCATATCCGGCGGTCTGACAGCTAAGAATATGGGCATGGATAATTTCTATGAACTGCTTGGCAAGGGCAGCGAGGGGCTGGTTGCCTTGGGCAACTCTCTCGCGTTGGGCGTTTCCACGGCGCTGCTGGCTGGTCTTTTGGGGGCGATTACAGCCTATTCCGTGGTCAAGGGGCGCGGGCGCTTCCGTCTCGTATTGGATGCCTTGTCGATCACGCCAAACTCCCTGCCCGGTGTCGTGGTCGCTGTCGGCATCATTCTGGCATGGAACCAGCCATGGCTACCCGTTACCCCCTATAACACCCCCTTCATTCTGCTGTTGGCCTATATCTGCATCCTGCTGCCGCAGCCGGTGCGCTATGCCACGGCCTCCTTGCACCAGCTGGGCGACAATCTGGAATCGGCGGCCCGTGTCTGCGGGTCCGGCCCGCTCAAGGCATTCATCCGGATCATCTTGCCTCTTATCCTGCCCAGTATGGTCACCTCCATGATCCTCGTTTTTGCCGTAGCCTCGCGCGAGTTGGTCGCCTCGCTTCTCGTTGCGCCCATCGGCTTCCAGACCATCGCCGTTTATATCTGGACCCAGTTTGATCAGGGCTCCGCTGGGCTTGGTATGGCGATGGCCTTTTGCGCCATCATGATCACCACCCTCATACCGCTGGGGCTGATCGGCCTGCTCCGCTGGCTCTCCAAGGGGCAGGTGGCGGGCCTCAACTAGCCTTTTCCTTTGACGCCCAATAAAAACCCCGCAAGCGACGCTTACGGGGCTTTATCCTCATTTTCAAGCTGAAAGGTCCCCCACTAGCCCATCAGAAGGGATGGCAGCCACGTGCTCAATATCGGGAAAAGGCAGAGCAACAACACCACAAGGAAATTTGCCAACAAGAAGGGCAATGCGCCGCGAAAAACGGACAGGATTCCCTCGCCCGAAACGCTGGCGCAGACATTGAGACACATGCCGACCGGTGGCGTCACCAACCCGACAGCGAGGCCAGAGATCAAGACGGCCCCAAACTGGATCGGCGACACGCCCAGCATCTTGAGCGCAGGCAGGAAGACCGGCGTCAGCAACAATATGGCCGGGCTGACATCGACAAAGAATCCGATCAACAGAATGACTACGGCCACCGCCAGCATCGCCAAGGTCGGGCCGAGCTGCAACTGCACAAACAGCATGCCGATCATTTGCGTGACATGTTCAAGCGCCAATATCCAGGTAAAGACACCAGAAAAGGCAATGATGATCATCACGTTGGCCGAGCTAAGAATGGCCTCGCCAAACAATTTGGGCAAGTCTTTCAACGTGAGGCCACGATAGACAAACAGCCCGACAAGCAACGCATAAAGTGCGCCGACAGCAGCGGATTCCGTTGCCGTGGCGATGCCTGTAACCACGGAACCGACCACAATGAGCGGCATCAGCAGTGCGGGCAAACCTTCCATCGTGCCGCGCAAAATCTTGGCGGGAGCCAGATCCACCTCTTCGCAAGGGAACTGGTTCTTGTGTGCAATGATCAGCACGATACCCAGCATGAAGACACCAACCATGACCCCTGCGATCAGGCTGCCAAGGAAAAGCCGACCGACCGATTCAGAGGCGGCAAAAGCATAGATGACCATCGGGATGGAGGGTGGAATGATCATGCCCATAGTGGAAGAAGCAGCGATCAGGCCGGTTGCCGTCCGCGCCGGATAGCCTTTTTTCTTCATGGCCGGAATCATCACCTGACCGATTGAAGCGGCATCAGAAACCGACGACCCCGAAATGCCGCCAAACACCATCGCCGTCAGGACGGAGACGAGCCCGAGCCCTCCTCGCAGACGACCAACGAACAGCATGCAAAAATCAATCAGCCGACCGGTGAGCCCGCCATGGTTCATCAAATGACCCATGACGATGAAGAGCGGCAGCGACAACATCACCGAGCTGTTCATCCCCGCATAGACACGAGCGGGCAGAACGGCAATGAGATCCGGTTGATAAACAAGGAAATAGAGGAGCCCCGACAGGCCCATCGAGTAAGCGATGGGGACACCGATGAGCATGAACAGGACAAGACTGCCAATGAGCAAGAGCATGGTTTGTCACACCGCTAGTTTGTGGGTTTTGGAAGGGGTGTCACGATCAGAGAGATCAGACGCGTGATACAGAACAGAATGGCAAAAGCACATCCGATGGGGATGGCAACCTCGATAAACCCTTCGGCAATATGCAAAATGGGGTCTTCGCTGTTGCCCACCACCGAGATCCATTGTGTGCTGTAATAAAGCAGCATGGCATGCAGGATACCGATCAGAATCAGATTGATCCCCTCCAGCCAGCATTTTACCCGCACGGGCAGGCTGTCGATAAGCGCGTCGATGCGGATATGCTTGCCCCGCGCAATATCAACGGCGGCACCAAGCGCTGTGGTGTAGATAAACAGCATCACGGTTGCTTCGCTGCCGCCGATAATCGTTGTGTTAAAGCCATAACGCATGATCACCAGAATGACGACCAGAAGAAAGATGAGGCCAAAGAGAGCTGTCAAAAGCCACGTCAATAATTGCATCAGCAGTTTTTCGATACGAAGCACTGGATGCACCTGATAGGCAGGAGCCGGACCGGACATGTCAAAGCTTTCAAATGGTTTGTGTGGTCTCTGGCAGGTGCCGGAGCGGGCTTCCTCTCCGGCACTTGCTGCATTAAGGGGTGGCTATTTGCCAGCCTCAATCGCTTGCTCGACTTCCTCTTCAGAGAAAGTGCCATTTTGGATATAGAAATCCCATACAGGGCGAACCTTTTCGACAAATTTGGCGCGATTTTCAGCCGAAACCTCATTCACTTCCAGCTTATCGCTGAGGAATTTCATATAGTCCGCTTCAGAAGCCAGCCAATGCTCGTCGCTCCATGCCATGGCTTCCCTGGAGACCTTGTCAAAGACGGTTTTGAGATCATCTGGCAAGCCTTCATACCATTTCAGATTCACGAAGAGCGGATCTGGATGGATCTGGTAGTTGAGCAGGGATAGATATTTCTGGGCTTCGTAGAATTTCATCACCGAGATGTTGCTCGGCGGGTTCTCCTGGCCATCAGCGACGCCCATTTTCAGAGCCATATAGACCTCGCCATAAGGAATGGATGTCGGGCTGGCGCCCAAAGCTTCAAAGGTCTTGATGATGGTTTCAATGCCGGGCGTGCGGATCTTGAGGCCTTCCACATCAGCCGGCGCGTTGATGGGATGCTTGTTGTTGGTCACAACGCGGAAACCACCGGCGACGCCGGTTGCCGGAATATAATAGCCATTGGCCTTGGCCGCATCGGCAATATGGGTGCCGAAATCGCTGCGCATGGCTTTGAGCACGGCGTCTGTGCTGTCATAGATAAATGGCAGGGTATAAATCAGGAATTTCTTGTTGGCCTTGGTGAAAGCACCGCCACGGGTCCCCTGTACGGTGCCCATCTTGACCATATCCATCACTTCGGGTTCGCTGCCCAACTGGCTGCCCGAGAAGATTTCGACGGAAATGCGCCCCTTGCTCTCTTTCTCCAGCGCTTCCTTGAAGAAAAGCATGGACTTATGCCGGACAGAACTGTCTGGCTGAGAATGCGCGAATTTGAAATTGAAGTCTGCTGCCATGACCGGGAATGCGAGCCCGATCCCCACGGCCATGATCGCCAGTTTCGCAAATGCCTTATTCATTGAATGCCTCCCTTTTGATAACCGCTTTCATGAGCGGCGAAGCGGTGCATTCCTCACCGCCTCCTTCACCTTGCTAGAGCCTGTTCGAGCGCATCGCCTGATTGAGCATTCGGATTTGATCGATCAGACCACACGCCAGCAAGTCCTCCCCGACCGCTTGGGCCGGGCTCCCGTGCTGGTGTTTGCTCCTCCCCCTCCCAAGGGTTCCGTTGCGTTTCGCACGCAGCCGGTTTACCCCGGCCAAAACGAGCGTGAGGCATGGATGGTCTCCCAATCATCCATACCGCGACAGCAGCACATACCTAACAACACTACTTACTGGTAGATTTTGTCAACAAACAAGTATTGCATTTGCCAGTATCGCGACAACGCGTCGCATGATGCTGTGAACGATCTTGCATGGGCAAGCAGTCATTTTGCCGGAAAGTTTCGATATATTAGATAGTTAACCTTGCATATATACCTAATAAGGAAGGCACATACCTAAAATTCCCGATCCAGACCATAGATATTGACAAGCGCCCTGAAGTGCATATCATCCATACCCACAAAGCAAAAAATCCATACTTATGAAGGTATTCCATACTTTTCAAAGGCCTGAGGCGAAGATGACAAAGCTCCCCAAGAATGTACGTATCGGCCGAAATGGTCGTGTTGGTATTCTCAAGAAAGTGCCTCGGGACCTGTGGGAGCACCCGCAATATAAAGATCGCTCCAAGGTGATCGAGCGCTCCACTGGTGCCATCAATGTTACGGAAGGGGTAAAGATTGCTCGTGCCATGCTGGAGGATCTGGAGCAGGAATTTGCCTCGGCCCGCTCAGAGCTTCCGGTCATTGCCCATGCTTCAGACCAACAAGGAATTGGGCCCCAAGCGGAGAAGAGCCCACCGCAGGAGCCTGAAGCCAAGACCGTTGAAGACAACGCTTGCAAAGAAGAGCCCCGCCCTGCTCCCCGACGTAGGGAAGCGGATATAACCCGGCGAGACATCCTTGATGCTGCCATGGAAGAATTTGCTGCCAAAGGGCTCAGCGGCGCCCGCGTGGATGCCATAGCCGCCAAAACCCGCACCACCAAACCGATGATCTATTATCATTTCGGCAGCAAGGAAAAGCTCTATGCCGCCGTGATGGAAGAGGCTTATGGCGGCGTGCGCAGCAAAGAACAGGGGTTACATCTGGATGCTTTGCCCCCTGACGAAGCCATGCGGCGTCTTGTGGAAGTGACCTTTGATCACCATGCGGAGCATCCCGAATATGTACGGCTGGTGTCTGTCGAGAATATCGAGATGGGACGCCATATCACCGGTCGCCAGAGCCTGATAGAACGCAATGCCATTGCCATCCAAACCGTCAGCGATCTTTTAAAGCGCGGCGCCGAGGCGGGCATTTTTCGAGCGGATATCAATCCATGGCACCTGCATTTCCTGATCTCCTCTTTCTGCTTCATGCGTGTTTCCAACCGCTATTCATGGCGGGCCGTGTTTGACATGGACCTGTGGGACGAAGCCGATATTCCTGCCCAACGCGAGATGATCGTTGAAACGATCCTGCGCTATGTAAAGCCCTAGAGTACTGGCCGTTCGCCTTCCATCCATTGCCATAGAGATAAGGTTGTCCGGGCTGAAACGCCTGCAGTAACCTCGCAGCTGCCTTTGTTGATGCGCGGTACAAAGGTAAGCACGCCCCAATTAAGAATGATTTATGGATAGTTATTCAACACAATCTCCATTTTATTGATTAAAAATCTGGTCCATATATGCCTCACCAGCAAATGCAAGACCAAAGCAAATTGCCATAAACAACAACAAGAAAAACAGAAACAACGCCATAACGGCGCTTCTGCGCGACTGCGACGGTCGCCAAAACAGTACCGCAGGCTTTCAGTGGGGCAACCCTCCCATAAAAGCGAACGAAACAATGACATCCGTGCAAAGACTGCACGAAACCACAGTTGGAACACGACCATGATCGACAATCAAACCGCTCCCTATGCAGCCTTCCTTCTCCGCGTCAGCTCTGGCGCCCTGCTTCTGGCCCATGGCCTGATGAAGATCTTTATCTTTACCATTCCGGGTACAGTTGGTTTCTTTGAGAGCCTCGGGTTTCCCGGCCTCTTTGCCTATCTGACCATTTTCGCCGAAGTGGTTGGCGGCGCAGCCCTGATCTTTGGCGTTGCCACCCGCGCGGTTGCCATCCTGACCCTGCCGCCGCTGATCGGTGCGCTGTATGTTCACGCAGGCAATGGCTGGGTCTTTTCCAGCGAGGGTGGCGGCTGGGAATTCCCGCTTTTCTGGGCCATTGCAAACCTCTCCATCGCTCTTCTGGGCAGCGGTGCCTTTGCCCTGCGCCTTCCGGTTTTCAATCAGAAACTGGCTTGGGCTCAATAAGGCCCGCTCCCGTTTGGCCAAATGACTGAATAATTCGCAGAGCATAAAAGCAAGAATAAAGCTCTCACTTGAAACGGTGCTCTCCCAATCGGAGGGCTCCGTTTTTTCAGTCCCGCGCCCCGCCCCAGCCTTCAAGGCAATCTAGAGGCCGCGCCTTGTATGACTGACCTCTATGACTGGCCTCCATTACTGGCCTTGCCTCTGACTCTAAAGGACAATTTGCCACAGGCAGTTATGCTCTATCCATCAAATCAGGCCCCTTTGGACGCTTGACGGAGTGTTCTGGGCGTTGATATTTGCCATGTTATAACATTTCCTGTGGTGAATTGATGTTCAGACGACGTAAAATCGACAAGCGGCTACCTGTGACCGTGCTGTCAGGGTTCCTTGGCGCTGGCAAAACAACCCTCCTTAATCATGTGCTCAACAATCGGAATGGCCGCCGGGTGGCCGTCATCGTCAATGATATGAGCGAAGTGAATATCGACGCCGATCTGGTGCGCGAAGCATCCACGCTCAGCCAGTCCGAAGAAAAACTGGTCGAGATGAGCAATGGCTGTATCTGCTGCACCTTGCGCGATGATCTTCTGATCAAGGTGCGGCAATTGGCCGAAGAAGGCCGCTTTGATTATCTGCTGGTGGAAAGCACCGGCGTATCCGAGCCGCTACCTGTGGCCACGACTTTTGAATATCGCGATGAAGAAGGGCGCAGCCTGAATGAGATTGCCCGGCTGGACACCATGGCGACGGTAATCGATGCGGTTCACCTGCTCAAGGACTTCAGCTCAAAAGACTTTCTTTGCGACAGGGACACGCTCAAGGCGGATCTTTCCGATCATGACGAACGGACACTGGCTGATCTGCTTGTGGATCAGATCGAGTTCGCCAATATCATCATTCTCAACAAGGTGTCCGATGCCACCAGCGAGCAGTTGGATACGGCCCGGGCCATCATTCATGGCCTCAACCCCGGTGCCCGTTTGATCGAAACGGACTTTGGCGAAGTCGAGCCAGATGCGATTTTCAACACCGGCCTGTTTGACTTCGAACGCGCACGCGAGCACCCGCAATGGTACAAGGAGCTTTATGGCTTCGCCGATCACATGCCTGAGGATTCAGAGTTCGGCATCACCAGTTTTGTCTGGAAAGCCCGGCGCCCCTTGTTACCCGAGCAATTCCATGACTTCACCCAGACGCCCCTGCCCGGCGTGATCCGCGCCAAGGGACATTTCTGGTTGGCCACACGTCATCATATTGTGGGAGACTATAGCCTTGCAGGCAATATGGCCCGCACAGGCCCTCTGGGCTATTGGTGGGCATCTGTGCCCAAGGAGCGCTGGCCGAAGGATCGTGCCACGCGCAAGCAGCTGAAGGCGGTGCTGGACCCTCATTATGGCGACCGGCGCCAGCAGATCGTCTTCATCGGCATGCTGGGAGAGATGAACAAGGACCGCATCTGCGCAATGCTCGATAGAGCCCTGGCCCCGAAGCTGGAAGAAGGGCCATTCGAGCCCTCCCGCTACGAGCATCTAGCCGACCCCTTCCCGGCTTGGGAGTAGGCACAAAACCAACCGGGCACTTAAGGCATGAAGAGCCCAGCTTGGCTCTCTCTAGAGCGCAAGAGAGCCGTTTACGCGTGTATCGGCTGCGATATAGGACTGGATCTGGCGCACGATCTGGTCGGCATGCTCGGCCGCCAGCTTGTCTGCCAGTGCCAGATCCCGATCGATGATCGCCTTGATCATCTTCTCATGTTCATCGACATAAAGATGCGGGATATCATCATTGTAGGACTGGTAATAGAGACGCAGGATACGACGCCCCTCATCGAGAAGACGTGTAAAGAGTTCGACATAATAGCGGTTGCGTCCCGCCCTGGCGATGGCCAGATGGAACTCGCGGTTGGTGGAAATCATCTCGAAGACATCACGCGTTTCCACCGCCTTGGCGTAGAGGTCTTTCCAGTGACGGATCTCGGCGAGATCACTCTCTTCACAATTGGCGGCCGCCTGGCGCGTCGTCACCCGATACATCAAAGTAAGGGCATCGAAAAACTGGGAGAGATTGAGAAAATCGATATTGGAAACGATGGTAGCCCTGTTTGGCAGCGTCGTTATCAAGCCTTCCGCGGCCAAGCGAACCAGCGCTTCGCGAATGGGGGTGCGCGACATGGAAAAGCGCGCCGCCAGTTGCAGCTCGTCGATCGGACTGCCGGGAGCGATTTTCAACTCTATGATTTCTCGATGCAAGGTCTGATAGACATGGCCAACGCCGGCGCCTCTCTTATGGGGTCCCTTGGTCGCTTTTTTCTCTTTTGTTTCGGTCATGCCCTTGCTGCCCAACGATGTTGCGATGAATATTTCTAGCGAATATCTTTCAGGTCCTGAAGCAAATGTTTGTATTTTAATTGTCGACATATTATCGTGCCGGTGGGATAAAGCAAAGTAAAAAGCACAAAGCATATCATCTGATCGGGGCATTCGATGAAAAACCATACATTTCAATGCATTGATGGCCATACATGTGGCAATCCGGTGCGTCTTGTTGCAGGCGGTGCGCCGCAGCTGGAAGGCAGCACCATGATCGAAAAACGAGCGCATTTTCTGGCCGAGTTTGACTGGATTCGCACGGGCCTGATGTTTGAACCACGCGGGCATGACATGATGTCAGGATCGATTCTCTATCCGCCCACGCGGGATGATTGCGACATTGCCGTTCTGTTCATCGAGACCTCGGGCTGTCTGCCCATGTGCGGCCACGGCACGATTGGCACAGTGACCATGGCCATCGAGAACGGTCTGGTCAGCCCCAGGGAACCCGGCAAGCTGCGGCTGGATACGCCCGCGGGTGTCGTCACTGTCAACTATCGGCAGGAAGGACGTTATGTGGAAGAGGTCCGGCTGACCAACGTGCCAGCCTTTCTTTATGCCGAAAACATGACTGCCGAGGTGGACGGCCTTGGTGAGGTGCATGTGGATGTGGCCTATGGCGGCAATTTCTACGCCATTGTCGAAACACAGGATTGCTACAAGGATATGGCTGACTTCTCGGCGAGTGAGCTGGTGGGCTTTTCGCCCAAGCTACGCGCTGCACTCAATGAAAAATACGCCTTCGTGCATCCGGAAAATCCTGCCATCAACGGACTGAGCCATATTCTCTGGACCGGAAAGCCTCTGGCACCAGAAGCCACGGCGCGCAACGCGGTCTTTTATGGAGAGAAGGCCATCGATCGCTCCCCTTGCGGGACGGGTACCTCTGCCCGCATGGCCCATTGGGTTGCCAAGGGACGGCTTGATATCGGCGACGCCTTCATTCACGAAAGTATCATCGGAAGCCTGTTCAAGGGGCGCGTGGAAGCCGCTGCCAGAGTTGGCGATAAGGATGCCATCATTCCATCCATTGGCGGCTGGGCACGCCAGACCGGTTTCAACACCATCTTCATTGATGATCGAGACCCTTACGCCCATGGCTTTACGGTGCTGTAAAGCTGCGGGATCCGCTTGAAAACAAACTGGCGCGGGCATATTCCCCGCGCCGGTTTGTTTTGATAGCCTGAAATACCGGCTATTCCTTGCCTATGGCCATATCCATCAAGCGCTCCAGAACGCGGGGATCCTGCCGCAATCCGTCATGCTCATATTCGTTGGTCACCCATGCCTTGAGATTGCCAACCCGACCAGCGGTTTCCAGCGACAAGCCTGCATCCACATACATGTCATCGAAATAGACGGCCGCTGTCACGGGCACGTCATTGGCGGCCAAACGGGCCTTGTCATAAAGCGGCTCTTCAAACGGCATGGCATGCAGCGCTTGTGTCGCTGCCCGGAAAGGTTTGAGTGCTCTGATTTCCTCAAACATCCACGGGAACATCATCTCGCCGGTAAAGAGCAATGGCCGATGGCTCTCGGCAAAAGCCATGTGCTTATCCCGCTCCCGCTGCGCTGCCCAGTTGGTGGCATTGCCATGCTGGCCGTAGATGGCCTCTTGCAACACGCAGAAAAGCGGATTGGTGGCAAAGCCTGTTTCCGCCATGACGGAGAAAAGGAAGCTCTCGGTGAGGGTGCCATCTCCGTCCATTGCTCCATCGATCAACCAGTGCACTTCCTCATAGCCCGGCTTCATGCCGAAGGCGAGACCGAGGGTCTGCAATCGGCGCACTGTCAGCCGGTCGCCATCTGGCAGACGGATGTCCTGATTTGCCAGGCTGTCGGCAATGCGGGCAACCGCCGCCTTGTCAGCCTCATAGCGCGCATAATAGTGCCGGTTTTTTTCGGCCACCCGCAGGAAAGTCCGCTCGTAGACATCCTCCGCACGAGCATCAAGCCCGGCCAATCCCCCTGTTACATAGCAGGCTTCCAGTGCTTCGGGAGCCATGGAGAGATAACAAAGGGTCAGAAAGCCGCCATAGCTCTGGCCAAGGCTTGACCATTTACGCCCTTCATAGACCTTCTTGCGCAAATGCTCACAATCGCGAATGATGCTATCGGCCCTGAAACAGGCGAGGAAGCGGGCCCCTTCTTCAGCCGAGGCAAAGCGCTTCATATGGCGCCCTTCCACCGGTGACGATCGCCCGGTGCCCCGCTGATCGAGCAAAACAACACGGTATTTCTTGAGCGCGATTTTGAGCCATGCTGGGCTGCCACCTTGTGGCCGCGGCCCCTTGCCGCCGGGTCCGCCCTGCAGGAAGACGAGCAGAGGCAGATCTTCCTCCTTGCGCGCAGGATCCACCACTTCGCGAGCAAACAGCGTCAGGCTTTCCCCCTCGGGGCTCGCCCAATCGAGGGGAACCGGCAGCGTGATGTCGCGATAGGCGACGCCGGGAAATGTCACATAAGTCATTGCACACTCCTTCAAGCGTGGTGTTCGAGCAGGCCTTACCGAGCTGCGATCAAGGCGCGGGATTTGTCGGACAGGATTTCCGGTCCATCTTCGCGCATAATGACAATGTCTTCCAGACGCACGCCAAACTGTCCGGCCAGATAGATGCCCGGCTCAATGGAGAAGACCATGCCTTCTTCAAGAATTGTCTCGGAACTGGCCGACATGTAAGGATGCTCATGCACATCGATGCCCAGACCATGGCCTGTGCGATGCAGGAATTTGTCGCCATAACCAGCCTTGGCAATGGTCGAGCGGGCCGCGTCATCAATGGTGCTGGCCTTCACGCCCGGTTTTGCCGCAGCAAGAGCCGCCTGAACAGCCTCTTCCACGATGGCGGCAATGGCCTCACAGCCTTCCGGCTTGGCTCCGAAATAGCCAGAGCGGGTCATATCGCTTGGATATCCACCCTTGCGGCACCCCAGATCAATCATCAGTGGCATGCCCTCTTGCAGCTTTGTCGCACCGCTATCGTGATGGGGGAAAGCTCCATTGCCACCAAAGCAGACGCTGGCAAATTCCGTTGTTGCACCATGGTTTGCAAAAAAATCGTCGATGAAGTTGATGACATCCAGCTCCGTCATGCCCACCTTGAGGCTATCAAAGGCTGCTGTGATGCAGGCATCGGTCAGAATGGCATTCTCTTTCAGCTGGGCATATTCCGTTTCATCCTTGCGACAACGCAAATAGCCAAGCGTATCGCCAAGGAACTGGCGTTTATTCCCCGGCAGCGCATCCAGCAGCAGCAAAGCGAAATCTGCGCGCATCGCTTCATCAACGGCCACTGATACGCCTTCTCTCCCAAGGGAAAAATCGGCCAACATCTGGTTGAGCGCTCCGTTTGCTCCATCGGCATCGGCCCAGCAGTAGAAGGGCAGGTCCGTATGCTGGCGCACGCTATCCTGATTGAGCGCCGGCATCAGGAAGGCGGCATCCTTCTGCGTGACCAACACCATGACAGGCCGTTCGTCCCCATGTGCCGATACGCCCGCCAGCCAAGCCATGTTTGAGGTCGGACCAACAGCGACCAGATCCGTCCCGACTTCCGTCATGCGGGCTCTGAGCCGCGACAGACGCGTCTCAAACAGAATTTTCTTGGAGTTATTCATAAGGATCTGTTCCATTTCATACGTCCTATCAACAAAAAGCAAAAAAAGCTGCGCCTTTTGCAATATTTCATGTCGACAATTAAAATACAATTGGTATTGTCACTGCATAAACATAGATCTTTCTATCCACCCCGAAAAGGCGGGACCGGTCGGGTTTTTGGATATTTCTTGGGACAATCACATGGACTCCACTATTTTCACATGCTGTATGCCTGCGCTGATGACACCATGCAAAACAGACCGAACCCCCGACTATGACGCTTTGGTCAAACAGGGCAAGGAAATGGTCGAAGCAGGAATGGGTGCCGTTGTTTATTGCGGTTCCATGGGCGACTGGCCTTTGCTGACCGATGCTGAACGCATGAAAGGCGTTGAGCTTTTGGTGGAAGCGGGCCTTCCTGTCGTTGCCGGGCTTGGCGCCATGAACACCAAGATGGCAGCTGCCCACGCAGCCCATGCTCAGAAAGTCGGCGCCAAAGGGCTGATGATTATCCCGCGCCAGCTCTCCCGCACCTCTGTGCCTGCCGCCCAGAAAGCCCATTTTGAAGCTGTTCTCTCCGCAGCGCCAGATCTGCCCGGCGTGATCTACAATAGCCCTTACTATGGCTTTGAAACGCGCGCAGACCTGTTCTTTGCGTTGCGCAAGACCCATCCGAATCTGGTCGGCTTCAAGGAATTTGGCGGCGCTGCGGCCCTCTCCTATGCCGCCGAGCATATGACCAGCAGCGACGGCGACGATGCCCTCTTGATGGTTGGCGTGGATACGGCTGTTTATCATGGCTATGTCAATTGCGGTGCGCAGGGTGCCATCACAGGCATCGGCAACGTCTTGCCCAAGGAAGTCCTGTTGATGATCGCCCTCTGCCAGACCGCTGCCAAAGGCGACACCGAAGCCCGCCGTCTGGCCCTTGAGCTGGAAGCTGCACTGGCTGTCCTCTCCAAGTTCGACGAGATGCCTGATCTGGTTCTCAGCTTCAAATATATGATGGTTCTGCGCGGCAAGACCGAATATACGCTCAACTTCAATGAAACTGACATTCTGAGCGAGAGCCAGAAGGGCTATATCGCCAAGCAGCTCAAGCTGTTTGATGACTGGTATGCAAATTGGAGCAAGCAGCCCGCACTCGCTCCATATCTTGGGTAAGACACTTTCTCTTTACCCAGTCCCCCCGGTGGGGCCCTTCGGCATATGCCAAAGGGCCCCTTTTTTTGTCAGAGCAAGGCTCGGATCAGAGACTCACTCCGTCCAGTCCTTCTTTTTCAAATCGCGCCAGCAGAGCCAGTTGCTTTTCATCCAGCGAGATGCCTTCGGCCATCGTTTCCTTTCGAGCGGCAAAGCGACGCTGGGACGGCAAACGCGCGCCCTGCCCGGCAATTGCCTCAAGCATCATTTCGGCCCGCTCGAAGGGGTTATCGGTGCGGCCTGCAGAAAATTTCACCGGATCAAGCGCCAATATCAATTCGCCATGACGAGGGGCCAACGTCGTGGTGCCCAGAGCTTCCAATGCTTCAGGGCTGGTCAGATCGCCGATCATGGCACCCGCAAGCAATTCGATCATGGTTGAAATCGCCGATCCCTTGTGCGCGCCAAATGGCAGCATGGACCCTTCCAGAACCGCAGCCGGATCTGTGGTCTCTTTGCCGTCCTTATCGATGCCCCACCCTTGCGGCAATGATTTTCCAGCTCGATTGTAGAGCTCGATTTCGCCTCGCGCTGCCATGCTGGTGGCAAAGTCAAAGACATAGGGGTCTTTTTCCGGGCGTGGCCAACCGAAGGACAGCGGGTTTGTTCCCAGCAGGGGAGCATTGCCCCCGAAGGGTGCCACCGTGGCATAACTCGGACACATGGCAAGGCCGGCAAGACCGTGGGCGGCGATGGCTTCGGTTTCGTGCCAGAGCGCTGAATAATGCGTGCAATCCTGAATCACCAAAGCGGCAAGGCCGAATTCTTTTGCCTTTTCTACCAGCAATGGCAGCCCAAAAGCGAAAGCGGGATTGGAAAAGCCCATTTTCGCATCCACCTTGACGATTGCTCCATCACTTGACATCAGGGCGGGCTTGACATCCGGCTTGACCTGTCCAGCCTTGATGGTGCGCAGACAGCCCTCGATACGATAAAGCCCATGGGCTGCACAATGGTCGCGCTCGCCCGCCACAATCACATGGGCAAGGCAGTCCGCCACATCCCGGAGAGCGCCGGCTTTTTCAAGGATCTTGGAAACACGCTCTTCTAGCGCTTCGATGGTGACTATTTCTTTTTGAGACATCTTGTCCTCTTATCGTTCAACAAGCCTAATGCGTACTCTAGAGCGTAGCCAAATTGGCCACAAATTGTGGTTCCCGTCCGCAACGGGAGATCCTTTGGTTGCCAAATGCATACAAATTGTATTATCTGTGTCGTCAGAACATCAAGTCTTTCTTGCAGCAAAAGGATATATCCATGAGCTATACCCCCCACGGCAGCCATCTGATCGCGGGTGAGAAGGTCAAAAGCGAAGAGATTTTCTCCTCAGCGCCCGTCTCCGGACCAGCACATGATTTTTCAAAAGGCACACCTGACCTTGTAGCAAAGGCATGTGCGGCTGCGGAAGAGGCTTTCTGGTCATATGGCTATTCCTCCCGCGAAGAACGCGCAAGCTTCCTTGAATGCATCGCCGATGAAATCGAGGCGCGTGCTGCAGACATCACCGAGACGGGCCATCTGGAAACAGGACTGCCAACGGGGCGCCTTGAAGGTGAACGGGGCCGCACAACCGGCCAGCTGCGCATGTTTGCAAGCCATATTCGTGCCGGAAACTATCTGGATCGCCGCCTGACGGAAGCCCTGCCAGATCGCAAGCCTGCACCACGCCCGGATTTACGCCTCATGCAGCGCCCGATCGGACCGGTCGCGGTGTTCGGGGCCTCCAATTTCCCGCTGGCCTTCTCTGTTGCCGGTGGCGATACAGCAGCCGCTCTGGCTGCCGGTTGCCCCGTGGTTGTCAAGGGCCATAGCGCCCATCCGGGCACCGGCGAGATTGTCGGCGACGCGATTGTTGCAGCGGTCAAGAAATGCGGCATGCATCCGGGCGTCTTCAGCCTTGTGCAGGGAGGCGGGCGCGATGTTGGCACCGCTCTTGTGCAGCATCCACTGATCAAGGCCGTCGGCTTCACCGGCTCCTACTGGGGTGGCAAGGCGCTCTATGATCTCTGCGTTTCGCGCCCTGAGCCCATTCCTTTCTTTGGCGAGTTGGGCTCGGTCAATCCGATGTTCGTTTTGCCAGAAGCCGTCAAGGCCCGAGGCGAAGAGCTGGGCAAGGGTTGGGCCGGATCTCTTTCCATCGGAGCGGGGCAGTTCTGCACCAACCCGGGCCTTGCCATCATTCTGGAAGAACAGGCCGAGGCCTTCGGTAAAGCAACCGTTGCAGGCCTCAAAGAGGTTGGCGAGCAGGTCATGCTGACCTCGAACATGGCAGACACCTACCGCAAGGGCGTTTCCGCTGTTTCCTCCGAGAGAGGTGTCCGCGAGCTGCTCACCTCCATGTGCGACATGCGCAATGCGACCCCGAACCTGTTCATGGTTTCCGGCGCAGACTGGCTTTCCAATCAAACCCTCAAGGAAGAGGTGTTCGGCCCGATGGGCATTATCGTCACGGCAAAGGACGAAGCGGAAATGCTCACCATCGCCAAAAGCTTTGAAGGACAGCTGACCGCCACCATGTTGATGGACGAGGGCGACAAGCCGCTTGCAGGCAAGTTGTTGCCAATCCTTGAGCGCAAGGCTGGCCGCATTCTGGCCAATGCCTTCCCCACAGGGGTTGAGGTGTGCGACTCCATGGTTCATGGTGGCCCCTTCCCGGCCTCCACCAATTTCGGAGCCACTTCGGTTGGCACCATGTCCATCCGCCGCTTCCTGCGGCCGGTTTGCTATCAGGATATTCCGCTTGACGTTCTGCCCCAGGACGCCAAGGATATGTAAGATCAGGGGGCTGGGTTTGGACAACCCGGCCCCTTCTTTATTTTGTTCATTTCTTGTTTGCTCCCGAGAGGCGGCTTTCTCTTGGGAAAGGCTTTAGGAGTATTGCTGTGTCATATGATGTTATCGTCCTGGGTGCCGGCATTGTTGGCGTAAGTACAGCTTTGCATCTGCAGGAACGCGGCCTGAAAGTTGCCATTCTGGATCGTCAGGAGCCGGGCCTTGAAGCCTCCTATGGCAATGCCGGGATCATCGAGAAAGACGGCCACGTGCCACTGGTCATTCCCAGCGAGATTGGGCCGCTGATAAAATATGGCAGCAATACCCAGGTTTCGATGCATTATCACCCCACGATGATGCCACGCCTTGCGCCTTGGCTCTTTGCCATGTGGCGCTTGTCCACGCCCTTTGGCATTGCCTCCTATGCCCGGCGCGTCACGCCCCTGCGTCAGGTATCGGCAAAGGAGCATTTCAATTTCGCGCAAGATGCCGGCATCATGGACAAATTCCGCGAAACCGGCTGGATCAATCTTTATCACAGCCCGAAAAGCTTTGAATCCACCGCCCGTACGCTCGGCTATGCCGATGAATTTGGCGTCGACTATGACATTGTTGGCAAAAAGGAACTGGAGGTGCTGGAGCCTTCCTTCCATTTCACCGAGCAGGACAGAGCCATTCACTGGAAAGGATGCGTTTCGGTTTCCTCCCCCGGCGGCGTTACGCAAGCCTATGCGAAACTGTTCAAGGGCCGCGGCGGAGCCTTGCTACTTGGCGACGCGCGGAGCCTGAAGCAGGAAAATGGCGGTTGGACTGTTTCGTCTCAGGATGGGCCGGTTACCGCCCCAAAGGTGGTCATCGCCCTTGGCGCCTGGAGCATGGATCTGCTCAAGCCCTTCGGCTATAGGTTCCCGCTTGAGGTCAAGCGCGGATATCATCAGCATTTTGCCAGTGATCAAGGCGCCTGCATGAACCGCCCAGTCGTGGATGAAGATATCGGCTTCCTGCTGACCCCGATGGAGGATGGTATCCGGCTGACCAGCGGCATTGAATTTGCCGCTCGCGACGCGCGTAAAACGCCAGTTCAGATCAGGAAGGCCACCAAATGGGCCAAGAAACTGTATCCACTGGGCAGGCCCGTTGAAGATGAGCCATGGATGGGTTTCCGCCCCTGCTTCCCGGACAATCTGCCTCTGATCGAAGAATCACGCCAGCATGAAGGGCTGTATTTCAACTTTGGCCACGGGCATATGGGCTTTGCGGTTGGGCCCATCACAGGCAAGATGACCGCCGATCTGGTCACCGGTCAGGACCCATGTCTGAGCGTCAGCGGTTTTTCTTCCCGCCGCTTCTTCTAGACGGAGCTTTGCCCGTCTCTCAAAAGCAAAAGCCCCGCCAGCATTGCTGCTGCGGGGCTTTTGCTTTTGAGAGTGGTCAGTCCTGATATTTACTGGACATCAAGCCATGCCAGCTCTTTCCTAAGCGCCTCAAGGCTCTGCTTGTTGTGCGCGATCAGGAAGACGCCCTGATGATCGGTTGGCGCATAGGGGCGCCCATCCAGACAGACAGCATCGCCACCCGCTTCTTGCGTGATCAAAACACCGGCAGCATGATCCCAAGGATTTTTCTTGGGGCTTAGAATGAAATCCGAGCGCCCTTGTGCCAGCATGCGATATTCATGGCAGGAGCATTTGAGGCAATCAAGACGTCCGAACTGGGCAGCCATTTGGGCGGCAAGGCGTTCGCGCTGCGCCTGCGGAAAAATGAATAGCGGCAGCATCCCTTCCAGCTCTCCATAAGGCTTTGGCGCGGAGGTTTTGAGCCGGATGGGCTCAGCATCGGGGCGACAGAACCATGCCCCCTCGCCGCGGCTGGCCATGATCCAGTCGTCCATCACGGGATCATAAAGCAGGCCGAAGCAAGTCTCGCCCTTGTAGGTTACGGCGAGAATGACGCCAAACTGCGTCAGGCCATTGGCGAAATTCCAGGTGCCATCCACCGGGTCTATGATCACAGCCCAATCGGCATCGCTCATTTTATCCAGAATGGAAGGATCTGCAGCAACGGCTTCTTCGCCAATGATCAAAGCATCGGGCAAAATCTCCAGCGCGCCCTTGCTGATCATGGCTTCAGACGCCACATCGGCATCGGTCACCAGATCATCATGCCGTGTCTTGACCCGCACGGATTCGGGCGAGAGATGACGAAAGCGCGGCATGATTTCGCTTTTCGCAGCTTGACGCACAAGAGCAATCAATGCCTGTTGCCGGGATTGGTCGAGTTTCACAAGCGCACTCCTTTTCTTTTAATTGGCCTATTCCGTGCGCCTGCTCGCCAACAGATGCGCCACCACGTTTGTCGCCTTTCTAGACGCTCGATCATGACAAGGAGATGACCATAGCAGGCCTGCGAATAGCCATGTTGGAAAAGTGCGCTACCACCGTCTACGCGCCAGAATAGCCAAGAGAGTAGAAGCATAGGCCCATTCTACCGCCGCGCCAAGACCGAACAGGGCGAGGAAGTTGGATGGCGGATCAAAAGGAACCCACCCAACGCATGCCAGCCCAATTTAGCGCAAATAGTCAGCCAGATTGAGACTGAGTAACTTACTCAGGGCCGAGTAGCTGGCCTGCAGCTGTGTTTCATAGGAGGTTGCCAATACAGTGGCCTTTGCTACATCGATGGAGGTTTCCCCGATTGCCAGATTTTGGGCCTCCGTGATGAAATTCTTTTCATTCTCCATATATTCTCCCAAGCGGCTCGAGATATTCCCCGCCTTGGAGGTGGCAGCAATGACGCTGTCCTGAGCGCTGACCAACAGCGCATCAACATCCTTCAACTCACTGGTGTCAGACAGATTTCCATCAGCCACATAGGAGAGCGCCCGAATGGCTTCTTCAAGACCACTCACTGTCGCGGTCATGCCATAGTCCATTTGCTGGCCATTGTGTAACCGGATGGTCTGGGTGTAGCCATCGCCTTGATAATAATCGGTATTGACCGTTGTCAGATCCGCAGCGGTATAGGCTGTCAAATCAACCGGCGCAGTATCGGTCATGCTACCGGAAAAGAGATAGCGCCCTTGATATTGCGTGTTGAGCTTCGTTTTCAGGTCTTCAAGATACTCGGCCGCATTGTTTTTCAGACTTTCCAGCTCATCGTTCGATCGGGTGCCCGAAACCGCGCTGCGGGCATGTGTCAAAATATCGGTGACGCCCCGAAGAACGGAAGCGGCCATATCATTGCGGGAGACGACCGTTTTTGCTGCCGAAATATTCGCTTCGGCGCGGGTGACTGAAATACTGAGATCAATCACCTTGCCAGCGCTGGACCCCAGACCGCCATAGTCCGAGCTTTTCAGACCACTGGCCTGCTGCGCTTGCAGTTCAGCCAATCGGGCCTGCGTGGTCATTGTCCTGTCCACCAAGGCAGATCTTGTATGGAATGTAGCTACGCGCATCGCCATATCGTCACCTATGAAACTGCAGCCCGCAGGTCATCGAACATATCCTGCAAGGTACTCAAAATGGTAGAAGCAATGGAATAAAGCTGCTTCAGATCAGACAATCGCGCAGTTTCCTCATCCACATTCACTCCGTAAGCCGATGAAATCGCATCTGATGCAGACGTCAAATCCGCATCTGCGATCGTGAGCGATGAAGAGGCGCTTTGAGCATCAGACACAGCGGTTGAGAGGATTTCGGTTGCATATTCGGCAAATGTCCTGTTGCCTGCAGACATGTTGCCAGCAGCAGCAAAAGCCGTATCCCCTTGCAGGGCATCAAGCAGATTATTTGCCGTTACGGCGCCATTGCCTGTTCCCAGAAGCGTCGTTGGATCGTCTTTCACCGAGGTTTCAACCGCGATATTGCTGGCGCTCGTTCCTGTCAGAATATCACCACTCAGCCCTGCCACCCCATTCAGGGTGCTGATCATCGTTGTCGACAATTCATCCAGGGCAGCCTGATAGTCCGGCAGAGTTTCGTCCCTGAGTTCCAGCAACGCTCCGATCCGGCTATTGCCGCCATTGAGACGACTTGTGATGTCCGATCCGTTGACGATAATGGTTGCCCTCCCATCTCCATCCACGCCGGTTGACAAAAGATGCGCCGTTGAGCCTACGAGCATTTGTCCGGTCGTCGTATAAACCTTTGTGGTGCCATCTGCCGAGGGGAAGGTCTTGATATCCAATGTGCCTGATAATTCCATCAGGGCCGTATTGAGCTGATCTTCCAGATTGGCGGTGCTGTTGCCTGCGGCCTTTTCAGAGCGGATCAAGTCATTGAGTTTATCGATGGTCTTGAGCGTATCATTGACCCCATCGACACTATCAACGATCTCCCGATCCGCCTTGTCCACCATGCCTTGAAGCTTGGAAGAGGTATCCTTGATCTGGTTGGTTAGATCTTCCAGAGCCGTTACAACATTGTTGGCCAGCGTGGTGCTTTCCGGCGTGGTGGCCAATGCCGTCAAGGCATCTTCTAAATCAGCGATTGTCGAGCCAAGGGACGTCCCATCGCCCGTTTTATCTTCAAGGGTGCCCAAGGATGCCTGCAAATTGCTCGTATATTCCGCAGTCGTGGAGGCTGAGGACGCCTTTGAGGTGGCGTCGAGCAGATCGGTCAGCAGATATTTGCTGACAGCAGAGGAAACGCCATCGACAGAAACGCCCGCACCAACGCCGCTCATGGAGCGGGAACTGGTTGAGGCAGATTTCGTCGTATAGCCGTCGGTGTCAGAATTGGCAATATTGTTTGCCGTCACGGACACCTGAACCTGTGTCGCTCTCAGAGAACTGGATGCGATATATCGGGCAACATTCAGCGATGTCATTGGCTATTCCCTCTATTGGCTTTTGTCCCTCCTGTGCCGGACGCGACAAAAGCCATATTGGTGTCTATGCCGCTATTGCGTCATTGAGCGGCAACGCAGGAGAGGCGAGATCCTCAAACCTTGCGCCCTCCCTTGAGGGAAGCTGCCTGTGGTATGCTGGACGCGCTCTGTCCTGCGGCCCCATAGGATGGCAGCGCGCTGGCATCCTGATTGTCGCGGATAGCCCGCATGATCGCATTGATGCGCCGTTCATTGGCAGACATTGCCCGGTTCAGCTGGCTCGCATTTTCCATAAAGGACTGGGCGAGGATCTGGATGCGGTCCTGCAGGTTGTTGAACTTGTCTTCCGAAGCATAAAGGAAGACTTCGCGTTCAGCCTTGAACCGTTTGAAAAAGGCATCAAACTCGCTGGCCAGTTTCTGCTTTCTGACGAGCAGATCATCCAGGGATGTGGGCCGTCCGCTCTCAAGGCGCTGATTTTCTTCACCCGCGATACGGATCAGTTCATCAGCCACTACGATCGCTTCATCAATGGCGCTTTCGATGCGTTCGATATCACGCTCGGAATGGACCATTTTGGTATTCAGTTCTGTGTGCATGGTTCACCCTTAGCCTTTGTTCGTTTTTCGAAACTGGTTCAACTGTGAATAGGCGCTTGCAACCTGATTGGCTTTTGTCGAACGGGAGCGCTTGTTCTTGATGCTCGCTTGCTGACCCCGCATATGCTTGAGCAAGTCTTGCAGTGCGCTTTGGGCAACCAGCAGCAGGAGCTGGCCGGACGCACGGTCCGGCTCTTTCTCATACCGGCGGATTTCCGCATTGATGCGCTTGAGCTCTGCCTTGCAATGGGCCAGATCATCCGACATGAAAATCACCGTACCGCTTGCAGAAGACTGTCAAACATATTGCCGGCAGTTGAAATGATCTGGGACGCAGAAGAATAGGCCTGCTGGGCTGACAGCATGCTGGCAAACTCTGTGCTGGTGTCCACGGTACTGGATTCCAGGGAACTGCTTTTCATGGTACCTGCCGAGCCAGTACCAGCCGTGTGCAGGGTTGCATTGCCCGAGTAGTTCGAGATCGAGTAAATCCCGTTGCTATCTTCCAACAGTCCGTCAGCGTTGATGAAGGTCGCGATCGGAATCTTGTAGATGTTGCGCGTTTCGCCGTTGGAGAAGGTGGCAACCACCGAGCCATCGGACTGGATTTCGACATTATCCACGGTGCCATAAGCGCGGCCATCAATGGTGATGGATTTGACATCGATCCCGGCATTCTCGACATCGTTAGACGCATATTGGGTCAGACCATCAAAACCGCCGATCGTGCCCAGATCAAGCTTGATCGAAGACGCAGCCGCGCCGGTCTTCCAGTCGATGTCAAGGCCAGTACCAGAAACAGTTTCCAGAGCCCCATGCTCATCGAATGTAACCGTAATATCTCCACTGGTCACGGTACCCGTCTCCGAGGATGTATCCGCAGAAACCGGGTTGGAATAGGAAATCTCCCACGTATTGTCTGCCGTTTTTTTGTAAGTTGCCGTAATCGTGCTGGCTGTTCCCAGCGAGTCATAAACCTCAAAGCTTGATTCAAAGGTGGAGCCGACCTTGGCATCGCCGGGTAACGTCGCCTGAATGGAGGCCTTGGAGGTGGCCTGCGCCGAACTCTGAATGGAGCTCAAGTCAATCTTGCCTAGATTAACGCTGCTGGCACCGCCGGGAACTTTGCCATCTGCATCGGTTGCCCAACCAAGCAGATAATAGTCGCCATTCATCAGATGGCCTTCTTTATCGGCCTTGAACTGACCATTACGGGTATAATAGCGAGAGGATGTATCCCCTTCTTCCGAAACAACAAAATAGCCGTTGCCCTGAATGGCAAGGTGCGTGGAGATGGCGGAGTCGACAACAAGACCCCGGGCAGTGTTGTTTGAGGTATTGCTGGCGTGCACACCACCACTCTTGTTGTTCCCGGATCCGGCCACGAGGCTCGAAAAGCTCGTTTTTGATGCCTTGTATGCGGTCGTATCCGAGTTTGCCAAGTTGTTAGACACATTCGACAGCGCCTGCGACTGTGCGGCCAAGCCAGAAATCGCGGCGTTTGTTGCACCCATCAAACTCATGTTACTCTCCTACAAATGCGCCACGTTCGATGTCTGTTGCTTGAGTGGCAGGATTGTTTGTACGTTCAGGAAAGCCTTGCTAACCTGCTGAATATTCTAATCTTTAGTGCTAACAGAGATGATCTGGTCGAGCGTGAAGAAGACATCGCCCATTGTCAGGTAAGTCTGGCCTGAAGAGGCATCGACACCAGTCACTGTTCCCGTTACCGAAGTGCTGGTTTCAATGTCATTGCCTTCTTTATCGGTTGCGGTGATTTTCAGCCTGTAGCTGCCACCGTCATCCAGCTGCTTCCCTTTGTCATCCACGCCATCCCAGTGAAACTCATGAGAAGTATTGCCTTCGGTCTCACCATCAGCTTTGAAGACCGTGTTGCCGTCTTCATCAACGACCTCGATTTTCACTTTTGTGGCATCACTTCCCAGCGCGTAGTTCCACTGAGCTTTCCCATCCTGAAGTGTTGTGGTGTCGCCAAGGACAGAAACAGTTTTCCCGATATAGCCAAGACCGTTGGCAGCGATCATCGTGTCCAGAGACGCAACAACGGTTTTCAGATTCTGCGCATTCTCCACCTGCTGGTCGTAGGTCGACAGCTGAACCATCTGATTGAGAAATTCGGTCGTATCGGTTGGATCCGTCGGGTTCTGGTTCTGCAACTGCTCGACCATGAGCTGCAAGAACTGCGATGTATCCAACCCAAGCCCTTTGCCGGCAGGCGCCGCAGTTTTAGGACTTGCTGAAGAAGAGGCCAGTTCAGATACATTCATGGCTTTAGCTCGCGCGTTTCGAGAAAACACGAGATCAAGACACGGATTTCACCTAATGCCTTCATCCCTCATATTTCTAAAACGGCGTAGAAAACCAAATCAGGCGGTATTTTTTCATTTTTTATTTAGGAAAATATTGCCCAATACTTATTTCCGGTAGGAATTAATTGCCTACTAAGTATAAATTTCATAATCACGCATTTTATTAATGTATAAATCCTCTGAAAATTCTAATTATATTGCAGATGAACGCCTTCACTGGTCATTCAAAATCATAATCAACAACACCTAATACAATAAAGGACCAGTCAACCAAGCCGCAGCGCATAGAAAATGACCGTGTATGCACCTGCTCCATACGGCTTTCAGGATCCATCCAGCAGCCAAGGCACTCAATGCATTCACAAATTCCGAGGTTATTTTTTGACTTTGGTCATGATGCGATTGACAAGAGAGGCCGGAGCCTTCGGGGCTGGCGACGCTTTGGCCAGCTTGGGAATGCTTGCTGCGAGGCGCAAGCTATCTTGTGCATCTTGGGAAATACTCAAAAGAGCAAGGGCGGCTGCCACTTGCTCTTCTGGCCAATTCTTCAAATCCGGTCCGAGTTGATCCAACAGTTCCTCGAACCGTTCAATCGACATATCACCTTCGGACTGGGCCATAATTGTCCTATCATTGGCTGGACAATGAGGCCTTGGGGCGAAATCATCCAGACGTTATACCGCTTCGGCGGCAACTGCTTCGTCTTTCTGATCTAAAATCCCGCCTATAACAGTGTCAATGCTTCGTTGCTGCATTCTTGCGATTTCTGCCCATGCATTGCGGAATTCAAGGATGCCGCTGGCCAACGTAGCATATCTTTCGATAGCATCGTCGCGTCCATAAGCATTGTGCAGGGCATAAATATTGCTGGTATACATGTCAATGAACTGCTGCCCCATTTGCGCATCAGCATCGAGATTCACATTCTGCCGCAGTCCGCTCAAAATCTTGGATGCATGAACAACGCGCCCAAAAGCATTTTCGAATTCATTGCGCTTTATATAATAGGCGGTCAACACGATGGCATTGACAGCCTCATCGAGTAGCATCGCGACAGCTTTGACAGGCGGTACCGCCGTGTTCGCTGCCCGATAGGCGTTTACCGCGCGGTTTTGCGGATAACTCATAATCATTTGTCTCCCGTGCCGAGAATTGCTTTCAGGTAGTCCAGCGAGCTTTGAGCCGCTTCGATCGCTGCCTGATATGATGAGTAAAGGTTCGTCAGACGCGCTTCATAAGCCTTAATTTTGCTCATAGAGTCGTCATAATCGGCTTGATAATCTTCGTTTTGTTTTTGAAGGGATGCGATCTTCTCTGTCAGAAGACCATTATCTTCGTCTGTATATTTGTTCAGCGACTGAAAAAGCTTCTCCGCCAGACCAGCGGAACTGCTGAAGGTGATCGTGCTATCCTTATCGCCGGAATAGACAAAGACGATGCCTTCATAGTCCGTCCCTTCAGCCCCAACGATACGCCTGCCATCAACTTCGAACTGTCCCGCGTCCCCGTTGGCCAGCACGCCGGTCAGTTCGCCGCTTTCATCAACGCTAACGTCCAGCACCAGTTCCGAGGGCATATCGGCGTTGCGTCGCAACACTGCCAGGTTGGAATCAGTGGATTTATATTGGAAGATGAGCACGTCCGCGATCTGATCGATGTTGTTCAACAGCGCATCATTCAGGTCGTCCTCTTCCAGTTCCAGATAGTTATTCTCGTCATAAGAAAGGCCCAGCAGAGACAAGCCTTCGCTATCGACCACCTGCGCCAAGCCACGTGCAACCTCGGAGTTGACACTGCGCAGCATATTGTCGCCAAACAGGGTGGCGTCGCTGGAAACGGAGCCGCTTGCGTCAATCGCCTGTTGGGTGATCGCCCATTCGCGATAGGCGTTGTAGCTATCAGCCAGAGAAACAATGGCGTCCTTGATGGAAGACAGAGACTGGCCAATTTCAACAGAGATGGATTCGCCAGGCTTGGTTTCCTGATAAAGGGAGAATGTGACGCCCTCGATCACATCATCAACGGTGTTGCTTTCTCGCGTAACTTCAACGCCATCGACAGAGAGTTTGGCAACTTGCGAAGATTGTAGCTGATTGACATATGCGCCACTGCCATCCGTGATGCCGAGCGATTGCGCGAGATCATCACCTTCCACCGTATCCATGACAATGTCCGCACCGGTTTTACCCGTCATGACGAGACGATAGTCATTTTCACCAACGGCCACCACAGTGGCTGTCACGCCCGTATATTCGGTTTTCGTATTGATCTCAGTGGCAATGTCATACAGGGTCATTGTGTCGTCAAACTCGACCTGCAACAGACTCGGGTCTTCATCCCCGTCTTTATTGACAGGAATATCCGCCCCTTCCATGGACAGTGAGATTGTGCCGTTATAGCCAAGCGGATCATAGGCGCTGCTTTGCGACGCGCTAACCACTTTCTGGGAGGTTGCAACCTGATGGATCTTGACGTCGTAGGTCTGGATGGGAGCGCCCGCAGTAGCGGTCACCACCAGCGAGTTTGCAGCGTCAACACCGCCAAGGCCTGTCAGATAGGCTTCACGCTTGGAAAGGACATCATCCTTGTCAGATATAGATTTGGAGGTGCCGGTGATGGTCTCGACAGAATCCAGCAGATTACCAAGCAGCTCCTGCATCTTCGTGTAGGATTCAATCTTGGTTTCGTTTTGCGAGATCTTGTTGCTGATGCGATCGGCTGGCAGCCTTTTTTGCAACACCGCTGCTTCGATCAGGGCATCCCAGTCGATGTCCGACTTGGAAGATACATTCGACGTATGTGTCTTGCTTGGGCTGGGAGAAGACGGAGTGGTCGTGCCTTTATTTGTGTCCGTGGGCGGGGGCATCGCCACGCCTTTATCGGTAGAACCAACACTCGTCATTCGCCAAACTCCTGTATTAATTATACGGATGAGCGCACCAGATCAGGCGCGCCCATCCATATTTGTTTAGCGGATAAGGCTGAGCAGGTTCTGTGGCATCTGGTTGGCCTGAGAGGCTGCTGCAACAGCGGCCTGAACCTTCACCGTAGAGGAAGACAGAGAAGCCTGTTCCTTGGCGATATCCACGTCGGCGATGGCAGACTTGGCAGCTTCCAGGTTTTCAACACTGGTATCAATCTGAGCCGAGCGGAACTCGAACCGGGACATGGTGGCACCCATTTCCGCACGGGCATTGGAAATGGTGTCAATCGCGGTATCCAGAATAGACAGCGCCTCGTTGGCCCCTTCCTTCGTGGACACGTCCAGATCAGCGATCCCGAGATCCTTCGCCGTCAGAGACTCGATGGACAGGTTGATGGTATCAGCCGAGGTGGACCCGACAACAATGTCTGCCCCCGTGCTTTTCGCCTCAGCCGTGGTGCCATGGGCGGTACCGGCGGTCAATCCGAGGTTGATCAGGCTCAAACCACCCGAGGTATCGAAATCGTCAAGCGTAACCGTTGCGTTTTTGCCTTTGGTCGTGCTGGTCAATTCGATTTGGTTGGTCGTGCTGTTAAAACTTGCTTCGACGGTATAGTTGCCAGCTTCCTTAAGACCATCGTTGATCTGGGCTACCATGTCATCGGTTGTCAGCGTGCCACCGGCGGCGACGTTAACCTCAACCTTGGTGCCATCAATGGTGATGGTGCCGGACTTGGCTTCCGTACTGCCGGAGTTGTCATACTGAGTTGTTGTTACTGTGGTAGGATCAATGCCAGTAGTATTGTCTGTAAGACCGGAGACGGCATCACCGGTTACCTTAATAGTCAACTTCCCACCAGAAGTATCGACAATCTGAAGTTTTCCAGAGTTGTCTACGCTGGCCTTGACATCTGCAACGGCGTCATTGCCACTTGCAGAAAGCGCGGCATTGATCTGATCTGCCATATCTTGCGCACTCAAGGAAGCTGTGGTGGAACCCGAATCGAATGCCGTTGTAATTTTAGCATCAACACCATTGATCGTTATGGTTTCGGTCTCAGCTGCGGTAGCGCTGGTGTTAGAGTAATCACCAGTGCCAGTGGAAATAGCAGCTTTACCTCCCTTTGCAACAGCGGCTTCTTTAATGTCATCCACGGAGAAGTCACTGGAACCATCCAGCAGGCTCTGGCCGTTGTAGCGGGTGGATTCGGTGATACCGCCGATTTCGTCTTTCAGCTGGGAAAACTCAGCCTGGATGTAGGTCCGCTCTTTGTTAGTCACCGTACCGGACGCAGACTGTGAGGCCAGCGTTTTCATACGCTCGACGATGTCGGCAATGTTGGATGCGCCACCGTCAGCGGTCTGCAAAACGGAAATACCATGGGAAGCGTTGGTGGAGGCCTGTTCCAAAGCGGCAACGTCGGTACCGATTTTGGTGGAGATAGCCAGGCCCGCAGCATCATCAGAGGCTTTGTTGATGTTGGACCCACTGGCCAACTTGGCCAAAGAACTGGATTGTTCCGTTGAGTTTCTGTTCAAAAAACGCACTGCAGTGTTTGCAGCCGTGTTGGTAGAAATTACTGGCATAGTCGAACTCCTAAACTAATCGATACCGCCCAGCGAGCTTTTGAGACTGTTGTTTGTTCTCGCTTTTCGAGTCTGTAACGGAGCAAATGCAGGATTTCAGGCGCTGTTTATTTCGTAAAATAATCCGCGAATTTAACTATAGATAAACAATTCCACACCTTCACAGAAGCCAATCCTGAAGAAACAGCCAAAATCAGCCAATTCTTTGAGAACTTTCAGGCATTACCATCAGAAAATAGAAGAGAAATTCATACGAAATCGGAGCAAACATCATTAACAAAAGCAAAATATACCCAGAACACTTTATAAATAATATTTAAAATCAAGTAAATATTAATTGCCTCAAGTCATTCCCTGTTTACCATAAATTTCAAGCAAAAGACCCGACAGCTCATGGAAATGAGCGCCGGGCCTTGATTAAGAGCAAGAGAGAGGGCTATGAGCTTAAAGCCCTCTGCCTATTTATTTCAACAAGCTGAGCAGGTTCTGCGGCATCTGGTTGGCCTGAGAGGCAGCTGCAACAGCGGCCTGAACCTTCACGCTGGAAGACGACAGGCTGGCCTGCTCCTTGGCGATATCCACGTCGGCGATGGCAGACTTGGCAGCATCAAGGTTTTCAACGCTGGTATCAATCTGAGCCGAGCGGAACTCGAACCGGGACATGGACGCACCCATTTTCGCGCGGGCATTGGAAATCGTCTCGATCGCCGTATCCAGAATAGAAAGCGCTCGATCTGCCCCCTCTTCGGTGGCAACATTGAGATCATTAATTCCAAGCGCCTTGGTGGTCAGGGACTCGATAGACAGATTGATGGTATCAGCCGAGGTGGACCCGACAACAATGTCTGCCCCCGTGCTTTCCGCTGCCGTCGTGGTGCCATGGGTGGTGCCAGCGGTCAATCCGAGGTTGATCAGGCTCAAACCACCCGAGGTATCGAAATTGTCAAGCTTGACCGTTGCATTCGCACCCTTATTGCGGCTGGTCAATTCGATTTGGTTGGTCGAGCTGTTAAAACTTGCCTCGACGGTATAGTTGCCAGCTTCCTTAAGACCATCGTTGATCTGGGCTACCATGTCATCGGTTGTCAGCGTGCCACCGGCGGCGACGTTAACCTCAACCTTGGTGCCATCAATGGTGATGGTGCCGGACTTGGCTTCCGTACTGCCGGAGTTGTCATACTGAGTTGTTGTTACTGTGGTAGGATCAATGCCAGTAGTATTGTCTGTAAGACCGGAGACGGCATCACCGGTTACCTTAATAGTCAACTTCCCACCAGAAGTATCGACAATCTGAAGTTTTCCAGAGTTGTCTACGCTGGCCTTGACATCTGCAACGGCGTCATTGCCACTGGCAGCAAGCGCGGCATTGATCTGATCTGCCATATCTTGCGCACTCAAGGAAGCTGTGGTGGAACCCGAATCGAATGCCGTTGTAATTTTAGCATCAACACCATTGATCGTTATGGTTTCGGTCTCAGCTGCGGTAGCGCTGGTGTTAGAGTAATCACCAGTGCCAGTGGAAATAGCAGCTTTACCTCCCTTTGCAACAGCGGCCTCTTTAATGTCATCCACGGAGAAGTCACTGGAACCATCCAGCAGGCCCTGCCCGTTGTAGCGGGTGGATTCAGTGATGCCGTCGATTTCGTCCTGTAGCTGGGAAAATTCAGCCTGGATGTAGGTCCGCTCTTTGTTGGTCACCGTACCGGACGCAGACTGGGAAGCCAGCGTTTTCATACGCTCGACGATGTCGGCAATGTTGGATGCGCCACCATCGGCAGTGTTCAACACCGAAACCGCATGGGAAGCGTTGGTGGAGGCCTGTTCCAGCGCAGCCACGTCGGTCGAGATTTTCGTTGCGATAGCCAGACCGGCTGCATCATCAGAGGCTTTGTTGATGTTGGACCCACTGGCCAATTTGGCAAGCGAGTTTGACTGGTCATCGGCGTTTCTGTTCAAAAAACGCACTGCAGTGTTTGCAGCTGTGTTGGTAGAGATTACTGGCATGGTAGATATCCTGACTCGAAAAAAATGGCTCCACTTTACAGTGCCGTTAAGTGCGTTATTTCACGCGTTGTATTTGTAACGTGTCAGGGTAGGAAAACCGGGCAAGAATTATTTTACTTTATTTTTTAACCCTTTAAACCTTTGTTAACTATAAGGTTTTATCGGCTCATCTTCCATTTCAAGCAAAAATCCGCAAAAATCGGCCATTTCGCATTTGGAAGACAGTGTTCGTCACAGTTAACGAAAGCTTAACAGCGAAAGAATACTTGGTAAATTAAAATTCACAAAATGCGCAACGCTTCGCAAAAAGCAAAAGACAGGCGCTCTATCCACTATAATAAAACAAGATCGGGACAAGAGAGTATGCAGCTGCGAAAGGGGCCAACCATATTTCCATAAGTCCCTTCAGAAAGCCGCCGGACGGGCATCATATTTGTAGCAAAAGGGGCCCTACTGAAGCAGCTTGAGCAGATAGTGCGGCACCCTGTTGGCTTGCGCCACAGCCGCCGCCGCGGCTTGTACACGGACCGTCTCGGAGGACATCTTGGCCATCTCACGGGCAATATCGACATCCATGATGGCAGATCTGGCCGCTTCGAGATTTTCAAGACTTGTGTCGATCTGCTGCGAGCGGAACTCAAAGCGGGACATGGTCGCGCCCAGCTCGGAGCGTGCATTCGCAACCGTTCCGATTGCCAGATCAAGCAATGAAAAGGCCTTGCTTGCACCTTCCCTTGAGGAAAGATCCAAGCCGGAAAGCCCGAGCGCGTCTGTCGTCAGAGACTGAATGGAAAGATTGATCGTATCACTGCCGGAAACGCCGACCACCACATTCGCGCCGGTTGTCACTGCCTCGATTGAAGCGCCCTGCTCTGCCACATCCGCGCCTTCGGCAAGCCCCATCGCGGCAAGCAATCCGCTGTCGCCCGTCGCGACCGTAATTTCCAGGCGAGCCGAAGCGCCGGTTTCTTCACCCGAGAAGACAAGGGCTCCGCTCTCGTCGACCGATGCGGACACTGTATAATCGCCCTGTCCCTGCAGGGACGCATTGATTGCATCCGCCAGATCCTGCGTCGACATGGCTTGCGTGTTGGCGCCGTCGCTTTGACTGGTCACGGTCACCATGGTGCCATTGATCAGGAAGCTGGCGCTCGCATCCTCTGTCGAGGCCGCAGCGCTGTAGCCGCCAGATACGCCGCTAGTATAAACCGCCGCAGTTTCTACCGTATCATCTGAATAGTTGCTCGACCCGTCCAGCAGGCTAACGCCATTATAGCGGGTGCCGGCGCTGGTGCTGTCGATTTCTTCCATCAGGGCTGCAAATTCGGTTTGAATGTCGCGCCGCTCGTCATCGGTCACCGTGCCAGAAGCAGCCTGTGAAGCTAGGCTCTTCATACGCTCCAAAATCGCGGCAATAGATGCTGCACCGCCATCTGCCGTTTGCAGCAGTGCCAGACTGCTCGAGGCATTCTCGGAGGCCTGTTCCAGATTTGCAAGATCTGAAGACATGCCTGTAGCGATGGCGAGCCCTGCTGGATCATCAGATGGTCTGATGATGCGCGATCCACTTGAAAGTTTGGAAATGGAGTCTGAGAGACGATGCGAAGTCTTGTTCAAATATCGCACAGCTGTGTTAGCGGCAATATTCGTGGAAATGATTGGCATGCTCAAACTCCTCGTTGGGGGCAGCGGGCGCATGCTCACATTAAATGCCGTGCGCCTACAGTCTCTAACGGGAGGTAAGGGCTAAACCGGTCGAAATTAAATCACATCACAGAGATATTTGCTTAAGGCTGGGTAAATAGCGAGAGGATATCTGAGCTGTGCGCCTTAAGTATCTGGCGCAGCTTTTGGCGTCCGCGTTTGAGCAGGGATTCCACTGCGGATACGCTTGTTTCCATAATTTCCGCGATTTCGCTGTTGCTCATATTCTCATTGTAGGAGAAGACGATTGCAATGCGCTGTTGGTCTGGCAACTGAGCCACAGCACCTTCCAGCAGATCGATGGCTTCCTGCATTTCCAGAACAGCAGACTGGTTCGAGCTATCATCCTTGACATCAGGCAGCTCGTCCATGGCGGACGTTCTGTTTTTGCGCAACAGGTCAATGCAGCGGTTGGTGACAACCTTAAAGAGCCAAGTCGAGAATTTTGCCCGCCCGGCTTTCCAAGTGCCCCGGCGCGTCCAAACTTGCAGGAATGCATCCTGTAGCACATCCTCGGCCTCGGGGCCGTCTTGCAGGATGCGGTAAGCGACCGCATAGCCACGGTCGACATGACGCTCAACGAGCGCCTGAAAAGCTTCTTCCTGTCCCAGAGCGATCAGACCAAGCAACTCGTCATCGCTCAGTGCAACCAGGTCACGCGCCTGCAGCAGTTGCGACTTGGTCGTAACCGTTTCAGGCATGTCCGATTGTGAAACAGATTGCATGGTTGCGTTCTTCATTATTCAGTCCATCAACGTTTCGGGCTAAGAAGTCACCTCACAAAATTCTTCCTACTAATAAAACGTTGTACCGAACTCTTTCAGGCGTGTAACTATAAGTTTTTTTTCAGCATATTTCTGACCTTTTCTAGGAAAAATGTGCAATTGGCCCGGAAACTTTTGCCTAGTAAAAAGTGATAATATCTATTCTTATGAATAGTCACGAAATAAAATTACAATTTTTCATTATATACAATTTAACTATTATGCAGTTTTGTAAAAATTATTTTTCATATAGAATATTCAATGTATATATTTTACATATTGAAAATACAAAGTATTATTATTTTGTATATTTTTTTAAATAATAAATTTATATATAATCTTTCTTATTTTACAGAAAATTTATAAATATAATTAAATGAAAATAGCGAAATTAAATTTACTCTTTATAATTATACTAATTATTTTATTTCTTAAAAATATTATTTTTATATTTTCTATTGCAAACCCCAATATATCGAGTCAACCCTGTACATTTCCTAATTCAATTAGGAATTTGTTAATTCATATTACTAAAGTGTTAATTTATACAATTTTTGCGAGAATTTTTATTTAGACAGAAATGGACAATTGCAGAAATAATTTTATATGTTCAAACACAAAACAAGCTCTCTTGTCCCCATCTATGACCTCGGTTTCTGCACAGAAAAAGCAGCCTCGCAAGGCCATTCGCTCGGAAAAAGACGTCCAAATCAGTCCTGCAAACAGGCAAGCGACGCAACTGAATCGCATTCCGAATCACCTTCCTTCTTCCCGATGCAGCTCCATTTCAGGCACAGGCCACGCACACTCCTCCAGTCATGCCGGAGCATAGACGCAGCAGAAAACATCAAGCGGGAAGCGCCTAAATCGGCCATACTTGGCGTTTTTGACAAGGTGTTGGAAATTGGAAAGTCGGCACATACGCATATGCGCCGAGTCTCTTTTTCGTTCTGAAGTCGGCCTTGCCCTAGCCCTCGGCAGTGAGGTCCGCATCATGTCTGTCCCCGAAGAGGCGACGAACGACGACATAAAGAACCGGCACCATGAGCACACCAATAAAGGTGGATGCCACCATGCCACCAATCACGCCAATGCCGATCGCATTCTGGGCATTGGCTCCAGCCCCAGTGGCCACAGCCAAGGGTAGAACGCCCAGAATAAAGGTAAGTGCCGTCATCATGATCGGCCGCAGCCGCTGCAAAGAGGCTTCAACAGCGGCCTCAATCAGCTCATACCCCTGCCCATAGAGCGTCTCGGAAAACTCGACAATCAGAATGGCGTTTCGCGCAGCAAGGCCAATCGTGGTCAGAATGCCCACCTTGAAATAGACATCGTTCGACTGACCAAACAACCAGGCTGCCAGCAGAGCGCCGAAGATACCAATCGGTACGACGAGCATCACCGAAATCGGGATCGACCAGCTTTCATAGAGTGCGGCGAGCGCCAGAAAGACGATCAGGAAGGACAGAGCGTAAAGCATGGGTGCCTGCTCCCCGGATTGCCGCTCTTGATAGCTCAGCCCGGTCCATTCCACGCCATAGCCGGGTGGAAGTTGCTGTGCGAGCTCTTCCATCGCCTGCATGGCCTGTCCTGAGCTGGTATTCGGGCCCGCAGTTCCATTGATCTGGATCGCTGACGATCCGTCATAGCGGGCCAAACTGGGGGCCACCGGTTCCCATTTCGTGGTCATGAAAGCGCTGAAAGGAACCATATCGCCGGACCTGTTGTTGACATACCATTTGCCGATATCTTCGGGCTGCATGCGATATTCGGCCGCTCCCTGAACAATGACAGGGCGCAAATTGCCGTTGAGGTCGAAATCATTGACATCCGTGCCCGAAAAAATAACGGACAGCATGGCGTTGATGCTACTCAGAGAGACACCGAAGCTCTCCGCCTTGGGCTGGTCAATCAGTAGGCGCAACGCACTCTCATCCTCATTTTCAGAGGACCGGACATTCTGCACGCGGGAATCCTTTTTGGCCAGCGAGACCAACTGATCGGCAGCATCTGACAATTCGGCATGAGAACCGCCATTGCGGGAAACCAGATACATGGAAAAGCCCCCCGAATTGCCCAGCCCCATGATGGCGGGTGGCTGCATGACGAAAATCTGTGCCTGACGGTTGGAGGCGAAGTGCTGATTGACGCGAAAGGCAACAGCGGCCGCGCTCAGAGAGGCATTCTCGCGCATATCGAAGTCCTTAAGCTTGATGAACATCATGGCCTGATTGGCACCGGCGCCGCCAAAGCTGAAGCCCAGCGCAGCGAATGTCGCGTCAATTGCATCCCCTTCTTGATTGAGCAAGTAGGATTCCACCTCAGAGACCACCTGCTTGGTCTGCTTGTAGGTTGACCCCTCGGGCAGATTGATCTGGCTCATCAGCATGCCTTGATCTTCCGTCGGCAGGAAAGAAGAATTCATCCGCTCATAGACGAACCAAGCGCCGCCAGTGACCAGCGCCAACACAAGCAACATCGTAAAGGGAGCTTTCAGGATGAAGCGCACAGCGTCGCCATAGAAACGGGAAAGCGCATCAAATCCCTTGTTGAACCAACGTGCCGGAGCGATCTCCTTGCCAGCCTTCTTTTTGCGCAAAAACCGCGCGCAAAGGGCCGGAGATAGTGTGATGGCCACAAAGAGAGACAACATCATGGCGGCAATCATCGTCACCGAAAACTGACGATAGATCACGCCAGTCGAGCCGCCAAAGAACGCCATGGGGAAGAAGACGGCCGAAAGCACCACCACAATGCCGATGAGCGCACTGGTGATTTGCCCCATGCTGCGGCGTGTGGCTTCCAGCGGCCCGATATCTTCGTCATGCATAAGCCGGTCGACATTCTCGACAACCACGATGGCGTCATCGACCAGCAAGCCGATAGCGAGGACCATGGCAAACATGGTCAGAGTGTTGATGGTAAACCCCGTGACAGACAAGACGGCAAGCGTGCCCAGCAGCACAACGGGCACTGCAATCAATGGCACAAAGGTGGCGCGGAAGGACTGCAGGAAGACCAAAAGAACAAGCACCACCAGCACGACCGCTTCGCCCAGCGTGTGATAGACCTTGTTGATCGACAGCGCCACGAAGGGCGACGTATCATAGGCATAGCGCACCTCGACGCCATCGGGCAGAGAGCCTTTCAGCTTGTCCATGGTGGACCGTACGGCAGCGGAGGTATCCACCGCATTGGCGCCCGAGGCCAGATTGACGCCGAACCCGGCGGCATTCAGCCCCTTGAATAGGGAGTTGGAGCCATAATTTTCTTGCCCGATTTCCACCTTGGCAACATCGCCCAGATAGACAGAGGCGCCATTGTCATTGGTCTTGAGCAGGATCTGCTTGAATTGGGCTACGGTGGTCAACTGGCTTTGCGCAGTCAGCGTCGCGGTGAATTGCTGACCTTCCAGAGTTGGCTGAGAGCCCAAAAAGCCAACAGACACGGTGGTATTTTGCGCCCTGACGGCAGTCACCACATCGCTCGGCGTCAACTGATACCGTTTCAAGGACATTGGATCGAGCCAGATGCGCATCGCATAGCCAGATCCAAAGGCACTAACGCCCCCCACGCCCTCGGTTCTCAGAACCGGCCCCTGAACCACTTCTTCAAGCAGGTTGCCCAACTCGAGGGTTGAATGCTTGCCGTCGGTAGAAACAAGCGCGCCGACCAGAAGGATGGAATCGTTGGATCGGCTGATATTGATACCGGCATTCTGAACGGCATCCGGCAATTGCCCCTCAATCTGCCCGATCTTGGTTTGCACGTCATTCTGCGCGGTAACCGGATCAACCGCGCCGTCAAAGACCAACTGCAAGGATGCCCCCCCTGCGCGGGAATTTGCAATGGTGTAGAGCACGCCGTCTACATCGGTCAGACTATCCTCGATGACCTTGGTCACGGAATTTTCAACCGCCTCGGCAGTCGCCCCCTTATAGCCAGCTGACACACGAATGGTCGTGGGGGCAATATCGGGATATTGCGCCACTGGCAGGCGGGTGATTGACCAAGCGCCCGCCAGCATTGTAACGATTGCCAGCACCCAGGCAAAAACCGGGCGATCAATAAAGAAAGATCCCATATCCGCTTAATCCTTCACTGGCACATTGGCAGGCTGGGCCTTGCCCGAAGCATCCTTGCCGGTCGCGTTCGCCGCACCAGCATCGGTCACTTCCTTTATGACGCCATCAACATATGCGACGGGAATGGTCTTGATTTCGATGCCTTCCCGCAGATTGCGAATATTGTCGACAATGATCTGGTCACCAGCTTCGACACCGCCTGTGACGATCCAGTTATTCTGATAGACTCCGATCTCTTCAAGCGTTGCGACCGCCACCTTGCCGTCCCTAGCCACATAAACCGTGAGGCTGCCATCGCTGGCGCGCTGGGTGGCGCCCTGCGGCACCAGAATGGCCTCAGAGGTGCCAAGGGTGGCATCCACACGCAAGAACTGCCCGGGAATGACCATGTGCCTTGGATTGTCAAACTCCAGACGCAGCGCAACGGTGCCTGTCGTGGTGGAAACCGATGTCCCCGGCGAGCGGAGCACACCTTCGCCATCCAGCATCTCACCTGTTTCCAGCTGCAATTTCAGCCTCACCTTTTTGGCGCGCTTGATGATGCCATTCTCGACCAGATTGCGCACGGATAGCAGCCTGACGCTCGATTCCTGCACATCGACATATATCGGATCAAGTCGCGTGACCGTCGTCAAGGCGGTCGTCTGGTTGGAGGTGACGATCGACCCCACCGACACGTCCGCAACTTCAGGGATGCCCGAGATCGGACTGCGGATCTCCGTCCACTGCAGATTGAGCTTGGCTGTGCGCAAGGCCGCTTCGGCCGTTTTCAATGACGCTTCGGCCTTATGCAGGCTCACTTCGGCATCCTTCACATTGGCTGAAGAAATGCCCGTGCCTTCAATTTTCCTATAGCGTTCAAGGGTCACCTGAGCCCCTTCCAGCGATGCCTGTGCACTGGCAACTTCCGCTTCAGCAGACTGGACCGAGGCCTCATAGGTTTCGTTATCAATGCGGAACAACAAATCGCCAACTTTGACCGGGCGTCCCGGTGTGTAAGCGATTTCGGATATGGCTCCGTTCACACGGGGACGAATGGAGACCTGCTCATAAGCCACCGCGCGTCCGGGCAAGGTCACCTCGTAAGGAACATCCGTTTCCTCAAGCGTGATGACACCGACGGGCAAGGGCCCGCGCGACTGTCCTCCCATGGCTCCGCCGGGCGCGGGCTGCGCGAAGGCCAGAGCCGGAGCCAAAAGGCCTATGAGTAAGGCCAGTATCGGTACAGGCATGCGTGTCATTGACGCTGTCATGATTTCATTTCTCTTATCGTTTTTAACCAACCATCTGGTTTTCAAATGACACCATTGCCAAGCCATAGTTGACGATGCATTTTATCTTTCTGGAAAGATAAATGGGAATTCTGTCATGAATGTGGAAGAACGAAGTAGACAGGTTTGCGAAAACTGGCCGGAGGCGGTGACACCTTTCGTGCAAAGCGCGGCACTGATCCAGCGCCTTTCTTCCCTACTGCAGGAAACGACAAAAGGACTGCTAAAGGTCCATGACCTGACTTACATGGAATTTGACGCATTGACGGCTTTGCGCTCGCAAAAGCAAGGCGTGGCGATGAAACCCACCGAACTTTACAGCGCCCTTCTCATTTCTTCAGGGGGCCTCACAAAAGTTCTCAAGTCACTGGAAAGCAAGTCTTATATCGCTCGATCCTGTTCCCATGATGACGCAAGACAACGGCCGGTTCTCTTGACGGACAAGGGACGGCAAAAGCTTGCCGAGATCATGCCTGAAATCGCAAAGAATGCAGAAAGGCTTTTGCAAAACGGGTTCGAGAGCACCGATGCATGCGGTGCTTTTGCCGATGAGCTCAAACGGATCATCCAAGCCGCCGAGGATGAAATTGAGCAGCATACGCCCTGAGCCGGGGCCCCAATGCGCGAGAAGCTCCCCCCTATTTGCCCACAGATACCGTGTAACCGACTGTAGCTGCGTGTCTATCAGGAAATAGTCGGCCCATCTTGCCTCGAAGCACAAAAGAAAGCCCCCGGACGCCAAGCATCCGGAGGCTCTTTGCATAAAACTCATGGCATCGATGGATGTCAGTTGAGCTTGTGTTTTTCCATGCTGCGTACTTCCTGTGCCTTGAACTGGCCAAAGCGCGGCAGGAATTTGTCCCATTCGACCGAGTGGGCGTTGAATTCCGGCCCGTCGATGCAGGCATGCTGACGCAATGTCTTGCCATCTTTCAGGACAGGCACCATGCAAGCACCGCACATGCCGGTAGCATCCACCATGATTGAGTTCAGACTGACGACTGTCGGCACTTCATATGGCTTGGTCAGATCACTGACGGCACGCATCATCATCGGAGGACCGACAGAGACGACTTCCGCAATCTTGCGGCCTTTCGAGGTCTTGTCGTCCTTGAGCATGTCTTCAAGCGGATTGGTAACAAAGCCCTTGATGCCGAAGGTGCCATCGTTGGAACAATAGATGACATCAAGCATGTCGCCATATTTGGCCTTCAGAAGGCCCATGCGCTCGTCTTCGCCCGTCCAGAACAGATGGTCTGCAGAGCGGAAGCCGATAATCATGGTGACATGGTTGCCGGTTTCCAGATGTGCCTTGGCAATCGGATAAATTGCGGGCAGGCCCACACCACCGGCAGTGAAGACAACGGTTTCTTTTTCCGGATCGAATTTCTTGACGTCGCTTGGTTCTCCAAGCGGTCCAGCGATACCGGCAAAGAAGTCGCCTTCGCCCATCTTGTTCATCATCTTGGTCGAAGTACCCATGCCCTGAATAACCAGATCAATGGTACCGTTTTCCTTGTTCCAGTCGGCCAGAGTCAGCGGGATGAGCTCGCCATCCTGGGTCGCCAGCACACGAACAAACTGGCCAGCCCGTGCGGACTGGGCAATCACTGGAGCACGGATTGTCATCTCGACAATACCCGAGGCCAGATCAATATGCTTGAGAACGGTATGTTCAGCCAGCCCGAGGCTGGTGAAATGGTCCGCTCTCTTGACCATGTCGGAGATACGATCAGAAGCCAGATCGATGGATCCGAGAATCTGACGGGCAGCAGCCTGACCATCACCGGCAGCAAGGATCGCCGTGGAACCGCCACGAGCGGCATCACCACCGGTATAGATGTCATCAATCGATGTTTGCTGGCTGTCTTTGCCAACATTGATCGTGCCCCATTTGCTGACTTCAAGCTTGGGCTCAGAAGACGGAATGATCGGGTTGGACTTGTTGCCAAGCGCCATAATGACCAGATCAGCCGGCATCTCGATGACTTCGCCGGTTGGCCGCGGACGACGACGACCGGACGCATCCGGTTCACCCAGCTCGTTCACATCCACAACAGCGTGGGTCACAAAGTGGGTGTGATGATCGCCGACAAACTCTTTTGGTCCGCGCAATTCAGCCAGTGCGATACCCTCTTCAAGGGCATGCTCGAGCTCTTCAACACGGGCAGGCATCTCGGACTGGGTACGGCGATAAACGATGGTGACATTGCCGCCAAGGCGTTTTGCCGTGCGGGCTGCGTCCATCGCGGTGTTACCCCCCCCGATCACAAGGATATTCTTGTCCTTCACATCGGGAAGCGGGGTTTCATAGGCCGGATCGCGACCACGCATCAGGTTGACGCGGGTCAGGAACTCGTTGGCCGACATGACGCCCAGCAATTCTTCACCGGGCACATTCATGAAGGTTGGCAGACCAGCGCCGGACCCGACGAAGATTTTCCAGAAGCCCGCGGCTTTCAGATCTTCAAGGGTTGCGGACTTGCCGACAACAAAGTTCTTCACGAAGCGACCACCCAGGGCATCAATCTTGGCAACCACGTCATCGATCAGCGAGTTTGGCAGACGAAATTCAGGAATACCGTAGCGCAGCACGCCGCCCAGTTCGTGGAATGCTTCAAAGACCGTTACCGGGAAACCTTCAACAGCTAGAAGATAGGCATTGATAAGGCCGGAAGGACCGGACCCAACCACCGCGATAGGCGGCTTTTCACCCTTTTCCCATGGGCTGACAATGCCTGCGAAGCGAGCAAGTTGATCGGGATTGGCTGCTTTCTCATGCTCTGGCAGGAACCATTCCAGCTGCCCGATCTCGATCGGACGGTTGGTATGCTTGCAGACACCCTGACACTGGTGCTCCTGCGGACAGACGCGACCGGTCACATTCGGCAGCGGGTTGCAGCTTTCGATCAATTCCAGAGCCTGACGGATCTTGCCCTTGGCGAGCAGATCGATCATTTCAGGAATATGGATCTTGACCGGACAACCACCAATCTTGGTGGCTTCCTCATCCTTGGTGCGCTGGATGATCTGCCCCAGCTCGCAAGGCTTGTCTTCGCACTGTTTGTCGCGCAGCACTTCCAGCCAGACAATCATTTCGACTTCCCGCAAGGAGTAGCCGAGGGTCTGATAGCCCAGATAGCCCTGGTTCACCAGCTCGAAGTCAGTGGACCGTTCTTCCGGCGTGCGGATATAGGGCGGGATGTAGCTGTCTTCGGGCCAACCTTCAGAAAGGCCCTTGAACATGGGGTAGCGGTCGGACATGTAGGCATCAAGCGCCTTGATGAACTTGCGTTTGAAACGGAGCGGCAGGCTCCAGATAAAACGCTGGATCAGGGTGCTCATGTCGTCATTCTTGAGCAGAAGCCCCCAGAGCGTCTTGATGAAGGATTCGCCCAGTTCGTCCTTCTGGAATTCCCAGGCCATGGCCTGGGCTCCATCCGCGATGAAGACATTCCGCAGGGACCGGGGGTCCGCTGCGAGATGCTTTTTCAGAACATCCATTTGATGATCAAACAGAGCGTCCTGCGTTACTGCAGTATCAACGGTCATCTTACGATCTCCGCGTTGCATTTTGCCGCCACTTTCATGATGCGGGACTTCAGGTCCGGAGTGACTTCGACCTGCTCCAGAGCACCAGGGATGGTATGTGCCACTTCCATGACAGCGCCATTCTCGACAACTTTGGTCAGTTCGAAGAGCTCAGGAACATCCTGATAGCAGGCTTTGCAGTTTGTGCAGAGCGATACATCCTCTTCATGAATGTGCGGCAGGCTGGCTCCAGCAGCGGCAGGCGCTGCCTGGGATGCACCATTTGCCGCAGCGGCAGAAGCCGTACCACCAAGCCCAAGAACGGCCGGGGAAGCAGACATGGATGCCATTTCAGCCATACCGGCTGCGATGCTATCCATGGAAAGCTCACGGGATTCCAGAGCTTCCTTGTATTTCTGTTCCATGGCAGCCAACTCTTTGCTGTGGGCAGCATCGAGTTTGGCAGCGGTCTGACCGGCCAGATGCTGAAGCGTGCGCCAGTTGTGACGGCGTTCTTCAACCAGATGCACGACCATAGCGCCGACTTCCAGCTTGACCAGTTCACGTTTGGCATTGGCCTTCAGGATATATGGCACCTTGCGGCCACGCTCTACTGCTGGCATGTCGATATATTCATGCAGCGGCACAGCGTCCACTTCACCCTTGATCAGACGGAACTGCTTTTTGAAGCGGGTTTCGTCATAGGCATAATCAGCCGGGGTCAGAGGCAGATCCATCAGCTTGAGCTGACCATCTTCCATATAGGAGATCGTCTGCATGGCCCAGTCCTGATCCAGTGCCGGGTTGCCTTCGATATTGAAGCGTTCAGCGAGGGTTTCCCCTGCTTTCGGATCATGAACGAAGAGCGGGCTGACACGGGCTTCAACAGCCAGTTTCGAGCGACGGTTGGCAGCGTCGTCAGCAATCCCGTGTTCACCCTGACATGGCGTGTAAACGTCAAGCAGTGCCGGTGAAGAGGAATGTTTCAGATAAGCCATCACATTCTTGAGGAAGTGACCCGGGAAGGATGTCGCACTCTGCACCACGAAGACATTCGGGTGGAAGCTTGCGATCAGCCCCAGTTCCTTGCGGTCTTCCAGTTTACCCGGATTGGCCTTGCCGAAGCGAGCCAGATCGCTGTCCTGACCGGACAGGGATGCGGTAGAGGCCTGACCACCGGTGTTGGAGTAAACGCCGGAGTTGAGCACCATCACCTTGACCGGCGTGTTACTTGCCAGCAAGCGGGAGAGAGCCCCAAAGCCGATATCATAAGCAGCACCGTCACCGGAAATGTTCATGAAGGTGGGCAGCAGATCGCGTTCAGCGCTGGAGAAATTATGCCATTCGAAATTGTTCAGATATGCCCCGTCCGTTGCCGGATCATAGGCATTGGCCAATTCGAGTTTGGCAAGACGCATGGCCTTGAAGTCAACAGCCGCATTGGCGGTGGTGCCTTCAAAGATACCCTTGATAACGGCCGGTCCATCATGGAACAGGCTGTTGACCCATGGGTCATTGTAAGGGTTGAACGGGAAGGTGGAAGCATAAACCGAGCTACAGCCTGTCGCGTTGGCAACAACCAACGGAGACTGACCATTACCGGTTGGACCTCCTTCGAGCATGAAGAGGCGTTTTTCAAGCGTTTTGAGGGCGCCGGAAATACGTGCTTCACGTTCGCTATCACCTTTGACTTCTTCAAGCTTCAGGGTCAGGCCGTTGACCAGTTCTTCCAGCTCACGCACATGAGACTTCTGACGACGGTCATGGATCGCATGGGTTGCGGAAACAACCTGACGAATAGCCGTAACCTCGCCACAGCCGCGACAAGCACCGTGACCACCGGTGGTGGAATAGTAGTTGGCGCGATCCAGCATCATGCGCTTGATTTCGTTGTCGTCCTCAAAGGCCGGTTCAACAAAGCGTGCCGGTGTGTTCGGTGTCTTGGAAAGGAAGTTGAACTTGGACTGCAGATCATGCAGCAAGCCAGCATCCTGATCGGTTGCCACCAGGGCGCCCGGACCACAGATGTCCACGCATTCCAGACAGCCGGTGCACTTCCATGGGTCGATTGCCACTGCAAACAGACCACCCTGGCCGGTATGTTCGGCTTCCATGGCGTCGAAGAAAGGACGGGTCTTGGCAACGGGAAGAACCGACACCGCTTCCACGATGCGTTCCAGATTGCCTTTGACAACGGCGCTTTCGACATAGAGCTCGTTGACCGCTTCGGCCACCAGCTTGGCAAAGCTCGGAGCGTCATCCAGCGCATTATATTTGCGACGGACAGCCTCACCGACGGAGCGGACATATTCACGAATGACGTCGCGCTGTTTCTCCGGCATGTCGATATCTTTGGCGGCAGCCATCAGCAGGGCATCGATATCGAAGACGCTTGGTGGAATGGCAGCATCCGGGCAGACCATGGAGCAGTCCAGACAGCCGGTGCATTTTTCCGGATCAAAGACCGGCACTTCACGACGGAAGAGGCCCTTGTCCTTGGCAGCGGCAGACCCGGCAGGCATGAACATGCCAGACCCTGGCAGAACCGGTGCTTCGCCAATTTCACCTGCGCGGAATGGCGCAGCGACCGTTTCTTCATAATATGCGGTATCGAACAGGCCTTCAGGAGAGGATTCTGATGCAATACGGCACATGTTGGAAGAAATGGACGGGCTGAATTCAGGAACCGGATCGCCAGCAGCGTCCACTTCCACAAAATCAGGAGCCGAATAATCAACGACAGCCGTTTCCTCGACACCATCGCGGATAACCGCCATGTTGCCTTCGACAACAGCTTCACCCTTGGTACCGAATTTATAGCTGATCTGGCTGCGGATCTTTTCAATCACAGCTTCACGATCGGCCCCTTCGGTAACGCGTTCCACATGGCCACAGACGGCACCGATGAAGGCGATCCCCATCATGCGGGTCTGAAGAGCGGCAACAGGGGCATGTTTCTTGGCAATGGCAAAGCCGTCAACAACCAGGAATTTGATTTTCCTGTCGCGAATGGTCTTGCGCATGGCTGAAGGCAGTTCTTTCCAGACTTCAAGCGGGGAAAGATTGGACTGCAGAATGAAGGTGCCGCCTTCAACAAGTCCGCGCAGCGGATTGCTGTGAGCGAAGACCTTATGGTCTGGCGAGACAACCACTTCCACATCTTCCAGATCGGCGTTGGTGATCAGCACCGGCTCCGGAGAGAGCGTGATATAGTAGTTGGTCGGAGCCCCCGACTTTTCCGACCCATATTTCGGGGCGGACTTGGAATAAAGGTGCAGGGCGTTGGCCAGAATATCCGTGAGCAGCTTGCCGGTGGCAATCGTGCCGTAGCCGCCAACCGAATGGAAACGGATGCGCAGAGCACCTTCTGGCAGGAGGCTCGGGTTTGGCTTGGTTTCCAGTGCCATCAGTTCGGTTTCAGGATAAGCGTCTTTCAGCTTGGCCTGAAGCTCGGACATGGCCGGACTTGCATCCTTGGAGAAGAACTGGCTGCCCAGATAAACAAATGGCTGGCAAGCGCCGTCCATATTTTCAAAAGCTGCGACCAGATGGCGAGGCTGCAGGTCATGGGCACCCAAGCCAAAGATGGCGGTCGTCAGTTTTGGCAGTTCCGTGATGGCCGGAACGCCCGGATAGCGTTCGCCTGCACCATTTTCCATCCCTTTCATCAAAGCTTCCTTGACGAAGGCTGTCAGAGCGGTGTTATCGGAACGCTCAAGAATGGTGACGGCTTTCTTGCCTTTGACAGCTTCCACGAATTCCGCATCAGGGAATGGCTGCAGCATCTTGATGGATACCACGCCGACTTTTTTGCCCTGACGGCGCAGGTAAGCGGCAACAGCTTCGGCATCATCGGTCACAGAGCCAAGGCCAACCACAACCGTTTCAGCATCTTCGCATTCAAAGCATTTAACAGGTGCATAGCTGCGACCGGTCAGAGCGGAATATTCATCCATGGCTTCGCGCACAAAGCGGGCAACGTCGCGGACGAAGTGGGTGCGATGGTCAACGGAGCCTGCCTGGAAATCTGGCTGGTTCTGAACACCACCGGTCAGGCCCGGATTGTTGATATCGACCTGAGCAGGGACGCGCTGGCGGGTGCCTTTCTGGAAGGCATTGGTCCACTGGCGATTCCACTGCGTGTGCAGCTCGGCAGGCAGCATGTCGAGGGTTTTGGCAACAAGGTCGCCAGCATTGTCTTCTTCAACGGCATCTGCATTTTCGTCAAGGAAGGCAACGAGCTTGGCATAAGCGTCCTGCTCCATATCCGAGCTGTGACGGCCCAGATAACGTTTAAGCTGGAAGACACGACCCTTGGCACCATAAAGCATTTCCTGTGCGACGGTCGGGCACATGATACGCTCGGACGGGTCACCGACAAACTCACGCAGCAGATCTTCTTCCGGCATCAGCACTTCGCTCATCATATGCGAGGTGACGAAGCCGTCCATGCCGTTTGCGACAGGAATCATGGACATCGCGCTGACCTTGTAGGAGATCGCGGCGAGGTCGGCTGCTTCCTGCGGGTTGGAGCCGAACAGGATGGTGTAACCGGACGGCAGCAGAGCGTAGATGTCGTCATGACCAGCCATCACGTTCAGTGAATGACGGGAAACGGACCGGGCTGCAACCTGCATGACAAAACCGCCGACTTTCTTGCCGACGGTGACATAATGCGATTCAAGGCCGTAAAGCACGCCTTGGGAAGATGAAGCGTTGGACACATATTGTCCACCCGTGAGCGCGGCACCAAGCGCGCCAGACTGGGCTGAATGTTCCCCTTCAGGCTCGAAGAAGAAGGGATGACGACCCCAGACATTAAGTCCGCCGCCAGCTCTGAAAGCTTCGTAGATTTCGGCAATTTCGGTTGAAGGCGTGATCGGATAGCCGATGACACCACCGCACACCTGTCCCATAACCTGGGCCACGGCGCCGTTACCGTTAATTACCGTTGAATTTCCGGGATACGCCGGTGTTTTTGGAAGTTTTTCGTTCATATTCTCCACCCAATTACAACAGACCGGTTGTTGGTAGTCTCAGCCCGTCGAAATGAAATAAAGTGCTCATAGAATTGCCTGCAACCAAAGCCCAGTGGCAAAGGCGGTCACCCCAGGTCCTCAGATACCTTCAGCTGTCAGAAGCAGTCGCGTGGTCTAGATGGTCATGTGAGCCACTCAAAAGCCCCGGAAATGCATGGCCCCATGGCCATAACTCCCGATACTTTAGTGTTATAATCGTTAGTCTATCCAATGGCTTTCGGCGTTGATTTGCATCAACACAGCCTCTTGGCCGCAGGACTCCACCGCATGATGATACAATTTCTAGCGCGATTAGAGCTGTTCAAGAAGGTGGCTTTAGAGACTGTTTTTAAAGTGTTTTTCTCCAGCAAACCAAGGCAAGTAAAGAGGCATGGATACACCTTAGGATTAGGTAGGAAGGGTTTTTCTCGACATATTTGCTAATAAGACGAAAGAATAAAACAGGTCTTTCGCAATCCACTACACTGCAATTCTATCAGCTGCCGCCCTCGCCCTCCGGCACCCTTTGGCTGGTCGGATGCAAGGGTGACCCCTTCCATTTTAGCCCACCTGAGATTTTCTAGGTCTTTGGGCGGATCTTTTCACGCGGCGAAATCCGGTATTTGGGTAAAAATCGAATGCGCTAGAGGAGAGTAGGGAACATGATAATCCCACAAGCCGGGGCCAGCTCAGCTCCCAAAACGACTCACTTTAACGCAAGGCCTGACAGTTTCTCGTAGCGACGCCATATTAAATATGTAAGCGAGTGAAAGATCTTATTTTCGGCCTTATTTGGCAAAACACAGCCCCAGATGATTAACACCAAAGCCTCAGCAGTTAATATTCACAGACCGCATAACTTTGCATAGCGATTTTTTCTGTTATGCAACTTACCTCTATCCACTTTGGTCTAATGCGCGATTCTCGCCAATTTGCTGCGAATTCAGGGTTCAACTAGCCTTTGGTCCAAACCTTTTACTGCTTCCAACCCTTTATCTCATTAGAATAAATGAGTAATACTTCCGGCATTGAGGATTTTGTCATCGGGTGTCCGATCCATAATTTCCGGCGGGTTTTTTACCCGTTCAACCTCAACCTTAACGCAGCGCTCAATCCGGGCGCTGCCTAGCATAGCGGTAATAAAATGGCGATTTCCAAAACTCTTTCTGATGAGTTGGAGAAACGGCGCAAAATCGCACTGGACGGTGGCGGCGCAAAGAAAGCTGAAGACAGACATGCCAAAGGGCGTATGACTGCCCGTGAACGCCTCGGGGGTCTTTTCTCTGAAGGTACGTTCCAGGAATTCGGCTTGCATGCGCAACACAATACCCGTTACTTCGGTATGGCCGATAAATCCATCCCGACGGACGGTGTTATTTGCGGCACAGGCTTTGTCGACGGTCGTCCAGTAGCAGCCTTTTCCCAGGATTTCGGCGTGGTTGGTGGCTCCTTGGGTGAAATTCACTCCAAGAAAATTTGCGCAGCCCTCGATCATGCTGTGAAAGCAGGCGTACCTGTTGTTGGCTTCAACGATTCAGGCGGAGCACGTATTCAGGAGGGTGTTGGTGCCCTTTCCGGTTATGGTCAGGTATTCTATCGCAACGTTCAGCTCTCTGGCGTTGTGCCTCAGATTTCTGTCATCGCAGGCCCTTGCGCCGGTGGTGCAGCCTACAGCCCTGCCCTGACCGACTTCCTTATCATGACCCGCGAAAACGCACAGATGTTCATCTGTGGACCAGAAGTTATTCGCGCCGTGACCGGTCAGATCACCACAATGGAAGAAATCGGGTCGGCTCAAGCGCATGCTTCCGTATCCGGTAACATTCACTTCATTGCTGAAAACGACCAGCATGCTGTGCAGATCGTGCACAAGCTGCTTTCGTTCCTGCCATCAAACAACATGATGGATCCGCCGCATCATATCGAGCCGGACCTGAAAATTGTTGATGACCCTGCATTGGATGAGCTGGTTCCAGCCGATTCCAAGACACCGTTTGATTGCCGTGAGGTTATCAAAAGCCTTGCTGACGACGGTGATTTCCTTGAAGTCATGGAACATTTTGCAGCAAACATCGTAATCGGCTTCGGTCGCATTGGCGGCATGGTCGTTGGTTTCGTTTCCAACCAGCCAACCGTTAAAGCGGGCACGCTGGATATCGATGCCAGTGACAAGGCTGCGCGCTTTGTTCGTTTCTGCAACGTCTATAATATCCCGATTGTTACCCTCGTCGATGTTCCCGGCTTCCTGCCAGGCGTCGCTGAAGAACGTCGCGGTATTATTCGTCACGGCGCAAAAATGCTCTTCGCATATGCCTCTGCTACTGTTCCCAAGATCACTGTTATCATGCGTAAAGCCTATGGTGGCGCGTATCTGGCAATGTGCTCGGAAGACATGGGTGCAGACCGCGTTATGGCATGGCCTACGGCCGAGATTGCTGTGATGGGTGCTGAAGGCGCTGTCAATATCCTTTACCGTAAGGAATTGAAAGAAGCAGAAGACAAGACAGCCAAGGCAAAAGAACTTGCTGATGAATATCGCAAAGAATTTGCTACTCCTTACTTGTCTGCTGGCAGATTGGCTATCCATGACATCATTCAGCCTCGCGAAACCAAGAGTGCTATTGCCCTCTCGCTTCGTGGCCTGATGTCCAAACGGGAAACCCGTCCGCCGAAGAAACACGGCAACATTCCACTCTGAGCAAAGGATTATCTTGATGCTCGAAAACCTGGAAATCATCGTAACGGGCTTTTTAGTGGTAATGCTGGCTCTTGCCATCCTGTGGGCAGCTTGTTCTCTGGTCGGAAGCTTTTTTATCCGCCAGGAAAAGAACAACTCTGGCACAGGGGGCAAGGACCATGCCCCGAAGGTACCGCCGCGTGCGGCGGTCGCCTCCCGGGCAGGCGTACCACCACATCATCTGGCTGCAATCGCAGCAGCCGTAGCCGCAACTCTTGGGGCAGGATACAAAGTGACACGCGTCGCAGCTCCTCCCCATAAAGTCAGCGAATGGCCACTGGAAGGTCGAATTTCATCATTCTCGGGACATAACACCCGTAATGGCTGGGCTTCCATGATGCCCTTGAACAGTAGCCAGACCCCCAATTCTCTGAGAGGACAAAAGTAATGAAACGCTTGCGGATCACCGTACAGGGCATCACCTACGATGTAACGGTGGAAGACGAAGATATGGACAACGCTGCTCCGGCTCCGGCTGCGAAACCAGCAGCTCCCGCCCCAGTAGCCGCCGCTCCAGCTCCTGCCGCTCCGGTCGCTCCGGCTCCTGCAGCAGCTCCTGCCGCTCCAGCTGGTGATGGCGCTGTGCCTAGCCCGCTTTCAGGGACTGTCATCAGCGTTGACGTTTCTGTTGGTCAGAAAGTTTCAGCTGGCGACACTCTGGTTGTCCTTGAAGCCATGAAGATGAACACGAACATCAGTGCTCCATCTGATGGCACAGTTACCGCGGTCAATGTGGCAGCCGGTGCTACCGTGACCGAGGGTCAAGTTCTTGTAACCCTTTCATAAGGAGGGAGATCCTTCTCATGGAAGGCACAGCAACTCAGGCCTCCAAGCTTGAACAGATTTGGCATTTGACCGCTTTTGGCGATGTGACCTGGCAAATGATGGTCATGTGGGCGATCATTGCTCTGCTGTTCTATCTTGCGATCTACAAAAAATTTGAACCGCTTCTGCTAATCCCTATCGCCTTCGGTGCACTGCTGGCCAACCTGCCCACGCAGGGCCTGGTCAACTTGCCTCATGGCGGAGAGCCTGGCGGTCTCTACTACTATATTTCCAAAGGCGTTGAGCTGGAAATCTTCCCACCGCTCATCTTCATGGGCGTTGGGGCTTTGACTGACTTCGGTCCGTTGATCGCCAACCCGCGTACGCTGCTCCTCGGTGCAGCTGCTCAGTTTGGCGTGTTCGCTACCTTCCTTGGTGCAACCTTCATTGGCTTCCAGCCACATGAGGCTGCTGCCATTGGTATCATTGGTGGTGCTGACGGCCCGACCTCGATCTTCCTTGCCAGCAAGTTGGCTCCGGATCTGCTGGCTCCAATCGCGGTTGCAGCTTATAGCTACATGGCGCTTGTGCCGTTGATCCAGCCTCCGATCATGCGTGCTCTGACCTCTGAATCAGAACGCAAAATCAAGATGAAATCCCTGCGTAAAGTGGGTCGCCTTGAAAAGCTCATCTTCGCAGGCATGGTGACGATCCTTGTGATCCTGCTGGTTCCTGCAGCAGCCGCCCTGATCGGCATGCTGATGCTGGGTAACTTCCTTCGGGAAAGCCTTGAAGCAGAACGCATCACCAAGGCTGCACAGAACGAGGTGGTCAACGTCATCACGATCTTCCTGGGTACGTCCGTCGGCATCACGATGACGGCAGAACGCTTCCTGAACTTCGACACCATGAAGATTCTGTCTCTGGGCATCGTCGCTTTCAGTATTGCTACTGGTTGCGGTATTCTGATGGCCAAACTGATGAACGTGTTCTCGAAGAACAAGATCAACCCGCTTATCGGGTCTGCCGGTGTGTCTGCGGTGCCTATGGCCGCACGCGTTAGCCAGGTGGAAGGCCAGAAAGCGGATCCAAGCAACTTCCTTCTCATGCATGCCATGGGTCCGAACGTTGCCGGTGTGATTGGCACAGCAGTGGTAGCAGGCTTCTTCCTCGCCTGGTTCTCACTCTGACCGTCAAGTCTACGATCTGAACAAATTGAAGCGCGGGTCTTAAGGCCTGCGCTTTTTTGTTGCCTTCCCTCTTTGTTATTTACTCCCTTTTCACCAGTCCGATTCAACCTTAGTCGTACAAAGTGGCAGAACACAGCCCTTTTGATTGGTGTCAATGTTTCCCCCCTCCATGAGCGTAGCGTCGAAGCTGTTGTATTTGTTCCGATTATTGCAACCTGTGCAATCTAGTTGGCAAATTCCGCAACAATGGGAGGAAAGTCATGTCCGATCGCGGGGTCGCCAGCGGTCGCGGGGAGGATTTGTCTGTCGCAAGCCGGCAGACCAGATCCGGGAAAGGTGTTACCGCATCTTTTCCCATTCTGACGCGCACCGATTTTTCAAAGTCAACATTCCTCATAGAAATCGAGCATCCAGTCATGGCAAAAGCGGCCAAACCCGGCCAGTTTGTCATTGTGATGCTGCATGAGCTTGGTGAGCGGATTCCGCTGACCATCGCGGATTTCGACCGGGAAAAGGGAACCATCACGCTTGTGGTACAAGCGGTGGGCAAATCCACCAGAGAAATGCAACTGCTCTGCAAGCCTGGCCGTGAAATCTACGCCATGCTCGGCCCTCTTGGAATTCCCAGTGACATTTCATCGAAAACCAAAAAGGTCATCTGTGTGGGTGGCGGCCTCGGCATCGCGCCCATCTATCCGCAAGCGCGGGCCTTCAAGGAAGCGGGCGCCCATGTGATTGGCGTCTTGGGCTTCCGTTCCAGCAATCTGATGTTCTGGGAAGAGAAGTTTCGCGCCATCTGCGACGATTTCATCATCTGTACCGATGATGGATCCGCCGGTATTCACGGGCTTGTCACTCAAGGCATCGAAGCCGCTATCAAACAAAATCCGGATGTTGACGAAGTGGTCGCCATTGGCCCTCCCATCATGATGCGTGCCTGCACGGAAACCACACGCCCCTACGGCATCAAGACAATGGTGAGCCTCAACCCGATCATGGTCGATGGCACCGGCATGTGTGGTGGTTGCCGCGTGAAGGTGGGCGAAGCGATCAAGTTCGCCTGCGTGGACGGACCTGATTTTGATGGTCATCAGGTGGACTTTGATGATCTCTTCACCCGATTGCAACGCTACCGGCCCGAAGAGGCCTCCGCGATGGAACGTTATTCGGATAGTTGCCGCCGACTGGCCCTTGCGCCGGATGCAGCACCCATTGAGGGAGGCAAGTAGATGGCTCGCAAAACCATTCGATCCATTCCGCAACAGCGGGCTGACATGCCCGTTCAGGAGCCGGAAATCCGCGCCAAGAACTTTGATGAAGTAACGTTGGGATTTGATCTCGAAAATGCCCTTCTGGAATGTGAGCGCTGCCTGATGTGCCCACAACCCGCCTGCATCGAGGGGTGCCCGGTCAAGATTGACATTCCGGGATTCATCTCAAGGATGCTGGAAAAGGATTTCCGCGGGGCCTATGACCATATGACCGATGCGACCCAGCTTCCCGCTGTTTGCGGCAGGGTCTGCCCACAGGAGGATCAATGCGAAGGGGTGTGCGCTGTCGGCGCCGGCACCGGCCTTGAACCGGTTGCCATCGGACGGCTTGAACGGTTCCTCGGCGACATGGCAATTAAGGAAGGGTGGCAGAAATCCGCACAGATCGAGCCCAACCGCTTCCGGGTTGCCATCGTGGGATCTGGTCCAGCCGGAATGGCTTGTGCGGCGGATCTGGCCAAAGCCGGATGCGCCGTTACCATTTATGAGGCCTTTCATGTGCCCGGTGGTGTACTGCGCTATGGCATTCCCGAATTTCGCCTGCCCAAGAGCGTTGTGGATGCCGAGATTGCCAACCTCAAAGCATTGGGTGTCGATATCCAATGCAACACGCTCGTCGGCCGCCTGTTCACCATTGAACAGATGCTTGATGACATGGGGTATGATGCAGTCTTTATCGGCGTTGGTGCCGGTACTCCCCACTTCATGGATATTCCGGGAGAAAATCTCAACGGCGTACTCTCGGCCAACGAGTTGCTGACCCGCTGCAATCTGATGCATGCGGGAGACTTCCCCAAATTCGACACCCCGCTTGGCCTTGGCAAGCGCGTGGCCGTGATCGGTTCGGGCAACACAGCCATGGACGCCATGCGCGTTTCGCTGCGGCTTGGAGCCGAGCAGGTGCATTGCATCTACCGGCGCAGCGAGACCGAGTGCCCGGCCCGCAAGGAAGAGCTGCATCACGCTCAGGAAGAAGGCATCGAGTTCCACTGGCTGACCAATCCTGTCGAGATTCTTGGTGACGCCAACAACAATGTGCGCGGCATCCGTTGCGTACAGATGGCGTTGGGGGAACCCGACAGCTCGGGACGGCGACGCCCTGTGCCGGTTGAAGGCAGCGAATTCGACTTTGAAGCGGATACGGTGGTTTATGCCATCGGCACCTCGCCCAACCCTATTCTAGGCCAAACCTCGTCGATCGGCCTGAACAAGTGGGGCTATATCGACACGGATGACGATCTTTCAACCTCTCTTGCCGGTGTCTATGCCGGAGGGGACATCGTCACCGGAGCGGCGACCGTGATCAAGGCGATGGGCGCTGGCCGCAAGGCGGCTGACAGCATTCGCCGCTATCTGGGCCTCAGGGACACCAACGTAATTTACGAGCCGGAGAAATCCGACTTCGAGAACAGCTTGTTCGGCATCGACCTTGCGGAACATTGCTTTACCAGAATAAGACAAATTTAGCTGCCGGAGCCAAGACCATGACGGAATATGGCATGCAGACTTCTCCTAAGGATGCTCCTCCCTGCGAGGAAGCGGTCGCATCGGGGAAGTATCCCGCAAGTGGACCTGCCGAAGTTATTCAGGAACATATTGTTGAAATCGTAAGTGACTCAGGGGAAGGTGCGCAAAGATGCGGACAGGCCCTTGCCTCAATCGCCGCCCGATCAGGGCACGGAATCTGGACCGTAGAGATCATCCCTGCCGAGATCCAACCGCCTCATCGCTCCATCGCGGGAGCCAGCGGAAACCGGGTGCGCATGGCCGCGCATAAGGTCACCAACGTGGGTGACAAGGCCGATCTCGTGATTGCCTTTAACGAACAGGTGCTTTTGAGCCGCCTGAACGCCAACGAGATCAAGCCCGGGGCTACCATTCTCATTGAAGAAATGTGGAAGCGCGACAAGGACCCCGCCGTTGCCCAGAATTATGAGAAGGTAACCGCCGAAGTCCGTGCCAAAGGCTACAAGCTGTTTGAAATTCCGATGGAGACGGAATGTCACAAATATGTTCCGGATGCGCGCAAGGGCAAGAATATGTTCGTGCTGGGCATTCTCTGCACAATCTACAGCCTTGATACGGCGCTGGCCGAAGCTCAGGTGCGGCTGACCTTTGCCAAGAAGGATCAGAAGATCGTGGATGCCAACCTCGAGCTTCTGGCAGCCGGACGGGTTTGGGCGTCGGAAAATCTCTCCATGCGCTACATGATTCCGGCAGCGCCGGTTATCAAACCGCAGATCGTGACCAATGGCAATGCTGCGCTGGCACTGGGGGTTGTCGCATCGGGCATGGAGGTCTGCTCCATGTATCCGATTACACCGGCCACCTCGGCCTCGCACTATCTCTCGACCATTTTCGAGAAGGTCGGCTGCGTGGTGCATCAGGCAGAGGATGAAATCTCGGCGGCAACCTTCGCCATCGGGGCGTCCTATGCGGGCAAATGCGCGGTGACCATCACCTCCGGCCCCGGCCTCTCGCTCAAGCAGGAAGCCATCGGCCTTGCCGTAATGACCGAGATTCCACTGGTTGTTATCGATGTGCAACGCGGTGGGCCTTCCACTGGTCTACCAACCAAGGTTGAGCAAGGCGACATGATGGCCGCAATGTTCGGAAGCCATGGCGATGCCCCCAAGGTGGTCATGGCGGTGGATTCCATCGAGGACTGCTTCTATTCGGTCATCACAGCACGCAAGATCGCCGAGACCTTCAACATGGTCGTGGTTATCCTCTCGGATGCGGCACTATCAACGGCGCAACAGCCATTTGACCGGCCGGAATTCAACGCCGACTGGCTCGCCCCTCCGGTCAACCAGTCTGCAGTGCCTGAAGATGCGCACCCCTATGACTGGGACGAACGCACAGGGATTGCGACCCGCTTCATCCCCGGCCAGCCAAACGGCATGCATTGCCTGACCGGCCTTGCCCATGACCGGGACAGTCATGTGGCCTATGACCCTCAGATCAACGAGGAAGGCCTTTTGAACCGCAGCCGCAAACTGGCTGCATTGCAGAAGACGCTGCGTCTGGCGCCCGTCTATGGAGATGAGGAAGGTGATCTGCTGCTCATCGGCTGGGGCAGTACCCGCGGTGCCATTGAAGAAGCCGTCAAGATCATGCGGGCCAAAGGCCATAAGGTCTCCTCGCTGCATCTGAAATTCATCCAACCGATGGCGTCTGGGATTGATGCCGTCATGAAGCGCTTTGGCAAGGTCATGACTATCGAGAATAACTGGAATGATCCCCAAAGCGATCCGCTGATCGATCCGTCAAACCGGCGCTATTCCCATTTGGCGATGCTGTTGCGCTCGCGCTGGCTGGTGGATGTGGATTGCTGGGGCAACGCCCGCGGCCAGCCGCTCAAGCCAGCTGAAATCATAGAGGCTGCAATGGCCAAGCTCGACGACAACCAGCAACCGGCGGGAGGGCAATGAGATGACTGCTTCCATGAGCCAATGTCTGATGCAGATGGTGCAAACCGACTATCAGATTGCCGATTATCAAAGCGATATCACGCCACGCTGGTGCACAGGCTGCGGCGATAACGCCATTCTCACCGCCATGCAGCGTCTGTGCCGGGATGAACAGCTACCGCCTGAAAAGACCGTTTGTGTCTCGGGCATCGGCTGCGCATCCCGCCTGCCTCATTACATGAATGCCTATGGCTTTCACGGCATCCATGGGCGTGCCCTGCCGATTGCCGAGGGGATCAAGATCCGCAGGCCGGATCTCAGTGTCTTCGTTACCACGGGCGATGGGGATTGCTGCTCCATCGGAGCGGCCCACTGGCTGCATGCGGTGCGCTACAACATGAATATGACGATGCTGCTGCATGACAATAATGTCTATGGCCTCACCAAGAAACAGGCGTCGCCAACCTCCCCCAAGGGATTGAAGAGCAACACCACCCCCTTCGGGGCCACGCTCAATCCGCTCAATCCCTTGAGCGTCACGCTGGGTATCTCCAACGTTTCCTTTGTGGCGCAGGTGCCGGACTGGATTCCCGAATTGCTCTATGATGTGCTTTCCAAGGCCTATCACCACAAGGGCTTTTCCTTCATTCGTATCCTGCAGCGCTGCCCGAACTTCATGAACCATCATTTCGACGCCGCCGTGCAGGACCCTCTGCGAGTGCGGATGCTGACCCATGCGGATGGTTTGCGGCTGAAACCGGAATTGTCCCGCATCTACAAGAATCAGGAGACCCACGATCCGCTTGATCTCAATCGGGCGCAGGCTCTTGCCATGCTGGATGAGGAAATTCCGGTGGGCGTGCTCTATTCCAATCCGGATGTGCCTTGCTATGACGAATTGCGCAAAGGCAAGCGCCCGAGCACGCCACAACTGGTGGAAACTGTTCTCAACGAAGAATTCGACAAGGTCGGCATTTGGCCCGAAGGCCAGCAAACGACCTCAACCGGGGAGTGACCGATCATGCAGGTGGCTCAAATTTCAACGGCCCCTCAGGGTCTGGGCACTGACGCTTCCATGGAGGATGCCGCATTGACGGGCCTTCGTCCGGCGCTCTTTGCCCGCTACAACGCGCTCGACAGCTTGCGCTATGACTACCCTCTTGTCCTCATCGAGGGAGAAGAGGTGGAAAAACCGCTTATGCCGCTATGTCACATCGTGGACGAAGCCCTGCGGCTGGTGGCCCCACAAGGACCGGATGGAGAGGACCTGCGCCAACAGGTTTTGCGCCTTGAACAGCGCATGCGCGACAAGGTGGCAGCGGGAGCGGAAGAAAAGCTCTCCGAGCTTTGGCGTATCAGTGAAGCGGAGCTCGTGGCAGAATGCGGCCAGTCGGCATTTGGCCCTCTTGATCAGTCTCTGGATAGAGCAAGGCAGGCCATCACTCTGGATGGTCGGGTTATCGGCTGCACCGAGGCAACACCGGGCAAGGTTCTGGCGCATGTCTGGCAATCCATGCATCTGGCACGGGCCCGCAAGTTCCGCTACAAGGTCGACCGGCTTGTGCTCCGGCTCAATGACATTCTGAAGTCGGATCATATCAAGTCTGATGAGGCCCATAGCCCTGAAGCCCTAGCCAAATCCATGGGGCTGGATGGCGATAAATCCATCGACTTCAGTGCCCTGTCAAACATCCTGCATCGTGCCCGCCCAGAAGACCGACTACCAGCCGACAGGGTGGCCCGCATCAAGCATGTGTTGCAGGTTCTTCAGACACAGGCCTTCTTCGGACCGGGCCGGGCGACCTATAGCTATCCGGACAAGGCGGTGTGTTATAGCTATGTGTTCAAAAGCTGCACAGATGCGCTGGATGCCTATCGGGATCGGCTGCCAAGCGTCATTGAGTTCACCAAGGCTCTGGCAATTGCGGAAATGGAAGTGGAGAATAAATATGTTCCCGACTTGCATGATGCGGTCTTTGCCAGTTTCGATGAGAGCGATCTGACTGAGGAGCAGATGGCCTTCCTGCCACCTGCCATGATCTTCCTCAGAGACGGGGAGACGGCTTCCTCCGAGATCGCCCGTGCCTATGAAGCACTTGCCTGCGGATTGCCCATCAAGGTGATGATCCAGGTGGATGACATTCTCGGGCCGACATCTCTGGAACCACCGATCAACTCTTTCGGTGCGGGCACTACACGGCTCGCCTCCATGGCCATGGGCATCAACAATGCCTTTGTGGTTCAGGGCTCCAGCGCGCATATGGCCCGCATGCAGGATGATATGGTCCGCGCCATGCATTATGGTGGCCCGGCCATGTTCAGCATCTATTCGGGTGCGACCAAAAGCGTTCCGGGCGTGCCAGCCTATATTCTGGCAGCGGCAGCAACCGAAGCCCGCCTGTTCCCGAATTTCTCCTACGATCCGTCAGCTGGCGCCGATTTGGCCAGCCGGTTCGATCTGTCGGCCAATCCCCAGATGGAGAAGGACTGGCCCGACCATGCCCTTCGCTATGAAGACCCGACAGGCGTGCGCAAGGAAGAAACCGTGCGCTTTACGTTCGGGGATTTCGCTCTGGCGGATACCCGCTACCACCGCTTCTGCGAGGCGGTTGGGCGCAAGAACTGGAGCGGCGATATGGTGCCGTTCGAGGAGTGGTTGGAAACATCCGGAGCAAGTGACGATATCAAACGCGCCTATTTACAGGGCGTTGACCGGCAAGACGCCCTGATGCGCATCGTGGTTGATGACAAGATCGTTGTCGCTGCCCGGCGGTGCAAAGACGCATGGAACCGCTTGCAGGAGCTGGCAGGCATCAACAATTCCCATGTGCTGGCCCAAATGGCCGAGGAACGGCGCAAACGGGAAGCGCTGCTTGCAGAGCTTTCCAGCGAAGCGGCGGGCCCTGTCGTTGCCGAGCCAGTTGAGCCGGTTGCAGAGACCCCTCAACCACCAGCTGAGCCCCAGGCTGATTCTCAAGACAATGACGGTGCTACCGCTGAAGTGCTTGAGGATATGCCATGGATCGAAACACCCCGTTGCACAACCTGCAACGAGTGTCGTCAGATCAATGATCAGTTGTTTGGCTATAATGAAAATATGCAGGCCTTCATCGCAGATCCCGACGCAGGCACCTATCGCCAGTTGGTGGAAGCAGCAGAAGGCTGTCAGGTCAGCATCATCCATCCGGGCCAACCTCGTAACCCGAGTGAACCGGATCTGGACGATCTGATGGAACGGGCCAAGCCGTTTCTCTAGACTGAATGCATGGATCGGTCGGGGACATCCCCGACTGATGCCTTATCAAAGGCGCTCCGCTTGGGCCAAGCCTTCACAAAGCGCAAAAAGAGCGGACCGACGCAGCCTACATGAGCAGGCTGTTGCCGCGCCAATCCTTAGAGGGTCGGCGGATATGGGCATCGGTCAACACATTGACAAACCGCTCCAGATCGCACGAATTGCTGTCTGACCCATCATCATATCTGACAGAATGCATGGTGATGGTCGACACATCGCCGATCAGGTTCAGACCAAAGCGCGCATCAAGATCAAGATGCCTGAAAGCCATCTCGAGCCGTAGCGTGGGTGGTGTGGACCAATCCAGTTGCGTCGTGGCTTCGCCGCGATAGAAAAGGGTATTGGCCTTGAGGAATAATTCCGAGGACGATGCAACGATATCGCTGATATTGGCATGAGAATCCGTAAAAACATACGAAATCAAATGCGCTGCATCGACCAGTCTAAGCTCGGTGATGACATCTTTCATCGCCCAAAGCATGGCATGCTCATAAACGTCTTTGCAATCAGCTGTTGCAAGAGGCTTTCGACTAATCATGGTCGATTTCCGGGAAGCTTTGTTCATTCTTAGCCCGAAGCTGTTTTGTAATTCGAGCCGTCGGCAGAATACACATAGTATAGAATTTCTGCAACTACTCGGAAAAACTGTGGTGGTATAGGCAAATCGACTTCACTTTCGGCAAACAATGCCCGCGCCAGAGGCACATTTTCGATCACCGGAATGTCATTTTCTTCTGCGATTTGACGGATTTTCAGCGCGATAAGGTCTTGTCCTTTTGCTACGACAACCGGAGCCTTGTCTACGCTATGCTCATAGCGCAGCGCAACGGAAAAGTGCGTCGGGTTGGCAATGACAACATTGGCCTGAGGCACAGAGGCAATCATTCGGTTGCGCGCCCGGTCTCTGGCCAGCGAGCGCATGCGCCCCTTGACCATAGGGTCACCCTCGGATTGCTTGATTTCATCTTTCACTTCTTTCGGACTCATGCGCAGATCCCGGCGCCATTTCCCCCTCACCCAAAGGACATCGAGCAGAACCAGCGAGATTGTTGCGACACAAACACCCGAGACAAGTCGAATGGTAATACTGAGAAGTTCTTCTGGCAGCAAGGTAGGATCTGTAAACATGGTATTCACCAGAACCTGTCGGTAGCTTGATATGAGAATGCCGAGAACGACGGCAAGCATGGCAAGCTTTGCAAGAGCCTTGAGAAATTCAACCCATCCTTGGGCGCCAAACATGCGCGAAAAGCCTTTGCCAATCGACAATTTGGATAGATCGGGGCGCAGGCGCTCAAACGAAATTTGCGGGGGATGCTGAACCCAGGTCGCAGCAAGTCCGAAGAGGAACAAGATGGAAATGGGTACGACCAGAAATTTGGCCACTTCCATTCCAACAGCTGAGCCCAACTGAGCAAATTGTGCTTCGTTTCCAAGACGAATTTCTCCTATTCCATCAAGTATACGTGACATGGTTGTGGATAGCGATGCTACTTGTGTTTTCAGTGCAAATGCCAGAATGACCAGAATTCCGAGAAAGGTGGCAAAGGCATTCACCTCTTTGGAGAGGGGCAGATTCCCCTTTTCAATCGCGTCTCTTATCTTTTTCTCTGTTGGCTCTTCTGTCTTGCTGTCCTTATTCTCGTCTGACATGCGTGTCTCATATTATCCCGGGGCCTGCCTGAGCATGGCACCTACTGGAGAAAGGCGCCGCCCTCCTGTTTCGGGTTCAGGTCGATTTCACCCCGCCCGGCCATTTCAAGCGCCAGGTCAGTGATTTCGCGTCTTGCCGCAAAGACATCCCGTTCTGCAGCTGGCTGACCGCTGGCCAGCTCATGCTCGATGATGCGCCGGGTCCGGCTGGCCAATGTTGACAGAATGGACTGCCGCAGGCCCTGATCCGTTCCCTTGAGCGCCATGACGATGGCTTCGGTATTGATCTGGTCAAAGATGGCCATACGGGCACGCGGAGTGAGATTGATGATATCGTCGAAGGTGAATAACAGGCCCTTGAGGGCTTCTGCAGCCTTGGGCTGGCGCTCTTCGAGAGAGTTGAGAGCCGCTTCCATCTGGTCGCGTTCCATCTTGTTGAGAATGTCCGCCATACGCGAGAAGGTATCGGCCTGCATATTGCCCGAGAAATTCAGCAGGAAGTCCTCATGCAGCACTTTTTCGATGTCTCTGGCAGCTTCCGGCACGATGGGCTTGATCGTCAACATCCGGCGCATCAGCTGGTTGCGCAATTCCGGCGGCAGCTGATTCATGATCTTGGCGGCGGCAGTCGGTTTGCTGCGCGAGAGAATGAAAGCCGCCGTCTGGGGATGCTCCTTCTTGATATAGTTGGCGATCGCCGTCTCGGAGATATTGGCGATCCTGTCCCAGATAGACCAGTTGGAGGAGCCGGCCACATCAGCGATGATATCGGAAACCTCATCTTCGGGCAAAACGCCCGTCAGCAATTTCTGAACCTCATTGACCGAGCCATAAAGACTGGCGCCATCACCGAATTGCTTCACGAATTCCTCGATGATGGTTTCCATCTCCTTGGCATTCACGCTACCCAACTGGGCCGCAATGCGGGTGATCATGCGGATTTCGTCGCTATCAAAATGCGAAAGCACGCGCGCCGCATTTGTTTGACCCATTCCCAGAATCAAAGCCGCAACTTTTTCAACACCCCGGAATTTGCGAACCATGGGTTCGGGGGCTTGAATTTCGTTGGAAACAGCAGGCACAGCCGCCATGACACACCTCTATCGAATTTGTTACTCTTCTTGTGCAACGCGCGGGGCAAGCTGCGCCACGATTGCAGCATCTTTTGAAACAATGCGTCGGTCATATCCTCGGCAGCAATGACGAGGAGAGAGGCCCTAGTTGATGGCCTCTGGCTTGGTAACATTCGCGGAGCCGACGATTTCCGTGAGGGAAACCCCGAAACGCGAGTTGTCGTCTTCGACCACGACCACTTCGCCACGGGCAACAACACGTCCGTTGACCACCACCTCAACCGGCTCGCCGACGCGATGATCCAGCGGAATGACCGCCCCGCGACCCAGCTTGAGCAAGTTGGAGACCAGCATGGATGCGGAGCCCAAAACCACCTGAATATCAACCGGAATGCTCAGGATATTGTCCAGATTGCGATCCGTATCGATTACACCGCCAAGGGTTGCTTCTCCCTCGGCCACTTTGGAGAAATCGGCCAGTGTCGGGCCAGCTTCTTCTTTCTCCTTGGCGGCCTTTGGTGGGGCCACCGGTTCATCCAATTCGATTTTCGCGAACTCAATATCATCAGGATTCATGGGGTTATTCCTCTTCGATTTCCGAATAGTTCATTTCTGACGTTTGCAAGAGGCGTCATGATTTCAGATTGACCCTGCGCAACATCGAGGGCAGTTGATCTTCAATGCGATAAAAGGGAGGGTGTCCGGGCTTGGCCGCCACTTCGCCACCATTCAGAAGAGGATTGGTTTGCTCTTCCCTTTGCGCTGCTTCATTGGCCGCTTCACTGATCTTTTTGAGAATGCAGATCTGATTTTTGCATTCCTTGGCGATCTGTTCCTGGAAGGCGACCATTTCGAGGCGCAGTTCCTTTTGTTGGCCACGCACTTCCCGGGTCATCTTGTCGATGTCGGTTACGATGTCCCGCGCTTCATCAATGCGTTTTCCCAGCGCGTTGAGAACCTGCTGGCCGCGGACATTGATCTCGTCGATCGAGACCTCGATCCCTTCCAGCGCCAGATTGGTCTGTTCCATGATGCGGCGAAACTCGAAATGATTGTCACGCAGCTTCTGCAGCCGGGTATTCATCTTCATCACCCAGACCGAGGTAATGATAAGGGCAATCATCAAAATGCCGTCAGCGAGATAAGATATCATCGAAAATGTCCTCTTTCTGGTGGATCAGATCTTCTACCTGAAGGCAGTAGGATCCATCCGACTGACCCATGGAGCAGGTAAAGAGTGGCTGGTTATTGCTCTGCAATGTGACTTTGGAACGCGGCGTTGCCTGAAGCTGGAGAATGTCGCCAACCTTGAGATCGGCAAGTTTGTCGAGGGTTATCTGCTGCTCTTCAAGTACGGCGTTCAACTCGACATGCGTCCGCTGGATTTCTGCCTGGAACTGCTGCGTCCATTCCTTGTCGCGATTGTTGCCTTCACCGCTGACGACCTGAGCCAGATTCTGCCTGAGTGGTGTGAGAGCGGAATGGGGCACGACAACAAACATCTCGCCGCCTCGACCAATGGCCTGCAACAACAGCCGACCAACAACTGCGGAATTGTTGCGCCGACCAATGACCGCAAAGTCCATGCGGGTTTCGATGCGTTCGAACTTGAGCGTGATGTCGGCCACGGATTTGAGAGCATCTTCAAGCGCCTTGATGGAATCCATGAACAGCGAGCGCGCAACCCGGGTTTCGATATTCGAGAAGGGGCGCTCGTCGTCTATGGGGGGCTCGGTGCCATCAGCGCCAAACAGCACTTCCATCATCGAGAAGATAAAATCACGATCAAAGCCGATCAGCAGGCGAGTGTCCCATTCCGGCGTATAGACGACGGCGGCCAGTGCATTGGCCTCATTTTCGTCCAGGATATCTCCGATCCTATCATTGCCGATGTAGCTCACGGAGACGAATACCGGAGACGCTGCCCGCTGACGCATTGTGTCTGCAAATACCCGTGCCATTCGATCAAAGATGATCGGGAGCATCGGCAGACGTTCAATGGAGTTTCCTGCTGCATCCAGCAAGCGATCCGTAATTGGTGAAAGGTTATGTGCCTGTGCCATGGATTATGCGGCTCCCTTCTGGGGCATCTCGTGCACCGTGCCATCGGCAGCGCCGCCCACCGGACCGACATTCATGGTCTGGCTTTCCACTTCATCGATGGACGGGCGGTCGATTTCGGAAATGGTCTTGCGGCCATGTTCCAAAGCGATCTGGGGGGCAGCACCATTCATGAAGGCCAGAAGGGTCTGCTTGACAATGACGTAAAGACGCCCTTTTTTCTCGCGCACCGATTTCACCTTGTTGGCCATCGGCCCGACAATTGCGTAGGAACAGAAGATACCGGCGAAGGTGCCCACCAATGCGGCGCCAATCAGTCCGCCCAGAATGGCCGGGCTCTGATCAATGGCCCCCATGGCTTTGACGACGCCGAGCACGGCGGCAACAATACCAATGGCCGGAAGGCTTTCAGCCTGAAGGGAAAGCGCAAGATAGGGCTTCATCTGATCGCGCATCCGCGTCATCAGCTCTTCATCCATCAGGCTTTCGATTTCGTGCGGTCTGGCGTTGGAAACGATCAGAATTCTGAAATAGTCGCAAATGAAGTCGCGCAATGCCGGATTGTTGGCGACCGACTTATATTGCTGGAAAATGACCGAGTCTTCGGGATTTTCGATATGCGGCTCAACCTCGTTACGGCCCTTGGCGCGAAATTCACGCATGATCGTATAAAGAAGGCCCAGAACATCGAGATATTCCTTCTTCTTCGGAGCTGCGTTCGTCACGGCCTCCAAAATGGCCCGTCCGGTATCGAACACCACCTTGAGCGGGTTGGCGATGACGAATGTTCCGAATGCGATGCCGAAAACGATTACAAATTCCCAGGGCTGCAGCAAAACCGCTACATGCCCCCCCATTGCGGCGAAGCCACCAAGCAAAGATGCCATCGCTATGGCTAATCCTACAAATACACTCAAGATCGGCTCTCCCGATTTAGACTTTTCGTTGGGTCCAACCTAGATTTGCTGTCTTGCGCGAACCTGACCAGACGCAGGCCAGAGGCTGGTCACGGGACTATTTGCGCGATTTTTTTCACAGTGTTTCCAGCCTTTTACTGACAATGAACGCTGCGCAGTCAGCACAAAATAGGGAGAAAACCGGCGCTTATGTGCAGAACAGGCGCTCTATATGCCAGCCACGGATTTTGAGAGCACGCACGACAAGGCGCATGCCAGTTTACCGATAAAAAGAAGCAGGACGTCAGCTTGGGGCAAGTTGCAGGGCTCATGATCCGTTGATCTGAAACGGAGTTATAGCCATGACTGATACATATATGCGCGTATCCATGCTCAACCGGGATTACGAGAAGACCATCGATACGCTCAGCAAGGATGGCCAGGTAAGCCGGGAAACGGATCATTATCTTGAGAAAATCCGAGACATCAAATCAATAGATGACTTTCTTGGCGATTACGAAGTCTATAGCTACGCCATGAAGGCCTTCGGGCTGGACGACATGATCTACGCCAAGGCCTACATGCGCAAAGTGCTGGAAGAAGGCATCAGCGACAGCAAATCCTTTGCCAATCAGCTGACAGACCAGCGTTTCAAGGAATTCGCGACGGTCTTCAATTTTGCAAGCCATGGGGATGCGACCACATCCTTTGAAAAGGCGCAGCAAGGGGTTGTAGACAAATATCTCGAGCAAACGCTCGAAACCCGAGAGGGGCAGGAAAATACCGGTGTTCAGCTGGCGCTTTATTTTCAGAAAAAAGCCGCCTCCATCACCTCCCCCATGGAACTGCTCGGGGACAGGGCTCTGGCGGAAGTGGCCCGCACGATTGCAGGCATTCCGGAAGAAGCCGCTGGCGCTGATATTGACTGGCTCTCGGAGACCATCGCAGACAGGATCGACATCGATAAAATGTCCGACCCCGACTATGTCGGCGAGCTGGTGCAACGTTTCTCCATTCTTTACGATCTGAACCATGAGACCACATCCACGGCAGCCCCGAATATTCTGATTTCGAGCAATAGGAACGCCATCGTCGGAATGGACGAAGATCTCCTCATGTCCCTTCAGGGCCTTCAGCTGGGAGGCATCTGATGCCAACATCCAACTATGTTTCCCTCTCCTCGCAGATTGCGCTCAGCAACAGAATGGAATCGGTTGCCCGCAATGTCGCCAACATCAACACTGCGGGCTATCGCGGCGAGTCAATCAATTTCTCCGAGATCCTGGCCAATTCGGGCAGCGAGTCAGTGAGCTTTGTTTCGATGGGCAACACCCATATTTCGCGAGCAAAAGGAGCCATCACCCAAACCGGCAACCCTTTGGATCTGGCCATTGATGGCGACGCCTGGTTTTCATTCCAGCGCGGAAACGAAGTGGCCTACACACGGGATGGCCGGTTACAGATGGATTCATCCGGACGCCTTACAACAGTGAATGGCGAACCCGTGCTCTCCTCCAGTGGCTCGACCATCCAGATTGACCCGCAAGGTGGCCGCATCGTGGTTCAGGCTGATGGCGAGATTGTCCAGAATGGCCTGACCGTCGACAGCATCGGGCTGTATGAGATCAATGAGGATGACGCGCTCAAACGCTACGGTGGATCCGCGGTTGTTCCCGAAGGGGTCGCTTTCCCGCTTCAGGATTCTTCCAAGGCCCGGGTCATGCAGGGCTATGTCGAGGGATCGAATGTCAACCCGATGAGGGAAATGACCAAGCTGATCATGATCAGCCGCGCCTTCGAAAGCGCTGAAAAGGTTATGGAAACGTCGGAAGATGCACAGCGACAGGCAGTACGCGAACTCGGGGAAGACTCATGACGACTCCGGTTTTATCCAGCGCAGCGCTTGATGCCATCAGACCACAGGATCTATCAACCAAGACCTTGCATCAGCGCCAAAGCGCCGTTTTTTCCATCACCCCTTCAAGAGCCCCTGCCGGAGCGGGCCAGTCCGAGACAGTCGGACTGGTCCGTGAAGGTTTCTCACTTGAGTCCATTCCTCTTGTAGGGGATTTCTTCTCGGTTATCTCTTCGCTTTTTTCCTCTTTTGAAAGCGCTCCGTCTCCGGCGGGCCCTGCGACAGAGCAACTTTCTGACGCCATTGCCGGGCCGCCATCTCTTTCGGGCGGAACGCACGCGCATCTTGCATCTGTGCAGGATGCCAACGAGCCGCTTGATCTGAGCCGCTATCTTTCCAATCTGGATTTCAGACCGACAGGCACGATTGATCTGGTTGGCGACAGCGAAACCTCCCCCCGGAGCAAATCCGGGTCTGGCAGCATGGAAGAAGCTGACCCCACCATACTCCCCCAGATTACGGGCCTGGCTGCGCATCCTGCCAACAAAATACCATTGGATATGCTGGCTCAAATGCAAACACGTTATCTGCAGATGGCGTCCGAACAGGACTGACAAGGTGTCAACGAACATGTCGCAAGGAAAAAAGGCAACCGCCCAGCGCCAGGACCAGGCCAATAAACTGGATCGTCTTCAAGGCGTTGTCCGGCTCTTGCAGGAAGAGCATCAGGCGCTCAGGATATGCGGCTTTGTAACACAAATCACCCCCGGATATTATGGAATCAGCGGGCTGGAGAAGCATGCCCATATCGGCGATTGTATTGAGCTGGATGTCGAGCGCCCTTCTGGCCGCGGACCGGCACGGGCAGAGGTCATCCGGATTGATCAGGACAAAGTCTTTGCCAAACCCTATTCTCGCCATCTCGATGTTGGCATAGGCACCCGCGTTTACCGCATGGGACCGATCCAGTTTTGCCCCGACGACAGCTGGAAGGGGCGCGTTATTGATGCCCTCGGGCGTCCGATTGATGGCAAGGGCATGCTGGTGCCCGGCAGAGAGAGTGTCCAGCTGGAAAATGACCCGCCCGCAGCCATGGAGCGCGGTCTCATCAGCAAAGCGGTCCGCACCGGCGTCCGCGCCATTGATTTGTTCACGCCGCTATGCGTGGGCCAGCGCATTGGCATTTTTGCAGGCTCGGGCGTGGGTAAATCCACCTTGCTGGCCATGCTGGCCCGTGCGCTGGAATTTGACATCGTCATTGTTGCTCTTGTCGGAGAACGCGGGCGAGAAGTGCGCGAATTCATTTCCGAAACGCTGGGCGATAGCCTTGAGCATTCCATCGTGGTCGTGGCGACCGGAGATGAAAGCGCCATGATGCGCCGTCAAGCGCCGAAAACAGCGATGGCGCTGGCTGAATATTTCCGCGACAAGGGAAAATCGGTGCTGATGATCATGGATTCGGCCACCCGCTTTGCTTTGGCCTCTCGCGATGTGGCCATGGCATCAGGCGAGCCTGCGGTGGCCCGCGGGTTTGCACCAAGCGTCTTTTCCGATCTGCCCCATCTGCTTGAACGCGCAGGCCCCGGCCCAGCTCCAAAAGACAAGGATCAACCATGCGGCGCGATTACCGGTGTGTTTGCAGTTCTGGTTGATGGCGATGATCACAATGATCCGGTGTCCGACTCCATCCGCGGCATTCTGGACGGGCATATTGTTCTGGATCGGTCCATCGCCGATCAGGGACGCTATCCGGCGATCAACCTGTTGACCTCGGTCTCGCGCATGGCCAACAAGGCCTGGGCGGCAAACGAGACCTCGCTGATCATGAAACTCAAGGGCATGATCGCCCGCTATGAAGAAACACGGGATCTTCGGTTGCTTGGTGGCTATGCAAAGGGCAGCGACCCCGAGCTGGATCATGCCATGGAACTGGTGCCGCGCATCTATGACATTCTGTGCCAGACGCCCTTCGAGCTGGGAGACACCCAGACGGACCCTTTCCGCGCCCTTTCCGATGCGCTGATGGCGCAGGAGAAAAAGAAGGGATAGGGAATTCGGTGCCTTGAGCAAAAGAGGCAAGCTTCAAGCAAGCCCGAGAGCCTAGGCTGGCCCTGAATTTAATCCATGAGGACTGATCCGAGGATAACCGATGGCTATTTCAATCCCTTCAGATCTGGTGCTGGATGTCGTCAACGCGGCAGATCCGGTTGAGCGACAGATGGCAGCACAACGCCTAGGCTCGGCCTCACGCTCTGCAATGCAGGTGGTCAGCGCCACCGGTGCCGTTCCCGATCTTGGAAGCGGCACCGAGCCAGCCAGCTTTGAAAAGCACTATGCAAGCGCGGCCAAACCCGCGGTGCTCTCTGATGCCGGCATCTCACGCTATAGCAAGGGCATCGCGAAGGAACAGAATCCCGTTAGCGAAAAATTTGTAGCGCTGATGCTGCACGAAATGCTGGAGACCATGCTGCCCCGCGATACCGAGGGCATTTATGGCGAAGGCCTTTCGGGTGACATGTGGCGCTCGATGCTGTCCGAACAGGTCAGCAACCAGATGGCCAAAAGCGACAAACTTGATCTGGCATCCTATTTCAATCTGCCAGAGCAGGCGTGATCCCATCCCTCATTCATGAATGAAACAGAGTCTGACATGCAAACATCCCTTCAAGAAAACACCGGTCAGAGTGTTGATCTGGCAATCGCCCCAGATGGAGCTTCGGCCCCACAGATGCAGTTGCCTGAAATCGAGGAGCGCATTCTGGAATGCGTGCAACGGGCCATCCGGGCCGTCTCGATGGAAACCAAGGCATTGCGCGAAGAGACAGGCGTCGACCTGCGTGCGCATAGCGATGAGAAATCGCGCATTCTGCTCGAATTGAGCCGGCTGACTGATAGCCTTGATGTGACGAGGCTTTCCTCGTCGGTGACCTCCGAGCTGCTTGTGCTGCGCAAATTTCTGGACGAAAACCAGCAAGTTTTGCAACGCCATCTGGAAGCGGTGCGTGAAATCACCGAAGTCCTGTCCAAGGCCATGTTGGCAGCGGAATCTGATGGCACCTATGGTGCTCAAACCACGGAGTGATTGAAAGCAATGCGCTACGCCCTGCTCGCCATCTGGATCGGTGCTGTATCGACCCTGTCGGCCTATGTTTCCGGCCATTGGATCAACAACAAGAGTTTCGCTGAACTGTCCGGCATTCCACTTCAGGAAGGTATGGATTTTGAGAAAACGCGTGCGATCAGCGTACCCATGATCACGGATGGCAAGGTGCGGGGCTATATCGTGGCGCAATTTGTCTACACGATCGATTCCACCACGCTCAGGGAGCTGGCGATTCCGCCCAATCCCTTCATTGTGGATGAGGCCTTCCGCACCATCTTCAATGACACATCCATCGATTTCGACGATCTGAAGACCTATGACATCGACAAGCTGACCACCCATATCAGGGACAGCGTCAACGAGCGCATGCAGGCCAAGCTTGTACATGACATTCTGGTCGAAGAGTTCAGCTTCTTCCCGGACTCTTCCATCAACAAGACCTGATCCCGGCAACGCAGGTTCAGGCAAATAGTCTCATACCCGGCTCTGACCCCAAGGCCTCACTGGCATCCATGCTGCGCGACACATCGTAGCTTTCATGCCAGTGCGCGCCTGCTTGCGTGCCATAGCCCAAAGGCATTGGCACAATGGGTGTGACAAAGCGGGCGGAGTAACAAGCCCGACGCAAGCTTGCTTATGCATTTTAGAACGCACGCAACGAACAACGGAGAGCGACATGTCCGACAGCCAAGTCGTCGCACCAATTGGGATGAATTCTGAGAAAAAAGGTCGGGATGTCGGCTTTGCGTTCGGTATCGTTATCATTCTGACGATCCTGTTTCTGCCGATCCCGCCAATCCTCATCGATATTGGCCTGTCCCTGTCAATCGCCCTGTCAATCCTGATCCTGATGGTTGCCTTGTGGATCCAGAAACCTCTGGAATTCTCCTCCTTTCCAACCATCCTGCTGATTGCCACCATGCTGCGCCTGTCGCTCAATATCGCCACAACGCGCATGATCCTCTCGCAGGGGCACAAAGGGCTTGATGCCGCAGGCAATATCATCAATGGCTTTTCCCAATTTGTGATGAGCGGAGACTTCGTCATCGGCCTGATCGTCTTCACGATCCTTGTGATTGTGAACTTTCTGGTGATCACGAAAGGTGCGACCCGTATCGCCGAAGTGGGGGCCCGCTTCACGCTCGACGCCATTCCCGGCAAGCAGATGGCCATTGATGCCGATCTCAATGCCGGTCTTATAGACGACAAGGCTGCTCAGGCCCGCCGATCCGAGCTGGAAGAAGAAAGCTCCTTCTTTGGCGCCATGGATGGTGCTTCCAAATTCGTGCGCGGTGACGCCATAGCAGGCCTCATCATCACGGCAGTGAATATTTTCGGCGGCATCGTCATCGGGGCGACGCGCCACGGTATGACCATGGGCGAAGCCTCGGACGTCTTTACCAAACTGTCCGTCGGCGACGGTCTTGTTTCGCAAATCCCGGCGCTGATCGTCTCTCTGGCTGCGGGCCTGCTCGTCTCCAAGGGCGGCACACGCGGCTCGGCTGAAAAGGCCGTCATGGGCCAGCTTGGCAAATATCCCCGAGCTCTGTTTGTGGCCGCCAGCCTGATGATTATTCTGGCCCTGATGCCCGGTCTGCCGGTGCTTCCTTTCGCAGCCCTTGCTGGCATCATGGTCTTTACCGGCTATTCCATTCCCAAACGTCTGGCCGAAGAAGAGGCCGAGAAGGCGCGCAGAGCGATGATCGCTTCCAAAAAGAAGGAAGATCAGGATCGCCTGTCCGCCAAGCCAAGCCTCAAAACTCCAGAAATCGAACTTTGCCTTGGCAAGCAGCTAACCGCCCAGATGCTGACATCGCGCGATGATCTGGCCAACCGCGTGTCCAAGATGCGCCGCAAGTTTGCAGAAGATTACGGATTTGTTGTTCCTGATATCCATCTTACGGACAGTCTGGCTCTGCCGCCCAAAAGCTATGAAATCAAGATCCACGGCACCATCATCGCCAGCCACGCGCTACGCGTGGGCGAACTGCTGGTTCTGGCTGGCCCAGACAAGACAGCAAGCCTGCCTGGTGAGCCAACCCGCGAGCCTGCCTTCGGCATGCCCGGCATCTGGGTTCCCAGCGCCTATCAGAGCGAGGTTGATCGCATCGGTCTCAACTCGGTGGACAGCACCACCATTGTGCTGACGCATTTGAGTGAAGTGATCCGCAACAACCTACCGCAGTTGCTTTCCTACAAGGACATGCGCCATCTGATCAATCGCCTCGATCCGGAATATAAGAAGCTGATCGACGACATCTGCCCGGCCCATATCAGCTTTTCCGGCCTGCAAGCCGTGCTCAAGCTGCTGTTGGCAGAGCGGGTTTCCATCCGCAACCTGCATCTCATTCTGGAAGCCATCGCGGAAATCGCACCGCATGTGCGCCGCTCTGAAGAAGTTGTCGAACATGTGCGTGTGCGCATGGGCCAGCAGATTTGTGGCGATCTGGCCAAGGGTGGCAAGCTCTGCGTCATTCGGCTGGGCAACCGCTGGGATCTGGCTTTCCACGAAGCACTCAAGCGCGACGCAAAGGGCGACATCATAGAGATTGATCTGGAACCGCAGCTGGTCGAACAGTTTGGTCAGCAACTGACCAAGGTCGTGCATGAACAAGCCGCCAATCAGCAGAGTTATGCCCTGCTCACCACACCAGAAGCCCGCAGCTATGTTCGCATGATTGTCGAGCGCCTGTTCCCGACCCTGCCAGTGCTGTCGCATCTGGAAGTGTCCCGAGGCGTCGAGCTGATCACAATCGGAAGCGTGTCCTGATCTGCCATGGCCTGGATACAACCCACAACATTGCTTGCCGTCTTCCTGATCCAGTGCCGCATTGGCGCTTGCCTGATGATCATGCCCGGCTTTGGCAGCTCGCGCATTCCCATGAATGTGCGGCTGTTCATTTCACTGGCCGTTTCCATCGGCCTTGCTCCGCTCTTGCTGGCGTCCGTCATGAAAAGTCTGCCCGATACCAATCTGGAACGGGTTTTCCTGTTGATCGCCACCGAACTATTGACCGGCATCACGATTGGGTTCATTGGCCGGATTTTCATGACCGCCCTTGAAACCATGGGCAGTTATGCGGCCATGTTCATGAATCTTGCAGCCATGGGAGGCAGTCCACTTGAATCCAACGATGCCCTGCCCCCGATGGTCAACATCATTTCCATGACGGCCATCGTCATGATTTTTGTATCGGGGCTGCATTGGCAGCTGATCTCGGGGTTGGTGACCTCCTTTTCGGTCATCCCCCCCGGCCTGACCTTTGATGTGCAAGGCTCACTCATCCAGTTTGTCGACACGCTGACCGAAGCTTTTCTGGTCGCGTTGCGTGTTTCAAGCCCTTTCGTCCTTTATGCAGTGCTCGCCAACCTGTCCCTCGGGCTGCTGAACAAGTTCACACCGCAGATCCCGGTCTATTTCGTTTCTATGCCGTTTATTCTGATGGGTGGCCTGTTGTTGACCATGTTTGTTGTCAGCGAAATGGTGGGAATTTTTATTGATGCCCTTTCGCTCGCCCTTAGCCGATGAAGAAGAGACCCCATGTCAAAAAGAACCGAACGACTTCGCAGACTTCTCCATGCCCAGGAACAAATGCACAAAAGCACCCAGCAAGCGGTTGAACAGACGGTTCAACAGAAAACGCATTTGCGGGAAAAGGAGGCCTCTCTGGTCAAGATGATGGCCGAAGGCGATCCCATTCTGGTCAATGCCTTGATGGCATCCCATGCCAAGCAGCTTAAAAAGGTGGCCAAGGAGCGGGCCGAGCTGGATCAGGCTCTCGAAGTGCTGCAACAACAATTGCGCAAACATGGAACGACCATGGAATCGGTCCGTCGCTTTTTAAGCATGGTAGAAGACAAGGAACGCAAGGAGCGGGAAAAGTCTGACAACCTGGAAATCCTTGAAATGGTTACAAATCCGCGTTCGGATCATCCCTGAAGGAAAGACCATTTTGCTCCTTTTCACCACATGTCTTGCCCTCGTAAAGCCCCTTTTAAAAAGGGGCTTTTCTTTTTGTTTATGCTTTTGCCAGCAAGAGCTGAATAAAAAATGTGGTGCCTCGACAGACTGGTCAGGCTGAGGCAAGGTCGGCTCACTATGGTGAGAAGCACGACAGGTTGAGCATAACCTAAAGCAAATGTTCAAAGGCATGAGGCCGCCCTGTTGTCCCGGATACAAGCCCGGAATGTCCCCTCTATCTTCTAATTTGAAAGGGACATAATCATGTCTAACAGTATTCTGACCAACACCTCTGCAATGACTGCTTTGCAGACCCTGAACGCCACGAACAAAAATCTGGACGCTACTCAGCAGCGCATTTCCACTGGTATGCGTGTTGCCGGAGCAGAAGACAACGCTGCCTACTGGTCCATCGCAACAACCATGCGTTCCGATAATGGCGCTCTTTCTGCAGTGCAGGATGCGCTCGGTCTTGGTGCCGCTACCGTGGACACCATGTATACGGCCATGAACTCTACCGTTGATGTGATGAAAGAGATCAAGAACAAACTGGTTGCTGCCAAGGAACCTGGTCTTGATCGTGCCAAAATCCAGTCTGACATCTCTCAGCTTCAGAACCAGTTGAAATCCGTTGCGAACTCCGCTGTGTTCAACTCCGAAAACTGGCTCGTCAGCGACACCACTACGACACCGACCAAAAGCATCGTCAGTTCCTTCAGCCGTGACAGCTCTGGTGCCGTTCAGATTGAAACGATTGATATCACTCTGTCCGACATTCAGCTGTTCGACTCCACTGGCGGTGGTGCAGGTATCTTCGATACTGCCTTGACGATGGGTACCAATGTTACTGGTGCAGATCTGTCTGACTTCGACATCTCTGCCGTTGCAGATTCCGATCTTTCCGGTCTTGATTCCCTGATCGACGACGTTGAAACCGCCATGGGCAAGATCACTGATGCTGCAACCACTCTTGGTTCGATCAAAACCCGCGTTGATCTGCAGAATGACTTCATTTCTGCTCTGACTGACGCAATTGATCGTGGTGTCGGCCAGCTGGTTGATGCAGACATGAACGAAGAATCCACCCGCCTGAAAGCTCTTCAGGTACAGCAGCAGCTCGGCATTCAGGCTCTCTCGATTGCCAACTCTGGTTCTCAGAGCATTCTGTCTCTGTTCCAGTAAGCTGTTCAATAAATGGGCTCTTGATTTTGACAGCTGTAAAAGGCGCATCCCTTGGGGTGCGCCTTTTCTTCATTCTGCCTTCTTCATTTGACCCTTGATTTTGGACGCCAATCTTCAATTCAGAGGGGCCACACAGGCTTCGCGCAAGCTTTCCGGCCCATAGTCTCAAAAGACGTTTCCTTTTGCTTGAAAGAGGGTTGAATTTCGATGCCTGGAAGTGAACAAGCCGAAAAAATATTGGCAAATCTTAAAGAGCTCGGTCCCAGAAGGCTTATGGCTCTTGGTCTTATCGGGCTTATGACCCTTATGTTGGTCGGAGGGGGGGCCTATTTTCTCTCCAAACCCCAGATGACCGTGCTTTATTCCGGGCTGGACCGGGAAGACATCACGCGGATCGGCTCTGCCCTACAGGATTCAGGTATCCGGTTTGATGTGAATACGGAAAGCTCTGCGGTGCTTGTCCATCATTCCTCCGCTTCGCGCGCCCGCATGTTGCTGGCCGAAAGGGGATTGCCCCGTGGGGATAGCGCAGGCTACGAGCTTTTCGACAATCTCGGTTCGCTGGGTCTTACTTCTTTCATGCAGGAAATTACCCGTGTTCGAGCACTGGAAGGCGAGCTGGGCAGAACGATCCAGTCGATGAAGGATGTTCAGTCGGCCCGCGTCCATATCGTGCTGCCGGAAAAGGGCTCCTTCCGCAAGAAAGACCAGATGCCCTCGGCATCCGTCGTCATTAAGGGAGCTGGCACGGGCGAATTCCAGACAGCCCAGGCTATCCGCTATCTGGTGGCAGCAGCCGTTCCGGGCATGAAGCCGGCCGAAGTAACGGTTCTGGATTCCTCTGGCGAGCTGTTGGCTTCCGGACAGGGCAAGGATGCTTCCTCCGCCGGTGAAATGGCAGGGCTTGAAACGCTCGTTTCTGACCGCATTCAGGAAAATATCCGCAAGACCCTTACGCCCTATCTCGGCCTTTCCAATTTCCAGGTATCCGTAGCGGCCACTCTCAATACGGACAAAGAGCATGTGGCACAAACAATCTTTGATCCCGACAGCCGTATCGAACGCAGTGTCCAGACCGTTCGTTCAAGCGAAAGCGCTCAGAATGCCAGCTCCCAGCCACCGACCACAGTCGAGCAGAATTTGCCCGATGAACGGGTCGATGACAGCGGCAGCGAACAGTCGGTGGAAGAAAACCAGCGGCGCGAGGAAACGATCAACTACGAGATTTCGAGCAAGAAGGTCGAGCAGACCCGCGAAGGGTATGATGTTGAACGGCTCTCCATCGCAGTTCTGGTCAATCGCGCCCACCTTCTGGACAGCTTGGGCGAAGGGGCGGATGAGGCAACCATCAATACCGCCATCAACAAGCATATCGAAGAGATCAGCCAACTGGCTTCCTCTGCGGCAGGTCTGAGTACCGCCCGCGGAGACCAGATCAAGGTTGCCGTGGTTGATTTCCAGGCAGGTGCGGGTGAGCTTGATCCTCTGCCGCCACTGACGGTGACTCAGGTGCTGCTGCAACAGTCGGGCAATGTGGTCAATGCCGTCAGCATTCTGGTGGTCTCCACTTTGCTGATCTGGTTCGGTCTGCGCCCTGCAATCAGTGCTCTGGTTCCCAAGCCGATCGCCAATGACAACAGCCCTGAAGACGCAGAGCTAGAGCTTGGCCTTGACGAACAGCTGGGCTACGTGGCCTCCGACCCGAGCACCCATGCTGGATTGATTGAAGAATTATCCAAGAAGCTGGATGCCTCCCCTGTACGCAAGCTGGAGCGTGTCGTCGAGATGAACGAAGAACAGTCGGCCGCGATCCTCAAGCAGTGGTTCTATGAATCGGAGACGGCTTGATGACAATCCCACTCAAGGACCTGATCCCGTCTGTCGATGACGCACCCCTGGAGCCTGCGGAAATCAAACCGCTTGGCAAAGCAGAGCAGACCAAGATTGTCTTTGGCGGGCTTGACCTACTGCTACCGATTGCAACAGAGTCTGCGCCCGTCGAAACGAACACAGACGCGCAAAGAGTTTGCACAGAGGCTTGGGCCAATGGCCTTAAAGATGCAGAAATCCTATGGCAGGAGCAGCTTTCCCTGCAACGGCTGAAACTGCGCGAGGAATTCGACGTCATGAAGCAGGTGCTGGCCGCCGAGCTACATCGCCAGTTGCAGGGACATGTCGCAGAACAGATGACCGAAATTAAAAATCTGCTCGCTGATCAGGTTGCCGAGATGCTCCAGCCCTTTCTCGCAGAACAGGCTCACCGCCGGATCATCGAGGTCTTTTCCGATGTCGCCGAGCGGGCCTTGCATGAATCCGTTGCTGAAAGCCCTGTGCTGCGCGGCCCTGAAAACCTGCTCGAGCAGCTTGGTTCTGCCGTTGATTGCGAAAAGCTGTCGGCACTTGTGGGGGATGTGGCACCACAGAACCGGCAGGATGAACCCACAGAGCTTTCCCTCAAGGTGGATGCCTGCGTTTTCGAAACGCGGATTGCCGATTATCTGACCCAACTGGAAGAGGCGGTACAAGATGACTGATCTGGAACCAACAAACGAAAAAGAATTGATCATCATTCGTCGCCGCCCTGAGCTCGATATCGAGAAACCCCATAGCGGCGTCTGGAAGATCGCGCATGCCGACTTCATGACGGCAATGATGGCCTTTTTCATGGTCATGTGGCTGATTTCGAGCACGGATGATGCAGCCAAGAAGCATATTGCACGCTATTTCAACCCGGTGAAACTCTCTGCGATGACGTCCTTTCCAAGGGGATTGGATGATCCCGACCCGAAGGACATGAAAGTGGGGCCGGAAGCCACTCCCCCCAAGACGTCATCACAGCAGGATGATGGACGCTCGCTCTCCCAATCCGCGGTTCCGGCGGATGCCAATGGGCAGAACGGACAGCAGGGCGCGTCCCGTTCCCGCACGGAAGAGACCAGCAACAGGCCACTGCCGACCTACACGGAAGCTGAAATCTTTTCAGATCCTTACGGCGTTCTTGACCGCATTGCGATGAATGGCAAAGCCGCCGCAAGCCAATCAGACGACGATGACACATCCTCCCAGGTCCTTGCCCGCAATGATAGCCAGATCGAAGGCACCGGTGGTGAAGCGATGCGCGATCCGTTTGCACCTCTTTCCTGGCGCCTCAATCCCCTTTCTCTGGATGAGATGGACATGACGGAAGACGCCACATCTTCCAATTTCTCCATCGCAGGGATCGCAGGGCAGGAAGTCAATCAGACTCAATCAGAAACCGGAGAGAGCCTTCAGGCGGAGACTTCTGCCAGCGGTAGCGGCTCTTCAAATGTCGCCCCTTCAGAACCCGGCTTCGCCATGGCATCTGCCGCGTCAACCGCCGCATCCCAAAATGCGATGGATGAACAGAATGCAGGTACCCTGACCCCAGGGGGCCTCGCTGATGCAGACCAGAGCGAGGGCGACGCGCAGCAAGGCACCAAGCGCCAGCACACTGCCGTCAGCACGCAAAAATCAACCGGGCTCGCCTCAAGTGACGATGACAAAGCCACCATTGCTGAATCAGCAGCTGCAAGCGCTCTGGACAAACAGGTTGATGAATTCAGAACTATCCTGAAGGCAGCCCTCAATCTGGAACCGCGCCCGACCATCGGCGACGAACTGACCGTGACCACGAGCGGTGATGACATGCTCATCAATGTCTCGGACAGCGCAGATTATGGCATGTTTGCCATCGGATCTTCCGAGCCCACAGCGCAATCCATCATCCTGCTTGAGCGCATCGCCAAAAGCCTTAAGCAGATCAAGGGCAAGATCATCATTCGGGGTCATACCGATGCGCGCCCGTTCCGCAATGGCAAATCGGACAACTGGCGCCTCTCAACGGCCCGCGCCCATATGGCCCGCTTCATGCTGATCCGTGGCGGATTGGATGAAAGCCGCCTGCTGCGCGTGGAAGGCTATGCTGATCGCGCGTTGAAGCATCCCGATGATCCTGAAGCCGATGATAACCGCCGCATTGAAATTCTCGTGCAGCCGAGTAAGGAGGCACCGCAATGATCAAGCCAGCCACATCAGCACAAAGCCGCAGCCATCGCACCCGTCTCATGACATCCATGCTACTGGCCTGTTTATGCTCCGTTGCAAGCCTGCCCAGTGCCGCCGCCCAGACAGCGGATAAGGCCGCCGATCAAAAGAAGGCCATTCGGGTCATCAAGGGGGTATCCACGGTACCCGCCAAGGCGCCCGATAGACCTGCAAATGGCACGATCATCCCCCATGCTGTCGATGCTTCCGTTGATGATATGCAGCCCTATCTGCAGGTGCGCGTGGTCCAGAATCTTCAAGCCCAGACGGCGAAAGGATCAACGCAGGCGCTCAAGGCCCAACGCAAACTGATCATCAATCTCAACCAGCACTTTCTTGAACTGCCTGCCCGGGTTTGGCAGAACGAACAGAATGCACGCGCAGCTGTCATTCATCTGCTCTCGGGTGGGCACCCTGCGGTGGGCCATCGGCTGTTGTCGCTCGACCCGCCACCAGCCGTTGATCCTGCGCTCCTAAAAGGGGCGCTGGCCTATATCGAAGGCAGAAAGAATGAAGCCTACTCTGTCTTTTCTACCATAGACCCGCTGTCTCTTTCGCCAACATTGGGGGGACAGATCGCGCTGGTTCAGGCCATCCTTGCCCTGCCGGACAATCTGCAGGACGCCCAGATTGCCATAGACAAGGCCCGCCTTCTGTTGCCCGGTTCCCTCGTTGAGGAAGCCGCCCTGCGTCGGGGCGTATCTGTTGCAGCGGCCGAGAATGATACCCGCCTGTTTCAAGCCTATTCGCTGCAATATATGCGACGGTTCAACAACTCGATCTATAATTCGGATTTCCGTCGGCGGTTTGCCATCGCCATGCGCCGCTTTGGCGAGAGCAAGGCAGGGGCCAGCTTTGCCGAACTTGATACGGTCATTTCCGAGTTCGACATGGATGCGCGACGCAGCCTCTATTTGTTGCTCTCCTATTCAAGCCTGATCGCAGGCAATGTGCCCCTTGCCCAGCAGGCGGCAAAGGCGGCGCTGCCGCTCACGCTAGACGGCTCGCAAGACCAGTCCCGCTCCCATCTCTATCTGGCAGGTTCGATGATTGATGCAGATAGCATCAAGCTTTCCCTACAGCATTTGTGGAAGGTGCAGCGCAGCAACCTCACCAGTCGGGACCAGCTTCTGGCAGACAAGATATCTCAGGTGATCAACAATATCCGCGCATGGCCCGAAACAAAGGATCCGGCGCTGGCTTTCACAATCAGGCCCTCAACTGTCGACAAGGGCGAACCGGGCTGGCAACTGGAAACACTGACCCAGGGCAGACAGGCCATTCGCCAGACTGATCTTTTCCTGTCCTCTTCCAAACAATCTTCTCTTAGGTGAACAAGCATGCCTAGTCAGACCATTCCCGCCGCAGGGGCCAACGCAAACACCAAGGTCCTATTTTCCGGAAAACGCTCTGTTCATGGAGACAGTCAGCATAAGCAGCAGGCCCATGACAACAGCGCCTCCTCTGGCGACGAGGCCGAACAGGCCAACAATGATGAAGTGGCAGAACTTGAAAAGAAATCCCACAAGAGGTGGGCTAACAGGACCAATGGCGACACCGGCCCTTCACCCTTTGAGAAGCTGTTTGATCTTGTCTCGCCTGATGCCAATGAAATGGCGACCATGACAGCGGCGGCCGATGGCGCCAAAGACCAGACTGCCCTGAAAACCGATTTCAAATCCGTCCAGCAACTGCTGGCGCAAGCAGGTTTCGGGCAAGTGTCTGATGGTGCAGCAGCTGGCAGGCTTGCAGGCACCAACGGTGATCTTCCGGGACAGGCTGCCAAAAGCCACCTGCCCGGGCAACTTTCTGCAGAAGCCGCCCTTGCCGATAAACAGAAGGCCAACGGCCTGCCTCAAACCGGAGCGCAAAGCACTCTGGGCCAAGCCGCAGCAGAAGCCAGCGCAGCAAAGGATAACAAGGCTCTCTTTCAATCGCTTTCCCAGACACCGGAGAAAGTTGCTCTCGGCTCGATTGATCAGCTCGCCAGAAATGCCGGATCCAACCCTGCCGATCCGGGCAATCTGAAAGCCTATTCGCTGGATACACGCGCAACATCGGCCTTTGATACAGTGATGCCGATTGTCAGGGACGCCATGTTGACGCCCACCCAGAAGGCCCAGCGCGATGGTTTCAGCGTTCTCAAGCAGGAGACCCATTTCGCGCCGATGGATATGCTCGAGACGGCGAGTCTGGCCTCATCCCAAACAGGTCTTGCCACGGCCAATTCCGTGCTTCGGCAAATCGGAGATGCGCTGAGCGGTAGCCTCAAGGGGCAGGGTGCAGCCAATCCTGACAGCGCTTTTGATTCACAATTCTCAGGTGGATTGAAGCTGCATCGCAGTGGCGATGTGCTGCGGGTGCTCGACATCCAGCTGCATCCGGCAGATCTGGGCAAGGTGCGTCTTTCCGTGCGCCTGAATGACAATAATATCGAGGTGCGGATCGAAGCGTCCAAGGCCGAGACCGCCAAAATGCTTGAGACCAATCAGCATGAGCTTAACAAACTGCTGCAAAAGGCTGGCTATCATGCGGACCGCATTGCCGTGGTGGCAATGGACGACAAGAGCACATCGCAGATTCTGCCGCCCTCTTCCAATGACAGCCTGAACCAGCAAAATGGTCAGGACCGGCCCGGTTCCTCCTGGTCGAACAACGGCTCTGAGGGACAAGAAGGACAACAGCAGCAATCAGGCGCACGAGACGAAGGCGGACTCTTTTCGATGGAATCCTTTGATGAGAATAATGATGGGGCGCATCATGACGGCACACCCGAAAGTCAGCCTTATCGCGGGCTTACTCTTTAGCCTTCTTGCATCTGCCCCGGCCGGCGCGGCGACCGGCCAAGCCGAAACGGCGACGGTCGATGCGGTTTGCGAGCGGGAAATGCGCGCTGCGGCCGCCAGCGAAGGGGTGCCACTTGGCATCCTTTATGCGGTCGGGCTAACCGAAACAGGGCGCGGCCTGAAACTGCACCCTTTTGCCCTCAATATCGAAGGCAAAACCGTCATGGCCTCCTCCAAAAGAGCAGCACTCGATGCCGTGCGAAAAGCCCGTAAAAACGGCAAAAAGCTGATTGATATCGGCTGCATGCAAATCAACCATCATTATCATTCTGACCAGTTTTCATCTCTTGATGAAATGATTGATCCCCACGCCAATGTGCGCTATGCGGCCCAGTTTTTAAAACAATTGCGTGCCCGTCAGGGAAACTGGACGATGGCGGTGGCCCGCTATCATGCCGGGCCGAACAACAATCCCGCTCAGAAGCGCTATGTCTGTGCCGTTATCCGCAATCTCGTAGCCAGCAAATTCGGACAGTGGACAACCAGGTCCCGTGCCTTCTGTGGCCGATAAACCAACGCGCCTTTGCACCTTGTCATCCCTTGCGCCTGCCAAGCCTTTACGTTGGCAGGCATTTTTGTATGGGGCTACGCATGCAACCACTTCCTCGCCTGCGTTTTTGTCCTTCACTGTCCAAGGCCCCCCGAGACGCATCGATTGAGCATAAAAATTTAATCAATTCAAATATTTAAAACAGTTGTGAGGCCAGTTTCGCGCAAGCCTTATGACATACCCTCTCAGCATAGACACCACACAGTCCCTATCAGGGCATACTGCGCCACTGCTCCGGATGCGAGATAGCGGTTACTTTAAACAGGAGAGCACCATGGGCCTTTACGGCGTAATGCGTTCTAGTGTTTCAGGCATGAACTCCCAGTCGAGCAAGCTTGGCACTGTATCTGATAATATTATCAATGCGAACACCACCGGCTACAAGAAGGCCGAAACCGAATTCAAGTCCGTCGTTACCACTCAGAACACCACATCCTATAATTCGGGTGGTGTGGAAGCGCTCACCACCTACGACATCTCCACATCTGGTAATATTCAATATACCACCAGAGTGACCGATCTGGCGATCGATGGCAGTGGCTTCTTTGTCGTGTCTGATTCCGACGGCACACCGTTCCTTACCCGTGCGGGCCATTTTGTTCCCGACTCGGATGGCAACCTCGTCAATACGGCAGGCTATTATCTGCAGGGCTTCGACCTCTCATCGGGTTCGCCTTCGGTTGTCGCCAACGCGCTCACCGGCCTTGAAAGGGTGAATATCAACCAATCTCAGCTGGAAGCCAACGCCACCACGAAAGGCTCCATGAGCGGCAACCTGCCAGCCAATGCAGACATTGAAGTCGGCCCTCTTCCGTCCGCCAACGATGGCACCATCTCCAACATCAACTATACCGCCAAGACGTCGCTGGTCTCCTACGATGATGTGGGCAACGAAATCCAGATGGATGTCTATTTCACCAAGACCGGCACAGACACCTGGGAAGTTTCCGTCTTCAACAATGCGGATTCCACCGATGGCGGCTTCCCCTATACTGCATCGGTTACCACCGCGCACGGCAATACCTATACCAACCCCTTGTCAACCACGACGCTGAACTTCAATGCGGATGGCTCCTTTGCAGCCACCTCGCCAACCGATTTCAGTTTTCATATCCCGGATCATGAACCACCCACTGAAGACGCCACCATCTCCATTGCTGGCATGACGCAGCTGGCTGCCGATTTCGGTGTCGATGATCCCTCTCTGAACGGTAACGCACCGCAGAATGTCGAGAGCGTTGAAATCAACCCCGACGGCACCCTCTATATGGTTTACGAGGATGGTTCGCGTGAGCCGGCCTATCGCATTCCGATTGCGGATGTTGCCAGTGAAGACAATCTGAACCCGATGGGTGGCGAGGTCTTTACCACAACAAACGAAAGTGGCGACGTGCAGGTTGGTTTCCCCGGAGACAATGGCATGGGCACTCTTATTTCGAGCGCCATTGAGGGATCCAACGTGGATCTGGCCGAGGAGCTGACCAACCTGATTGTTGCCCAACGGTCATTCTCCGCTGACTCCAAGGTATTCCAAACCGGATCAGATCTGCTCAGTGAGGTTGTCAACCTCGCTCGATAAGTCCGACTTCACGAGACTACACACGTCCCCCCACCAACGGCGTTCCTCCCTTCGGGTGTAGTCTCGTGCATTTTTTAAGGTAAGTGTCATGAGTCTATCAGTTGCTCTGCAAGTCGCCCAATCTGCCCTGAGCACGCGACAAAAAGAAACCGCCATCCTATCGCGTAATATTACCAACGCCAGTCAGGAAGGCTACACGCGCAAGACGGCATTGGTCTCAACGCTGCAAGCAAGCGACGGCTCAGGTGGTGGTGTCTATATCAGCGCCATTTCCCGGTCGACCGATCAGGCTTTGTTCCGCAGTCTCATCTCGTCCACTTCTATCGGAGAGAGAAGCGATGCCTATCTGAACGGATTGACCCATCTGTCCAGCACGATTGGTGACACGAACCAGAATATTTCCCCCGCGGCCGTCTTGGGCGAGCTGGAAACAGCCCTGCAAGCCTATGGCGCCATGCCTTCCGATTCCGTTCTGGCCGGACAGGTGCTTTCTTCCGCGCAGAATATGGCATCAACGCTGAATGCCGCGTCTGCCTCGGTACAAGCCGAGCGGGAAAATGCGGATGAGAAGATTGCCCAATCCGTGGCAATCATCAATGATCAGCTGGCGCGCATCGAAACCCTCAACAAGGAAATCGTGCGGGGAACCGAGCTTGGCTCGGATGTTACCGACGCGATGGACGCGCGTGACCAGGCTGTGCTGGAACTCTCCGCCCAGATCGGCATCAAGACCCAGACACGGGAGAATAACGATCTGGTCATCACCACCGAAAGCGGTGTGATGATGTTCGAGACCACAGCCCGCAGCGTCACCTTCGAGCAGACCGACACTTTTTCCGCTGCAACACAGGGTAATTCGGTTCGGGTGGATGGCGTTCCGGTCGCAGGCCCCAATGCCAGAATGGAAATCAGCAACGGGCGCATTGCCGGGCTGGTCGCAGTGCGCGATGAAGCTGCCGTTACCTACCAGAACCAGCTTGATGAAATCGCCCATGGTCTGATCACCGCCTTTCAGGAAAGCGGCACCGCCGGCATATTCACCCACACCGGCACGCCTTCGGTGCCAGCTGCGGGCACATTGGTTCCGGGACTGGCTGCCGATATCCAGGTCAACAGCGCCCTTGATTCCGATCATCTGGATCTCATTCGGGACGGCATCACCACGGATTACAACCCGTCTGACCATGCCAGCTACGGGGATCGCATCCAGCAACTGCTCAGCAATCTGGACACTTCCATGGTGTTCAACGGCGATACGGGCGTTGACACGACCGGCACGCTCAAGGATTTCGCGTCCTCCTCCGTGAGCTGGCTGGAATCCACGCGCCAGAGTGCCAATACCGTTTCCGAAAACCAATCCATCACCCTTAATCGGGTAACCGAATCTTTCTCCAACGCGACCGGCGTCAATATTGATGAAGAAATGCAAAGCATGCTGGAAATTGAGCGTAGCTATTCCGCGACCGCAAAATTGATCAGCACGATCGATGAAATGTTGGATCAACTTCTACAGATTGCGGGTTAAATCATGACGAACTATATCTCTTCCCTTTCGTTTTCAACGGCGACAAACAAATCCATTTCTTCGCAAACGAGCAATCTGGTAAAGCTCCAGAAGGAAGTCTCTTCAGGCAGGCATTATGATGTTGGTCTGCATCTGGGCAGCTCCACAGGCGAGGCCGTTTCCATCCGGGCGCAGTTCCATACGCTCAATGCCATTGTCGACACCAACGCTCTGATTTCCAGCAGTCTGGATGTGGGCGTGCAAGCGCTGGAAAATGTTTCCACCGCAGCGTCCAGCTTCCAGTCCACCTTGCTGACATCCATCGGCAGTCCAACGGCACGCAGCGTGATCGTCTCAAGCGCCAAGGGCAATCTGGATGAGTTGATTTCCAGCCTTAACACGTCATTCAACGGCTCGTTTATCTTCGCTGGCATCAACACCGAAGAAACGCCGATTGAGATCTATGAAACCGGATCATCAAACAAGACCGCCATTGACGCCTCTTTCAATGCCAAATTCGGCTTCGGACCGGATGATCCTCAAGTGGCCAATATCACCGTGGCCGATATCGAGGATTATCTTGATAATGGCTTTGCCACCGAGTTCAATGCTGCCAACTGGGGGGCTAACTGGTCAACGGCGACCGACGAGGTAACCTCCAGCAGAATTTCTGCCACCGAAGTGATCGACACATCGGTCAGCGCAAACGAAGAATCCCTGCGCAAGTTGACAATGGCATACACGATGGTCTCTTCCATCGGGGCAGAGAATATGTCGCAGAAAGCGTTCGATGCTGTTGCCAACAAGGCGACCGAACTTATCGGTTCGGCCATTCAGGACCTTAACAATGTCATCGGCAAGGCCGGTAACGCGCAGGCGCGGGTCTCCGACGCCTCCGATCGTCTTGCGATCCAGACCGATACTCTGAACGAACGCATCGTCGATCTGGAAAATGTCGATAAAACAGAAGCTTCGGTTCAATTGTCCAGCGCGGTCACGCAACTTGAGCTGACCTACGCAATCACCAGCCGCATGCAGAAATTGAGCTTGTTGAACTATCTCTAGGTTCCACTTTCAAGGCGCAACATTCAGAGCGACGTGGCACGGCTCCGCCGGGTGTCGCTCAAAAACCAGAATACCATAGTGGCTGGCAGTCCGGCGATGAAAGCCTGTTCTGCCAGACCTCTTTACGGAAAGATCATCAGGGCGAGGAAGAGAATGTACACTTCTTATTATGCGGAAAGCTCTCAACTGTCTGGATCATGCCAGAAAAGCAACGAAATCGAAGCAATCAATCATCTGGTTGATCTCTTGAAGGAGGCGAAAGTTCAGGGGATCCAGTCTGCCGTTGGCATCAATGCGCTTTATCAGACCAATCTCGTCTGGTGCTTTTTGCTCGAAGACCTGGCAAAGCCGGAAAATACAATGCCCGATCAGCTCAAGGCCGACCTTGTTTCCATCGGTCTCTTCATTCTCAAGGAAGTTGGCCGGATTCGCCAAAATGAGAGCGACAATCTTGATGCGCTTATCGACCTCAACACCATGATCAGCACAGGATTAGCACAATGAAACCGATGCGGCTTACTTTCAAATCCGGAGAGCGGTTTTACATCAATGGTGCCGTGATCCGTTTTCCCAAAAAGACAACCATCGAGCTGTTGAATGAAGCAGAGTTCCTGCTCGAAAATCACATCATTCAGGCTGATGAGACAACCACGCCCTTGCGGCAGCTCTATTTCATCGCCCAGATGATGTTCACCTCGCCCACCAACGTCGAAGAGGCACACAAAACCTTCCTGAAATTCGCGCGCAGCCTGACCGATAGTGTCGACCATTATCGACTCTGTGCCGGGATTCAGGAGATCGTGGATGTCGTCAACGCCGGCAACTATTACGAAGCCATGAAACGCATTCGCGCCCTCTACGCTCTGGAAGAAAGTCTTTTAAGCGATGTCGTTGATATCCATGAAGAAAAGGATACGCGCTTTGACCATTCCTCTTCGCCAGAAGCGCGCTTCTAACCCGGTTCACACCCCAGACTGTTTGTAAGCAAAGGCAGGCCTCTCGCCCTGCTGCTGTAAGAAGGATTATCCCAGAATGTCCGTTTCCCCCGTTGCTTCCGGCACCAATGCCGGCTCCACCCAGTCGTCCTCTGGCGTCGCAAATGCCATGACCCTCGACTATGATGCATTCCTGCAGATGATGGTCGCCCAGATGGAATATCAGGACCCGACCAATCCAACCGATATGTCCGAGCAGATGGGGCAGCTGGCGTCATTCTCCAATGTGGAGCAGAATATCCAGACCAACAACAAGCTCGATAATGTGCTTTCCCAGCTCTATGTGAACCAGTCGACATCTCTGGTTGGCAAAACCCTCTCGGCCACACGCAATGGCGAAGAGATTTCGGGCACGATTTCGTCTGTCACAATTTGCACCGACGGCGTTGTCGCAAGCCTTGAAGATGGCACGGATGTGCTTGTCAGTGCCGGGGTTACGATCTCCTGATGAATGAAGTTGATGCACTCGATCTTGTTCGGGAAGCCTTTTGGACCGTGATTGTTGCAGCCAGCCCCGCCGTGGGAGCTGCAATGGTTATCGGTCTTGCCATTGCCCTGTTTCAGGCCTTGACGCAGGTGCAGGAAATGACACTGACCTTCATTCCAAAGATCCTCGTCATTTTCCTGATGCTCATCGCCAGCGGCACTTTCATAGGCACCCAGATCACCAGCTTCACCCAGATCGTTTACGATCATATCGAGCATGGCTTTTAGGCACTCCGCTTCTGCCTTGGCGGGGTGCTTTTCTTTTGCTCTAAAGTCATGAGCCCTGGTTCCTTACCCATGGATGGCTCCGCCGGACGTCGACCTGTGCTGGCTATTATGACTTTCTTTGCGCCTCACCTGCATCCTGATGGCGCCAACTCTGCTTCCCTTATCTCCCCAGGTCTTTCTCCAAGCGCCAAGTAGCCAGTAAGCAGCCGAAGTGTGTCCTCCACCCTGTACGGGGCCCACGGCGGCCATATGACAGCCTATGGCTGCCCCTTGCTTTGAAGGGTACAGCGAAACGCCTGCGATTGCTGTCAGGCCTGTTTGTTTCTTTTCTGCATGAAGATGGATTGCTCGGTAAGACCGGGCGCGCATTGGCCCGCTTACGGCAAGCGGTAAAATGCAGGCGTCTTCCTTGCCCCCTACGCACCTGCGGAGAGCTGACTATGCGAACAATCATTCGGGGACATGCTATCTGACCCTCTTTTCGGGCACAGCAAGTCTGCTCAGGCTCGTTTCCACATAAAGGAACCTAAGGGCACATCGCTCCTGCGCATCAGGCAGAAAGAGCAACGACGGGGCATTTGAGAGCATGCTTCATGCTGCCGCTCAAGATACCGTTTTCTTTTTTGAAAACCCTCAAGGCGGACTGCCTGTCGGGAGAAGAATGTTCCATTTCGGCCTTCATGCCGAAATGCCAATATAAGGGTAAATCTTGAAATAACTTCGTATCAATCAGATTACGGCCAGTTGCCGTTATTGTCATGACCTCCTGTTGGTTCCTGCTCCGGTCCAGTATAAGCGGAGCCAAATGCAACCTATTTTGCGACCTTCTTGTCTAGCCCTGCTCAGTGAGAGCGTTGAACATATAGCCAAGATAACGTTTGGAATCGATGGGATCATAGCCAAGGCGCAGCTTCAGCTTTTTACGCAGCTTGCTAATATGGCTTTCCACGACGGTTTCTTCGACATCTTCGTTCAGCAGCCCATAAACCGCATTATAGATCTGAGCGCGGCTCACGCGACGATCCCTGTTCTTGACAAGATATTCCAGAATGCGACGCTCACGACGCGGAAGCTCGAGCGCTTCACCGCAAATCTCTGGGGAACGCCCGTCGAAATAGACACGGACATCGCCTTCTTCATGCTGCATTTCAGCTTCTACTCCTGCTCGACGGCTGATCACAGCAGCTCTGACGAGGATTTCTTTTACATGGATAGGTTTGCTAACCACATCATCAAAACCGGCTGCAAACAGATCCAGGGTCTGTTCCAGAGAGGTTTTGTCATTGAGTGCGATGAGGGGGGTTTTGCGGCAACGGGATCGAATGAGACCAGGATAACTGATCCTTTCCTCACAATCCCCCAGAAGGAAAGCTTCAACCGCATTGATATCTGTATCAGACAGAGAGGTAACCCAACTGCCGAATTCCTGCGGCACAATGCCGATGGAGGGCACACCTTCCCGCTGAAATCCGGCGGTATAGCCGTCAGACACCAGCTCCCGCTTTTCAATTAGTACGATCATTGAAATACTCCATTCTTGGTAGGTATAGAGGTATTGCAATGACGCGCTGTCGTCACTAGAAAACACGCCCTTCAAGACAGCTTTCAGAAGGCGCGGGAAAAAAAATATAAATAGGAAAGGTGCCCTTTTAGTAGAATTATGTCTAAAACTGGCACTATTTTTCGGGAGGATTTTATTCAAGTGGGCTAATGCACTCGAGTTATTACAAAAATATGCTTCGACTTTGGCACAATCAAGGCATGGATCAGGAAATAGTTAATGACTGTTTACAATTATATTCCACACATTCCAATAACACCATTGAAACAATAACTTTTCAAATTTTATGCTTTGGATAAGTTTTCTTCGTGTTATTACATAGTTCGGATAAACTGACATTGTAAAAATTACCCATGTCTAGTGTGGTGCCACAATACGTCTAGATATATTGCCGGAGCGGTACCGGCATAGCCTTCCCTCCCTAGTCCGAAGAACAGCAACAAATCAGATCACAAGACAACAAAAAGGGCCTCGAAAGGCCCTCTCCATTAACCTACAGCGATGATTGTGCTTCCTTGTGAAGGCAAGGGATAGAGCCCTTCCGATAAAGCCTCTCAAGCTCTTGTAGGCCACGTCCTAGCGGCTTTGCGGTGGCTACTGGATCACGAGTTCCGCTTGCAGAGCGCCGACCGTTTTCATGGTTTGCAGGATGGAGATCACGCCAGATGGCCTGAGCCCGATCCGGTTAAGCCCACTGACAATCGTCTGCAAGTCTGTCCCCCCGATGATGGACAGGGAGCCGCCATCCTGATTGACGTCGATGCTGGTGTCCGGCAAGACGACGGTCTGCCCATTTTCGGAGAATGGCTCTGGCTGGCTTGCGATCGGTCTTTCGGTGATGCGGACCACCATGCTGCCATAGGTCACCGCGACCGTAGAGATCTGCACATGATTGCCGATGACGACAGTGCCCGTGCGTTCATCGACCACCACCTTGGCGGGCGTATCGGGCTGAATAGCCAGTCCCTCAATCTGGGCGATGAAGCGGGTGGCGCTTACCTTGCCAGGCTTGCGCAGGACGACAGAGCGGAAGTCGCGCTCCTTGGCCAGCTTTACGCCATAGCGCTCGCGGGAGAAGGCATTGATGGCATCGGCGATGCGTACAGCCGTGTTGAAATCCGGATTGGTCAGCTGCAGCACGAAGGACCGCAGATTGATGAAATCATCGGCTAGTTCCCGCTCGACGATTGCGCCATTTGGAATCATGCCGGATGTGGCTATGCCTTCACGCAGGGATTGAGCGTCTCCCTGTTCGGAGAAGCCGGCAACGGCAAGTCCCCCTTGTGCAACGGCATAGACCTTGCCATCCGATCCCATCATCGGGGTTGCGATCAGCGTACCCCCTGACAGAGACGATGCGTCCCCCAACGAGGCCACATTGATATCTATTTTCGTGCCCTTTTTGACAAAGGCAGGGAAATTGGCCGTCACGACGACGGCAGCAACGTTACGGGTTCTCAGATTGGCATCGCGCACATTGACCCCCATGCTATCGAGCATGGATTGTAGCGATTGCTCGGTAAAGGGCGAGTTGCGCATGGTATCGCCCGAGCCCTTCAGCCCGACGACGAGCCCATAGCCGATGATCTGGTTATCGCGCATGCCCTCCAGAGAGGTCACATCCTTGATGCGCACGGCTGCATTGACACTGGTTGCCAGCAACAGGGTGCATATGGCTGCCGCGAGGCATCTGCTGAAAATTGTCATGTTATGGCCCTATCGAAATCGTTCCATTTTCTTCAACACGCCCGACGATAATCAATCCGGTGTCCACATTCCGGACCCGGATAATCTCTCCCACGACGCCATCTTCAAGAGGCTCGACATGGGCAACAATTTCCAGACCGCGATCCTGAAATACCAACTGAGCGGGCTCACCGCGCTTAACGGCTTCGCGTCGCCGCAAGGCTGACTTGGGAATGGGCTCTCCCACTGGCAGGCGGCGCACCGCTTCCTTGCCTAAAATATCGTTGATGTTGGGCACCACCGAAAAGCGATCTATCCTGTTGGCTCTGAAACGGCGTTTCTCCAAGGCAGACAGCGTGATTATCTCCCCTTGCGCAATTGTCGCGCGGGGCACCGGCAAGGTGACTGCAGGAGTGGCTGCCAAAGCCTCTTGCGCCCACAGGCAAAGCAGAAGGAGCATTGCACCAAGCAGAGACAACAAACGGCGCTGTCTCTCTGCCATGGCCATAGCCCGCGTTTGAACGGCCCCGCCCATCAGCGTATTCCCTGCGTGACAACGCCTGCCATATCGTCGACAGCCTGAATAACCTTGGAGTTCATCTCATAGCCACGCTGGGCTGCGATGAGAGCTGTGATTTCCTTGACCGGATCAACGTTGGAATCTTCCAGATATCCCTGTCGGATGATGCCGAAGCCCTCGTCACCGGCATTGCCCTCGACCGCTTCACCGGAAGCCTCGGTTTCTGCAAACAGGTTGGCTCCCTTGGCTTCCAGGCCGGAATCATTGGCAAAGACAGCCATTTGCAGCTGTCCAAGCAACTGAGGCGCGTCCTGTCCGTCGATTTTGGCATAAACCTGACCGGTTTCGTTGATCTCGATATCTGTTGTGTCTTCAGGCACCGTGATGGCTGGCTCAACCGGATAGCCATCGGACGTTACGAGCCGCCCCTCGCCATTGGTGTTGAAAGACCCGGCTCGGGTATAGAAGGTCTCGCCATCGGCATTGCTGACCGTGAACCAGCCCTTGCCATCAATGGCCAGATCGAAACTACCCGATGTGTTATTCAGAGTGCCTTGGGTATGCAGATTGCGGATTGCAGCAGCCCGCACACCAAGGCCAAGCTGGGCCCCTTCCGGTATCGGCGCTTCACCTGTGCGGTTGGGAACTCCCTGCACACGCACGGCCTGATACAGAAGGTCTGTGAATTCGGCACGCGCCCGCTTGAAGCCGGTGGTGTTCATGTTGGAGATGTTGTTGGCAATCACTTCAACATTAAGCTGCTGCGCGCTCATTCCGGTCGCAGCAATGGCAAGAGCTTTCATTGTTTTTCCCTCGATCTGAAATAGAAAGTGACATCAACGGCAAAGGAGACTTCAGAGCCCGTCTGCTGTCTCCCCCGAACCGTCAGATGGTCATGCGACTGACTTCCTGATAGGCCGCAACGACCTTGTCCCGAATGGCGATCGCGCTTTGCAGCGCCAGCTCGGCATTCATGACCGCGTCCACCACATTCTGCACGGACTCCTTGCCCTCAATGCCTTCAATGGCAGCGGCTTCGCCCATCTTGACGGTGTTGATCGCGTCGGTGGTCACTCCGGAGAAATAATCTGCGAATGTATTGCCCGCTTCGTCGACTTCGCCGGTTATGTCAACGGCATTGCTGCCATTGCTCATGAAGCGCGTTTCCGAAACGCCGTTGAAATCACTACCCCGGGTTGTGAAGCTGGATACTGCATTCAAACTGTCTATCATCACTAGCTCCTGAGCAGATCGATGGTACGCAGAACCATGCTGCGCGTCTGGGTCATGACTTTGAGGTTGGCTTCGTAGCTGCGATTGGTCTCGCGCATGTCGGCCAACTCAATCATGGTATTAACGTTGGGCATTTTCACCTGCCCGGTTTCATCAGCTGCCGGATTGGTCGGGTCATATTCGACCGAGAAAGGCGCGTTATCGATGCCGATATTCTTCACCTTCACAAGGGAAGCACCTGCGGCCCGATCCATTTCTTCGGAGAAAACGATCGTTTTGCGCTGATAGGGATCGGAGCCGGGGGTCGCTCCGGTGGACTGGGCGTTTGCCAGGTTTTCGGAAATGACGCGCATGCGCTCTGCCTGCGCGGACAATCCGGTAGAGGAGATGCGAAATGTCGCGGAAAGAGGATCAATCATCACTGTGCCTTCGCTGCCATCAACATCATACTGTGGATGGATTTGATCAAATTCGTTGTCAGAGTGTGATCTCGGGCGACTTCACCGGCTTTCATCATTTCCTGTTCCAGTGAGACCGAGTTTCCGGAATATGTGACGTCCCAGCTATCCTTCTTCTCAACATCGACACTCCGCGTTGCAGCATTCATGGCGGTCATGTGTCCAGGTTGGGTGCTGGCCATGCGAACATGGGCTTTGTCAAAGAGCGCGGTGAAGCTTTCCACGTCCTTTGCCCGATAGCCTGGTGTGTTGGCATTGGCGACATTCTGGGCGATCGTGTTTTCACGAACCGATAGCCAATTCTGATGCGCGTTTGCCAGCTTCATCAAATAGACAGGTTCCATTTGGATTCTCCATCAAATTCCGATGATCCAGTCTTAAGGCACCAAGCTTGCCCGAAGCTGTCGAGACGTCCTATATCTTATTGATTTTATTTTACTATTTTTTGTTTTAATTCAAATTTTCAGCGAAATTTTCTCGCCTTTTCGACAAAGGCGAACCGCTTTGCCAATCCGCGTTCATGCAAAAAAGCCAGACACTGAACCAGTGCCTGGCAAGTGGGCTATGCTGCCTTGGGATGAAGGTTGGATAAAGGAGGGCGTCTCTTGATCAGAAGAAAGACCGTATGAGACTGCCGACAAGAATATTCCAGCCGTCGATCAGAACGAAAAAGAGGGCTTTGAAGGGGAGCGAGATGGCCGTTGGGGGCAGCATCATCATGCCCATGGACATGGTGATTGTCGCAACGATCAGGTCGATCACCAGAAAGGGCAAGGCGATAAGGAACCCCATTTCAAACCCGCGCCGCAGCTCGGAAATCATGAAGGAAGGGATCAACACCCGCATCTCCACTTCATCTGGCGAGGTTGCCTCCTTGGCGTGGAGATTGGCTATGGCCAGATCAGAAAACATGCCGATATCTTCATCGCGCACATGCTGAAGCATGAAGGAGCGAAAGGGCGAAGCCACCTTCTCATAAGCCTGCACTTCGGTGATTTCATTATTCAGCAGTGGCTGGACACCATTGCGCCAGGCCTGATCGAAGGTTGGTCCCATGACATAGAAGGTCATGAAGAGCGCCAGAGAGATCATCACCATGTTGGACGGCGTCGATTGCAGCCCCATGCCCGACCGCAAGAAGGAAAAGGCGATCGAGAAGCGGATGAAGCTGGTCACCATGATGAGGAGACCGGGTGCCAGAGACAGGACGGTGATCAAAGCAATCAGCTGGATCATCCTGCCAGATGCAGAGGCTTCACCGCTTGGCAAAATGCTGTTCAGGTCAATCGACTGGGCCCATGTGGGGCTGGCAAGCAGCAGAAAGAGCGGAAGGCCGTAAACTAGTCTTTTCACTGGATCACCATCGTTTCGAGGATGAATTCACGAATATTGCCATCCGCCCTGATTTTCGCACGCTGATTGAGGTCTTCCCGCAAATTCTGCAATCCGGTGGCGCCCTCCAGATCAGACACCTTCAGGGTTCTGAGATAGGCCGCTATGTCGCTCTCCACCTGACTGATCAGAATTTTGGACTGCTCCATTGCCGCTTCATTGAATACAATGGAGCCCTGCACACGGACGAAGGCCTTCTCGACGCCAGACAGGTTGACGATGATCGGCTTGATCGCCACGATTTCGCTGGGGCTATCGTAAAGAGCGTGAACGGGAGGATTGTCTCTCTCCCTTTTTTCTTCCAGAACGATGTGGCGGGTCTGGTTGACCAGTTGCATGCCAACAAAAGCGCCAATTCCGGCGGCCAGAAGCGTCATGATGAGGATCATCACAAACAGGCCCATATCTGGCTTGCTCGATTTGGCCTTCATCTCACCATCTGACAGAACCATAATATTCGACATCTTGGCGGAGTATCCTTCTTATTCTTGCAAGGTTGGATGGGCAGTGCAGAAGATGAATGCGAGGGGAATGCCCGCATTCTCAAACGGGTGGGCGTTGACGCTTCCTAGAAGGGCACATACCGATCATAGATCTGCTGGCCCCATGCAGGCTGTTGCATCTCGGTAATACGACCACGGCCACCATAGGAAATGCGCGCTTCAGCGATCTTGTCGTAGGTGATGACATTGTCCGCTGCGATATCTCGCGGGCGCACGATGCCCTCTACATTGAGAACCCGAACTTCGGCATTGACCCGCACCTCCTGGCTGCCAGAGATCACCAGATTATGATTGGGCAGAACCTGGGTCACGACGGCAGCAATCTGCAGGTCGATCTCTTCCTTGCGGTTGATGGCGCCCTTGCCCTTGGAGGAACTTTTCGAATCCGCATCCAGATCCGCGTTGCCGTCTTCACCAAAACCGAAAAGGCTGAAGCCAAAGCCCAGAGACTGCTTCTCCGAGCTATCGCGGCTGCGGTCGGAGGCATTGTCGAGGCTGGCTTCATCTTCAATATTGATAAGAACCGTCAGCACATCCCCCACCCGCTTGGCGCGGGGCTCAAGGAAGAACTGATTGCGATCCTCGGTCCAGATGGCATGAAAGCTTTTGCGCTCGGTTGGCTGGTAGCCCACAAGCGTCGGGTTGATCAGGGGCTGCCGCAAGCCATTGCCCATGGGAGACAGTTCCGGGGTCGCCCCGATCTTCTCCTGATTGTTGGCGCATCCCGCAATGAGCAAGATCCCGAAGAGGGGGACCAGAGCTTTGGTAAGAAGAGTGGTCATTGATCCCGTTCTCCAGACTTAATTTCAACCAGTGACGCCATCTCCTGCGTCAGGTCCGATGCCTTGGCGGCATCCATTTCATTGAGAATGGCGCTCACAACGCGCGGCTTCATTTTGGCCAGAAGCGCAATGGCAACCTCATCATCGACGGCGGCGAGCCTTTCGGCTGCGGCCTCAGGGCGCATACGTTCATAGACCAAGATGATATGTTCCTTGACGTCGCTGAGAACCTTGTCACGCTTGGCGATCCAGTCCTTGACGTCCGCACGCAGCGCTTCGAGTTTTTCCAGGCGCTCGTCTATGTCGCTTTGCAGCGCAATGAGATTTTGCAGCTGCCAGGCATATCTCTGCTCCGACGCCAGATCGGAGATATTTTCGCAGAAACTGTTTGCGTCGATCTGCTCAACGTTTCTTGCCTTTGGCTTGGGCCTTATTCCTGCCTCAACCGTTTTACCGTCTTTAGGGCTTTTAGCGTCAGCAACAGTGGCCATGGACACTACAAGTACCAAGCCAATTACCTGCAGCAGGCTCGTTCGGAGAGAGGAGTGCAGAGAAAAGTATTTTCCCATCAAGCCGTCTGAGTCGCTCATCTAATCCTCGCTTTGACGCGCTCGTCGTCGCATCGGGTTCGCAATTGAACTCCAAAATGCCCGAGCAAACTTGCGTCAAGCTGTTGCATGAGGCGGAAGGACGTCGGTTTTTTGCGAGTAGAGGGCGCAAGAGAGGGCAAAACGGCTGTTTTGCTCACAAATATCCACTTCTGAGGAAAAGTGATGCGACCAAAATCCCATAGGTCGCAGTGTTTGCGTAACGCATGACAAGGGATAGACTGGGGATACGGCTCAGGGTGTGGCGAGATGCCCCATGTAAAAGCACTTGATTTTCAAATATGACTAAAAGATGCACTTTTGCGCTCTGACGCAGGGTGCATGCAAGACCACTCAGAATTCAAACAAAATTGAACAACGATCGATGAACCAGAAATCCACCCTGTTCAAACACCTGCGTAGCCAACGAGCGGCCACTCTGCTCGCTTTGTGCGCGATGTGGTTGCAGGTTCTGGCTCTCGGCATTCACTTGTCTACCAGCGCGCAAGCGGCAGCTGGTGCTTCAGGTGATGAAATCTATTTCGGGATCATCTGCACAGCCAACGGTCTGGCTTCTGTTCCTTTCGATGGCCAAGACGCCCCCGCCACCTTTGAAGAAAATTGCACCTTCTGCGCGCTCACGGCGCTGCATAACCTTGGCGTCAATATTAATGCACAGCCTTGCGTGCGGCCAGTCCATTCGATTAAAACTGTTTTCTGGCCAACCTCCCCATCAGACGGGACGCTGTCTCTTTCTCCTCGCGTTGGCAGCAGCCGCGCGCCTCCTCTTGTTTAAATGCCCAACACTCTGTTCACTCAATAACTGACCAATCGACCACACTGCAGGATCCTGACTGCTATAGGACCGACACCCTGCAAATGGGTTGATACAGCATCAAAGAGAGCTGTCATGGAACCTATTTATGGCGATCTATTCGTCGATCTGTCGCGTTGGCAATTTGCCGCCACTGCGCTCTACCACTTCCTTTTCGTTCCCCTGACGCTGGGCATCACATGGATGCTCGTGATCATGGAATCGGTCTATGTGATGACCGGCAAGGAAGTTTATAAAGACATGACCAAATTCTGGGGCAAGTTGTTCGGTATCAACTTTGCCCTGGGTGTGACCACCGGCTTGACCATGGAGTTCCAGTTCGGGACGAACTGGTCCTACTATTCCCATTATGTTGGGGATGTGTTCGGTGCGCCACTCGCCATTGAGGGCCTGATGGCCTTCTTCCTTGAATCCACCTTCGTGGGTCTGTTCTTCCTTGGCTGGGACAAGCTTTCCAAGCGCCAGCATCTGGCGGTGACCTTCTTCACCGCTCTTGGTTCGAACCTGTCGGCCTTGTGGATTCTGGTTGCCAACGGCTGGATGCAAAATCCGGCAGGCTCCGAATTCTCCGCCGAAACCATGCGCATGGAAATGACCAACTTCGCTGAAGTCGTTCTCAACCCTGTCGCTCAGGTCAAGTTCGTGCATACGGTTGCCGCTGGCTATGTCACCGCTTCCATCTTCGTGATCGGCATTTCCGCATGGTATATCCTCAAGGGCCGCGATCTGGCCTTTGCCAAGCGGTCCTTTGCTGTTGCTGCTGGCTTCGGGCTTGCTGCGTCGCTGTCAGTCATTGTTCTGGGCGACGAGTCCGGCTACGAGTTGGGTGACGTGCAGAAAGTGAAACTGGCCGCAATCGAAGCGGAATATCACACGGCAGAAGCACCGGCAGCCTTCAACCTGGTAGGCTGGCCGAATGACAAGGAAATGAAAGTCGATTATGGCATCGAGATTCCTTGGGTCATGGGCCTCATCGCCACGCGTTCTCTGGATAAGCAGGTCATCGGCATCTCGGAGCTGAAAGAGCAGCATGAAGCACGCATTCGCTCTGGTATGATCGCCTATGACAAACTCACCAAGCTGCGCGCTGGTGACAAGTCTGATGAAACCACAGCGATCTTCAATCTGCACAAGAAAGATCTGGGCTATGGTCTGCTTCTCAAGCGCTATATTGACAACCCGTTGGACGCCACCGACGAGATGATTAAAGCGGCGGTGGACGATTCCATTCCGTCAGTGCCTTATCTCTTCTGGAGCTTCCGCATCATGGTGGCCTTCGGTTTTGCCATGCTCGCTCTGTTCGCCCTTTCCTTCTACTACACTGCCAAACGGCAGATTGAGAATAAACGCTGGCTGCTCAAGCTGCTGGTTATCAGCATTCCGTTGCCATGGCTGTCTGTTGAGCTTGGCTGGTTCGTGGCCGAATATGGCCGTCAGCCCTGGGCCATCGGTGAAGTTCTGCCGACCTTCCTGGCTGCATCCAGCCTGACGATTGCGGATCTGATCTTCTCGCTCACCGGCTTCCTTGCCTTCTACACATTCCTGTTGGTCATCGAAGTGTGGCTGATGTTCAAGTTTGCACGACTGGGCCCGAGCTCGCTCCACACCGGTCGCTATCACCATGAACAATCCAAGCCGTCGTCTTTGGCTCCGGCTGAGTAAGACCCACTGATAGGAAAAAGCGATGATTATCGATTATGAAATCCTGAAATTTGCCTGGTGGGCGCTCGTAGGCGTGCTGCTCATCGGCTTTGCCGTCACAGATGGCATGGATATGGGGGTTGGTACTTTGTTGCCATTCCTCGGCAAAAATGACTCTGAACGCCGCATCATCATCAATACCGTCGGCCCACACTGGGACGGCAACCAGGTGTGGTTCATCACCGCCGGTGGTGCCATCTTTGCTGCATGGCCTGCTGTTTATGCTGCTGCATTCTCGGGCTTCTATCTGGCCATGTTGCTGGTGCTGTTTGCCCTGTTCTTCCGTCCTGTCGGCTTTGACTATCGCTCCAAGATCGAGAATCAAGGCTGGCGCAACGCATGGGACTGGGGTCTGTTTGCCGGTGGCTTCATCCCGTCCTTGATCTTCGGTGTTGCGTTCGGCAACCTGTTGCAGGGTGTTCCATTCCATCTGGATGAATTCCTGCGCGTTACCTATGATGCCAAATTCATTTGGGCTCTGCTGCCGCTCCTCAACCCGTTTGCCATTCTGGCCGGGCTGATATCGGTTGCCATGCTTGCTGGCCATGGCAGCACATGGTTGCAGATGCGTGCCGATGAAGTGGTCGCTGCGCGGGCACGTCAATTCGGCTTCTATGCCGGCATTGCAACGGCTGTGATGTTCGCTCTTGCCGGTCTGTGGATCTGGGCGGGCAACTTCAACTGGTTCGTTATCGTCAGCCAGCCAGCCTATGATGCCTTGCCGAACCCGCTCGCCAAGCAAGTGGCGCGCGAAGCCGGTGCCCTGTTCAACATCTACAGCAACTATCCAATCGCCATGCTGGCTCCGGCCCTTGGCATTCTCTGCCCACTTCTGATGGCTCTGATGAGCAAGGCCAACAAGGGCGGCTTTGCCTTCCTGTTCAGCGCATTGGGCATGACGGGAATCATTTCCACTGCGGGGCTTTCCATGTTCCCGTTCATCATGCCTTCCATCACTGACCCGAATTCTTCGCTTACAGTGTGGGATGCCACCTCCAGTCACCTGACCCTGACGGTTATGTTCTGGACGGCTGTCATCTTCGTGCCAATCGTGCTGCTCTACACCATCTGGTGCTACTGGCGCATGTGGGGCCGTGTCACGATGGAAGAAATCGAAGCACGCAGCCATTCGGCTTACTGATAACCGGAAAGGAGACCTAATTATGTGGTATTTTGCATGGATCCTTGGATTGACCGCCGCCCTTTCCATCGGCGTGATCAATGTGATGTGGTATGAAGCCCAAGACAGCTATGGCGAAAAGGATACTTGATTAGTAGCTTTCAACCATTATAAACCTTTTCATGACCGGGCACGCCCGGTCATGTCGTATGTGGGCCACTAAAGGCCGAACAATCAGGGACCTCAATGTCCACAAAGCATATTACCGCCTTTCTCAAAGCCCAGTCGCGCAGAGCCCGGCATCCCCTCAATCTTTCCATCGTGCTTTCCTTTGCCGCCGGCATCGTTCTGATCGTGCAGATGGGCGTGATTGCCTTCTGTGTGGATTCTGTCCTGACCAAACAGGCAACTCTCACAGATCTGCTATTTGCCTTGCCTCCGTTGCTGATCCTGTTTTTTCTCAGGGCGATTCTTTCCTATTTTTCCGAGCGTCTGGCCCTCAAAGCGGCCATTGATCTCAAACACACGCTGCGCAAAGATCTGCTTACGCGCCTCATAGCCAAGGGGCCTATCCTTGAGCGCGGCAGCGAAAATGCCGTTGGGGATCAGGTCACGACATTGACCGAAGGCATCGAAGCACTGGAAGGTTATTTCGCCCGCTATATGCCAGCGATGGTGATGACGGTGCTGCTGCCCTTTGCCATTCTGGCAGTTACCCTCACGCGTGATTGGGTATCGGCTGTGGTGATGGTGGTCACCGCGCCGCTTATTCCGGTTTTCATGATCCTCATAGGCAAGGGCACCGAGCGGCTGAACCAGAAGCAATGGCGAAAGCTGGCGCGGCTTTCTGCGCATTTCCTTGATATGATACAAGGTCTGACGACGCTCAAGCTCTTCAACGCTTCGCGCCGGGAAGCCGAGACCGTTTCGCGCATGGCTGAAAGCTATCGCCGCACCACGATGAGTGTGTTGCGCGTAGCCTTCCTTTCCTCGCTTGTTCTGGAATTCTTCGCCACGGTTTCGATCGCCATCATCGCCGTTTTCATCGGCTTTCGCCTGCTCTATGGCAACATGACCTTTTTCGATGGCTTCTATGTGCTGCTGCTGGCTCCGGATTTCTATCTGCCCTTGCGCAACATGGGTACCCATTATCATGCCCGCATGGAAGCGGTCGGCGCTGCCGAAGCGATGGTGTCCGTCATGGAATTGGACGATGGCTCGGCAAAGAAAGATGGCGCCCTGGATACTCTGCCAGACCTCAAGCAAGGCATTTCACTTGAATTCCGCTCTGTCGGCTTTGTCTATCCCGATGGCACCCGCGCACTTGAGGATGTTTCCTTCACGCTCGATGCAGGCCAAAGCCTCGCCCTTGTCGGCCCGTCTGGCGCAGGCAAGAGCACCATCATCGATCTGATCCTGGGCCTCGCCCAGCCCAGCGAAGGCCAGATACTGGTCAATGGCATTGATCTCTCCACCCTGCCAATCGGCGCTTGGCGTCAACAGTTGGCCTATGTGCCGCAAAAGCCAACGCTCTTCTCAGGCACCATTATGGATGCCATTCGCTATGGACAGCCCGATGCCGGGATGGAGGCTGTTGAAGCCGCAGCAAAATTGGCCCAAGCTCATGATTTCATCACGGGTTTGAGCGATGGATATACCCATCAACTCAACGAAAAAGGCGCAGGCCTTTCCGGTGGGCAGATCCAGCGGATTGCCATTGCACGTGCCCTTTTGCGTGATGCGCCGCTTGTTCTGCTGGATGAACCCTCCGCGCATCTGGATCGGGAGAATGAAGCAAGGATCCAGAATGCGCTTCATGCCTTGGAGCAAAGCGCAACGACGATCACAATTGCCCACCGCTTGCACACAATCGAGCAAGCGGATGCCATTCTTGTCATGCAGCAGGGGAAAATTGCGGAAATGGGACGGCATGATGCACTTGTAGAGAAAGACGGTGCCTATGCGGCGCTGGTGCGCTCGACTTTTGATGGTGCGTCCGAGGAGATGCAGAATGGCTGAGTTCAGAAAATTGCTCGGGCTCATGCGCCCCTGGACAGGCTGGATCATCCTGGGGGTTTTCCTCTCTCTGATCACGGCGCTGGCCAATGTGATCCTGATGTCCATCTCCGGCTGGTTCATTGCCGCCATGGCGCTGGCCGGACTGGCTGGCGTGAGCATGAATTATTTCACCCCGGCAGCCGTCATTCGTGCCATGGCAATCACCCGCACCGTCGGGCGCTATGCGGAGCGACTGGTCACCCATGAGGCGACCCTCCGGCTGGTAGCAGAACTGCGGCGCTGGTTTTATGATCGCATGGAGCCTCTGGCCCCTGCCGGATTGCAAGGCCTGAAGAGCGGCGATGTCTTCTCTCGGATCGGTGCGGATATCACCACGCTGGAGAATTTCTATCTGCGCGTTCTGGTGCCGTCATTGGTGGCTCTTATTGCCGTGCCCAGTTTCTGCTTCTTTGCGGGCTATTTCTCGGCCGGATTGGCCCTCTCGCTGATCGTGCTTTATTTCCTCGGAGGCATTCTAACGCCTTGGCTCATCCATCATTTCGGGCGCAAGGCTGCCAGCGATCAGGTGCTGGAATCAGCCCAGATGCGGTCCACATTGGTGGAAGGGCAACAGGCCTTGCGCGAAATGCTGGTCTATGGCCGCGATGATGATTATTTCAAGACGGTTGAAGCGCAGTCAGGCAGCCTGTGTGCCAGCCAGTTGCGTCTTGCCAAGCTGCAAGCAGCATCCCAAAGCGCGCTGACCCTTGCGGCCAGCCTTGCCATGTTCGCCGCGCTCTGGTTCATCATTCCCAAAGTCAGTGACAGCACTTTTGAAGGCCCGATCTTGCCCATGCTGATGCTGTTTGCCATGGCAAGCTTTGAGGTCATCGTCCCCTTGCCCGTCGCTATCCGCGCTTTCATCGAGACGCAGGTTGCAGCCAAGCGCCTGTTTGGCCTGACGGATCAAGAGCCCAAAGGAGTCTCTGCATGGGGCGAAGAGGCGATTGATGTCAAGCCAACCTCTACACCTACCCTCGACCTCAAGGCAGTCAGCCTTGCCTACGAAGAGGGAGCCCCGAGCGTTTTTGACAAGCTCAGCCTTGCTGTTGCGCCGGGTGAACGGGTTGCTATTGTCGGCCCTTCAGGCATCGGCAAGTCGAGCATTATCAATGCATTGGTCGGTTTCTGGCCGCTCTCAGGCGGAGAAATTCTCATCGACGGGCAGCCGCACAGCCGCTTTAGCGCGCAAAGCCTGCGGGCGCATTTTGCCGTTGCGCCGCAAAAGCCGCATCTGTTCAATTCCACTCTCAAGGGTAACCTGCTAGTGGCCAATCCAGACGCAAGCGACGCAATGCTCAACAAGGTGCTCGATCAGGTGCAACTGTCCGATTATGTGGCCTCCCAGGAAGACGGTCTGGACAGCTTTGTCGGAGAAGCGGGGGGCACGCTTTCCGGCGGACAGATCCGGCGGCTTTCCATCGCCCGCGCCCTGCTGTCGCCAGCGCCTATTCTGGTTTTGGATGAACCGGGTGAAGGGCTTGATCCGCAAATGGAGCGGGAAATTCTCAATCGGATTCTGGACGAAGAGACGGATCGCTCGATTCTGCTTATCACCCACAACAACGCCGCCCTTGAGCGCATGGACAAGCAGTTGGTGCTGGCGGAAACCGCATAGCCGCCATACAGCTCCCATTCTGAAGGGAAAAGGCGACTGCAAGCAGTCGCCTTTTTCTTATGCTTATTTCAAACGCATAAGCCTAGCCGATGGGAATCAAATGATTGTCCCACTGATAGCGATGGGTGACGCGCAGCTTGTCCATTTGGGTGCCCGCCATGTCTTCTGAGAGGCAGACGATGCCCATGCCACTGGTGCGGACAAGCTTGTGATCGCGAATAGCCAAGCCGCAGACATCTTCTTCATGGAGCGCACCGAGAAACGCACCGGTGTCAGTGTCGAACTGATGCACCACGCCGCCACGAGGGGATGAGGCGGCAAGCAGTTTCAAGTCCATATCCAGAGCAACACTGCCTACATAGCCATGCAAAGCGCGTTGCTCTTCTTCAGGAGCCGCAAGCAGGCTGGCTTCTTGGCCGCGCTTGTGAAGCCCCAACATGGCTGGTGCGTTGTTGATGTCGCCCTGCCACTGCATGGCAAAAGCCACTGTTCCGTCGGCTCCAAGGCTGAGATGGCGGATTGAGCTTTTATACATCTCTTGCGGCAGCTCTACCATCTCTACCAGTGCACCCTCCAGTGTGACATAGGCCAGATTCGGCTTCATTGTAGGAATATTGAGCTTTTCGCGCCCACTGTCGGGGTGGGTTTCGATGCCGCCATTGGCTATCACCAGATGCTGCTTGTCGGGCATCAGCTTGAGATCGTGCGGACCGACACCATGAGAGGCGAATTCGCCCGCACGCTTATAGCCCTGATCGACATTCCAGATGCCGATGACGCCTCTGGCGTGATCATAATCATTCTCGGCCGTATAGAGCTGACTGCCATCTTCCGAGAAAGCGCCATGCCCCTGGAAATGGCGGCCCTTCGGACAATGGAGCACCGATTTCGTTTCACCATTGCGGCAATCAAGCACCATGGCGAAATTGCCTGGGCGCCGGGCAAAGGCCACCGCTTCTGGCCGCTTGGGATGGGCAGCGGCAGCATGGCCTCGTCCGGGAAGCGCGATGTCAAAGATGGTGCGCCCCTGCTCCGAGATGCCGAACAGGGCATAGGACCCATCGGGCTTGCGCGCAGCAGACAAGAAAGCCGGGCTACCCGCGTCGGCCCATGTGACCGAGGGACAAAGACCTAGAGCAAACAGGCCGGTGATAAATGAGCGACGATCAGGCATTTCAATCTCCATCCAGTGCGTTAAAGCCAGCAGAGATACCCAGTTTCGGCCCCAGATATTCTGCCACGAGATCGTCGGTGAGAAGAATGGCCCCCAGCAAAGCCTCCACGCGAATGCGCCCCTGCACAGAGCCGACGCCCGCAAAGGCTGGATCATCCAGCTCTTCGGCCAGACGGATCGCACGCGCAAACCCTCTGTCAATGTCCGCATCATTCTCCGAGAGGATTGAGGCCAATTGCCGATTTGCCTGAAGCGAGAGCAGAACGTGGCGCTGGGAGCGCCCGGACCGTCTGGCTTCGGCACGGTTGGGGCGCGGCCTGTCAAAGCTGCCCATGGGGCGGCCAAGCCGCGTTTGGGCCGTAAATTTTAGTCCGGTCGTAAGGGCTGTATAGAGTTGGCGCACCGCCTCGTCGGGCGCACGATAGATATCATTGTCCGCCTTGATCATCATCTGCGCATAGCCCTTCTGCCAGTCGTTGAGGATTGCTGCGGAATTGTCGGCGATATCCTTTGCCATGACGGACATCAGATCGCAGCGCAAAGAGGCGGGCTGATCGGCAAATTGCGGGTCATAGAGCAGGAACTCCATCGGATAAAACCCCCGCGCGGCGATGGAGACCGATTGGAATTTTTCCACATCATGAATGGCCGGATCATTCTCGCTGAGCAAGCTGGCGAGGGTTTTTGGGGTGAAGCCTCGCGTATCAGGCCAGAAGGCCAGTGCAAAGGCGCGGTTATCCTTTTCCGAAGGCCCAAAGCGCAGGTGACTGACCCCCATCCAGGCATCAAAAGCATCATTATAAGCGGCCTTCACCGCACCAAGATCATCAGGGCACCGTGCCTCGACGACCTTGGATAGTGCTGCCGAACGGGTCGCAAGGCGTTCATAGCCGGGCAGAATATGCTCATGCACGCCATTGAAGACGAGCTTCGGCATATCGATCTCTTGCGCCAAGGCCGGAGCGAGAAGCAGACTGTAAATAATAAGGCAATATTTCCACATGGTTACAAACTTTCCAGAAATGAAATCAAGGCGGCCCGGTCAGCTGGCGGCATGGCAACAACGGCCTTGCGCTGTGGCTCGGCCTCCCCGCCATGCCACAGCACGGCTTCGAGCAGGGAGCGGGCGCGGCCGTCATGCAGAAAGAAGCTATGGCCGGAGACCTGAGCGGTCAGGCCAATGCCCCAAAGGGGCGGCGTGCGCCATTCCCGCCCGTTGGCGCGGGCTTCGGGTTGGCCATCCGCAAGCCCTTCCCCCATATCATGCAACAGAAGATCAGTATAAGGCCATATCAGCTGGAAGCCCAATTCCGGCTCATCTTTGAGGCGATGGGTTACATAGGCGGGCGTATGGCAGCTGGCACAGCCGGTTTCATGAAACAGCTTCTTGCCACGCAAAACGGTCTCGTCTGCCACTTTGCGGCGAGCTGGTACGCCCAGATGGCGGCTGTAGAAGGTGACAAGATCAAGGCCCTTCTGGTCCACTTCTTCTCCACGGACATCCTTGTCACCATGGGGAGCCGCGCGACATGCGCTTTGGCTTTGGGAGCAATCGCCCCAAGCCTTGGGGAACAGCGGATTGGAGAGACCAATGTCTCGAAAGAAGGCCGCTGCGGATTGTTCTTCAACGGTCGGGCGACCCGCCTTGAGGCCAAAACGCCCCAGCATGGGCATCTGATAGCGCTCTGACCAGACGATATTGGGCTTTCCGGAAATTCCGTCGCCATCGGTGTCTTCCGGGTCTGCTTTGGCAAGAATATCCTTGGCCGGAATAGCTTCCAACAACCCAAGGCCGATCATCTGCGGCGCAATGCGCGGGCTGAGGGTGGCATCGGGATGCAGAGGCCCATAGGCCAGATCGGCAGCTCTGTAGGTTGGCTTGCGCAAACTGGCCTGCTCTCCCCCCGCAAGAGGCACAATCCTCTCTTCATAATCAATGTGCAGGCGATATTCTGCCGGATATCCAGCCAATGCAAAATCCTGTAGCTGCCCGCCATAAACAGGGTCAGGCTTGGTGCCATGGTATCCCTCGATGCGCTTGGCCATGGGATCCGCTTCATTTGGCACGGCGACGCGCAGGAACATGGAAACCGCACTGTCTTCATGGCTTTCAGGCGGATGGCCGCGCCCATCATTGATATGGCAACGCATGCAGGAGCGCGCATTATAGAGCGGGCCAAGGCCGTCAGAAGCCTTGGTCGACGAGGGAGACGACACCCAGAGCTTTTCGAACATCGCCTTGCCCAACTCGAACTCCAGCTTGTCTTCAAAACTCATGCTCGCAGAGGGCTTGGAGAAGGCATCGGCATCCTTGCGCACCCGGACAGTTGCTGCACCTGCCGATAGAGCTTCAAAGCGTTGAGGCGCATCAAAATTCTGTGGCGGCGCCGTCACGCGCGCAATGCGCTCTGCTTCCGCGGCTGTGCGCGGAATAATAGACAGATGTGGCTCATCAAGCGGCCCGGCGATAGCCGGCAGGGCAATAAAAAAGGGCAGGCATGTGAAACTGGGGCGAAGCATACACGTCATTTCTGGCAATGGGCGGAAACGCAAAAAGCGCAGCTTTGAAAAGCAGCGCTTTTTGTTTTTATCCAGTTTGGCTTATTGGAAAACAGCGTTGGGATTGTCGAGGCTGTCGGACCCTTCAAACTCGATATCATCGAGCTTGAGGGCAGAAACCACGCGCTCGATGGACTTGGTCTGATCAACCAGAGCATCGACGCCGCCCATCACGAGCGCTTCACCGCCTTCGTTGCCGCGCGCCAGCATCTGATCATAGCTGAAGCCCGCTTCGGCCGCAGACTTGATGGCTCCGAGTTTGATCATGGTGGTGTTGAGCTTTCCGGTCAGCTCATCATCAAGAGCCTTGTCAGAGGTTGCAACCAGATCAGACAGGGACGGGCCGGAAACGCGGGAGCCATCGATGCGCACATACTCACCGACATAAGCATTGCGGATGCCAAGACCGTCATAATAGTGGCTGTTGTGGGTGTTGTCGGAGAAGCAATCATGCTCTTCTTCCGGATCGTTCAACATCAATCCAAGGCGCATGCGTTCGCCAGCCTGTTCCCCATAAGAAAGGGAGCCCATACCGGTGACAATGGTCACGATGCCTGCATTTTCGTCAGACATCAGGGTGGCGCGGGCTTCTCCGCCGGTTTCCCACTGCTTGGCCATCCAGTCGAGATCGGAAACGAGCAGATCGGTTGCAGCCTTGAGGTAGGCTGCACGGCGATCACAATTGTCATTGGTGCAGGCATCGCCTTTGGCATAATCTGTCCAGGAACGCTCACCGGCTCCATGCTCGGTGCCATGCAGATCCTGCCCCCAGAGCAGGAATTCGATGGCATGATAACCGGTGGCCACGTTGGCTTCGATGCCGTCCGCTTCATGCAGGGTTTCCGCCAGCAGCTCAGGCGTGATGGCGCTTGCGTCAATCTCCTTGCCCGAAAGGGTAAAGGACGGGTTGGCGATTACATTAAGGGCGGCATATTCGTTTTCATCGGTTGGGCCACCATAGGAGGCGTCAACATAGTCAATCAGGCCCTCATCCAGAGGCCACGCATTGACCTTGCCTTCCCAGTCATCGACGATGGCGTTGCCAAAGCGATAGACTTCTGTCTGCTGATAAGGCACGCGAGACGCAAGCCAGGCCGCGCGTGCTGCTGTCAATGTGTCTGCCGATGGATTGGCGATCAGGGCATCAACTGCGCTTTGCAGCTTCTGGGCAGCAATCAGGCTATCGGTATATTTGGCTTCAGCGATATTGGCATAGGTTTCAAGAACAGCTTTCTTGCTCACTGGCTCTGCTGCGGTTGCTGCGACGCCGAGGCCAAGCAGGCAAGCCACAGAATATCCAAGCAATCGATGTGTCTTCATTGAATTATTTCCCCAATTTTCTCGTGTCTCAATGGGTTCCAAACGAGCCGGCATCGAAGCGATGGACTCATTGGAGCGCGTCAAGACCGCCGACCAGCCGGTTCGACACCAACAGCTTCAGCGCGCCTTATTTCCTTCTCAAGGCCCAAAACTTGAATTAAAAGTTCATCTTTGTAAAGTTGATTATTATGTTCATAATAAAAACCTGTTGAGAGGACCGAAAAAATAGAGAAACTCTAGCGCAATTCTGCCCAACCCTTAACAAGCCTCACGCCTTCTGAAACGAATTATGCTATGCAGAACAAAGGTCTTCTATTCATGAAGATGCGAGGGGGAGAGCAACATCATGACGATTGACTGGGATCACCATAGGCGAGAAGTCCACAATCTGGGTGGCGTGCATGATTTTCTCAAGCAGATCGTCTATGGAGGCAATGATGGTATCGTGACCACCTTTGCCATTGTGGCTGGCTTTGCAGGTGCGCAAACAGAAGGCGTAGCACAGATCGGTGCCATTGCGGTTTTGGTGTTTGGCCTTGCCAATCTTTTTGCCGATGCCGTGTCCATGGGCTTAGGCGAATTTCTCTCCACCCGCTCGCAAAAAGATCTCTATCACAAACAGCGCAAATTCGTTTTTGAAGAGCTCAAGCATCATCCCCAGCAGGAATATGCGGAACTCGTGCAGATGATGACTGAGCGCGGTTTGACCCTGAATTCAGCAAAGAAGATAGCAACCGAAATCATGAAAAGCCCGGAACTGGTTGCAGATCTGATGATGAGCTACGAGTTGGAGATGCATGACATGCGGCAGGTATCGCCAGCTCTGGACGGGCTGGTGACATTTGTATCCTTCGTAACCTTTGGTGTTATTCCGTTGGTGCCCTATCTTCTGCTTCCGCCCACCCAGAGCGCCTTTTTCCTTTCGGTTTTAACAACCTTCATGGCGCTTGTCGGGCTTGGTCTCTTACGCTGGTGGTCAACGCGTGAGAAGATCCTGCGCTGCGTGGGCGAGACTGTTCTGGTTGGCGGCGCCTGTGCCATCGTTGCTTTCATCGTCGGTGCCGTCGTCGGCTGATCACCCAAAGCACCATATGCGCGATGAAGTCTGGTCATTGAGACCAAAAAGCGATAGAGAAGATAGTCAGATGCGCAACGGGCGCACTTTGCGATGGAGGCAAGTTTGTTCGACACTTCACATCCCATGCTCAAGCCTCTTTGGGTTCGGCTCCTCATTTGCGGTGTGACCCTGGGCTGGGGTCTCTTCGAATTTCTCATGGCCAGCTCGACATGGGCCGTAATCTTCGGCGTCGTCGGGTTGATTTGCGTTTACCACCTGCTACTGGAATATGAGCCGCCTTTAGACCAGCCTGCAAACGCACCAAGCGAGAAAGAGGAAGAAGCCTCATAGTTCAGCCCCCTGTTCCGTAAGCAAAGTCCTTTTCGCGCCGCCATGCGGCAACACCTCTCGCCAAATCAAAGAGACAGCTTCGTAAGATCGCCTCTTTGCCATTTCTTTTCCTTCCTGTGTCTTTCCTATCCAGAGCTTTCTCCCATGCCAGATAATTTTGCCATTTCATTTGACGATATTCTGAGCGCTGCCAAACGCCTTGAAGGCCACGCCGTGCGCACTCCCCTGCTCGAGTTTGCCCCGCTGAATGACAAGCTTGGCAAGCGGGTCTTGGTCAAGTTCGAGGGAGCACAGCATACCGGGTCTTTCAAATTTCGTGGGGCCTTCAACCGCATTTCGACCATCGACCCGTCCGCAAAGGCGGCCGGTGTGGTGGCCTGGTCTTCGGGCAACCACGCTCAGGGTATTGCGGCGGCGGCCAGCATGAATGACATCCGGGCAACCATCGTCATGCCCAGCGACGCGCCCAGGATCAAGGTCAACAACACCCGCGCCCTTGGTGCCGATATCGTCTTTTATGATCGATACACCGAATCCCGCGAAGAAATCGCCATGGCGCTCGTCCAAGAACGGGGCGCTATTCTGATCCCGTCCTATGATGACCCCTTCATCATTGCCGGTCAGGGCACCGTCGGGCTGGAAATTGCCCAGCAGGCGCAAGAGGCCGGTGCGGACATCGGAGCCGTCATTGCGCCTTGTGGCGGTGGGGGACTTATGTCTGGGACGGCAACTGCCATCAGGGAAAAATGCCCTGACGCCAAGGTTTATTCGGCTGAACCGGAAGGCTTTGACAGCACGGGCCGGTCACTTGGCAGCGATGAGCCTGCCGGAAATATCCCTGACGCGCGCTCTATTTGCGATGCTTTGCAGTCCCCCTATCCGGGCAAGTTGACCCTTCCGATCAACAAGCAGAAGCTGGCCGGGGGGGGGGCCGTCAGCGATGACGAGGTGCGCACGGCCGTGCGCTTTGCATTCGAGAAACTCAAGCTTGTGGCGGAGCCGGGTGGGGCTGCCGGACTGGCAGCGGCCCTAGCAGGCAAGATCCCCGAGCATGACGGAGCGCTGGCGATTGTCATTTCCGGTGCCAATGTCGATCCTGAGCTCTATTGCGAGATTCTCTCCGCCTGACGGTCGTCAGTGATGCAGCTGCTCTTGTTGCTAATGAGCAATGATTGGCTGTATAAAACGCCCAGAACCGAGGTGTTGTGTATGCCCCATAAAAGACCCACTTTGAAGACCATTTCCGAATTGAGCGGCTTTGCCGTGACCACTGTCTCAAGGGCTCTCAATGATGGCCCGGAGATCGGGGCAGACACCAAGGAAAAGGTCAAGAAGATAGCCCGGGAGATCGGTTATGTGCGCAACCGATCCGGGCTTGGCCTTGTCACGGGTAGAACCAATGTCATCTCTCTGGTGCTTTCCGCCGATCACGATGTCATCGACGATCACACCGGACGGCTGATTTCGGCCATTGCCCACAGTCTGACCGGCACAAATTATCATATGAATATCGTGACATTCTCCTCGCCTGAAGACAGGCTGAATGTCGTCAAACATGTGGTCGAGACCCGCGCAGCGGATGCAATCATTCTCAACCAGACCAAGCCGGAGGATGAACGCGTCGCCTATCTCATGGAACGCAACTTTCCCTTTGCGGCCTATGGGCGCACCAGCTGGCAAGACCAGCATCGCTATTTTGACTTCGACACCGAGGCCTTCGGAGAGATGGCGGTGCAGCGTCTTTATGACAAAGGTCGCCGTCATTTTCTGGTGGTCTGCCCGCCTGAAGATCTCAGCTACAGCCAGCATTTGATCACAGGACTGGAACGGGCCAACCAGACGCATGACTTCACGCTGGACGTCCTCAAAGGCGCGACCAGTCACGACACAAGCGAAAAGCTTCTGCAAGCATTGCTCACCTGGCTGGAAAGGGATAGAAGTGTTGATGCCATTATTGCCCCATCAACAGCCACGGCAGTGCTTTCCCTTGCGGCCATCGAGCAAAGCGGCAGAGCCATCGGTGTCGATATTGACGTTTTCGCCAAAGAAGCCAGCCCTTATCTGAAGTTCATCCGCGGCGAAGTCATTTCCGTTTATCAGGATCTCACCGAAGCAGGTGATTTTCTCGCCAAGGCTGCCATTCAGGCCATAGAAGAGCCCAAAGCTCCCCCGATGCAAAAGCTGGAGCCGACAACAGAAGAGTTTAAACCCCTTAGCTTGCGTTCCTCGCGCCAGCTTCAGACACATCCCTCCTAGCTGGAGCCTCTCCCTTTTGGGACAGGCTTCCCGATCAAACAGGACATTCATTTGAAATCTCACCCCCTTTCCGGCATCAAGGCCGTTATCTTCGATTTTGATGGCGTTCTTGTCGACAGTGAGCCAATTTCCCTTGGCGAGCTTAAAAACAGTTTTGAAGAACATGGCATCCAGATGGAATGGAGCGCTCTGGTCAAGGGCTTCCTTGGTACGGCCCCACGCGACATCACCCGCTTCATGCATGAGGAGACTGGGCGCGATCCGGCTGGCATTTTCCCCGAAGGCTGGCATGCGCGGGTCATGAAGCGCTTTGCTCAGGGCCTAACCATGATCAGCGGTGCTGAAGCCCTGCTCGACAAGCTTGATGCAGACGGCATCCCCTATTGTATCGCATCCGGCAGCCATCCGGATCGACTGCAGCTGGCGCTCTCAACGATTGGGCAGGAAAAACGCTTCGAAGGCCGCAGCTTCAGCACGGAAATGGTTCCCCATGGCAAGCCTGCTCCGGATATCTTCCTATATGCAGCCAAGGCCCTGAATGTGGATCCGAAGGACTGCATGGTTGTGGAAGATGGCACAGCAGGCACAATTGGTGCCAAGGAAGCGGGCATTGGCACCATTGTAGGATTGGTTGGTGGCAGCCATCTTAACGATGCAGAGCTCAAAGCCATGCACGCCAAGGCGCTCACAAAAGCTGGCTCGAACCTGATTGTGGAAACGCTGGACGAACTCCTCGACTAGATGCTTTTTCCAAAGCACCTGGAGCCGCGGCCCCTGACAAAGGGTGGGGCCAGCCTTTCCATCTTTGTGACTGATAACTGAAAAGGGCGCAGCTTGGGCGAGCGCCCTATTCCTTGTCCGCCAGATATTTGTCGAATGCTGCAAGGGTCTGTTGGGAGACATGGTGCTCGATGCCTTCGGCATCTATCTCGGCGGTTTCCCTCGGCACACCAACGGCGACCAGCAATTCGACCACGGAGCGATGGCGCGCGCGCACGCGATTGGCCAGCGCATCTCCCTCATCGGTCAGAAACACACCACGATATGGCCTTGAAACCGCGAGCCCTTCCCGTTTGAGCCGCGCGATAGCCTTGGTGGCGGTGGGATGCGCTACGCCCATGCGCTCGGCAATGTCTGCGGTGCGGGCTTCCCCCAACTCAGCAATAAGATCGCCGATCATTTCCACATAGTCTTCCATGACCGCGCAGGCCTGAGCCTCGCGCGCACGCACAAAACGAAGGCTTTGTTTGGATGGACGACTTGGACTTTCTGGCATTTTCTTCTTCTTTGCGTGCATTGGTGTATGGCCGACCATCATGGCCGGGATTCTCTTGAAGCCTTGGGTAAAGAATGTGCCGACAATTTGCAATTGGCAAATATGGCGCACATGTTAACATGAATTTTTGTTCATTGTTTAAAATATAGTCAAGGCTACATCTTGAAATTTGTTTAGCCAAGGCTAAACTTAAGAGATAAAGGATTAAATTATATACCAGCCCATAAAAAGAGACCAAGCCATGTTTGCAACAGACCAAACGCGCCTCAAAATGAGCGCTGTTCTATCAGGAGAAAGACGAGGTTGGAGCGGTAAGCTTCTGTTTGCCGGCCCGGCGATTATTGCATCTGTGGCTTACATGGACCCGGGCAACTATGCCACAAACATTCAGGCTGGTGCTGGCTATGGCTATGGATTGCTATGGGTCGTCTTGCTTGCCAACCTGATCGCCATGCTGTTTCAGGCGCTTTCGGCCCGGCTGGGCATTGTGACGGGCAAGAATCTGGCAGAGCTTTGTCGCGATAATTTTTCCACGCCCGTTGTCTGGATCATGTGGGCCGTCAGCGAAGTCGCTGCCATGGCGACCGATCTGGCTGAGTTTCTGGGCGGCGCGATCGGTCTGGCGCTGTTGTTTGATATGCCGCTGATGACAGGCATGGGCATTACCGCCATCGTCACCTATGGCGTGTTGTTGTTCGAGAGCAAGGGGTTCCGCCCCATGGAACTGATCATCGGGGCGATGGTCGGCGTTATCGGGCTTTGCTATCTGGCTGAAATCTTTGTGGCTCCTATTTCATGGGGAGAAACGGCAACGGGCCTTGTCACTCCAGAATTGGCAGATGCCGCAGCCCTGACCATCGCGGTGGGAATCATCGGGGCAACGGTCATGCCCCATGCGATCTATTTGCATTCGGGGCTCACCCAGTCACGCGTGGCTATTCGCACCGAGAGCGAACGCAAGAAAGTGCTGAAATATTCCAACTGGGAAGTTGTCATCGCTCTGGCCGTTGCCGGTATGGTCAATATGGCGATGGTGATGATGGCAGCCAGTGCCTTCCACCATGGGCATAGCGAAGTGGCCGAGATTGAAACTGCATATCATACTCTTACGCCACTGCTTGGTGTGTTCGCAGCAGGCGCCTTTCTGGTGTCTCTCATCGCATCGGGCATTTCCAGCTCGGTGGTTGGCACCATGGCGGGACAAATGATCATGCAGGGCTTTCTGCACTACAGGATTCCGGTTTGGCTAAGACGCCTGATCACCATGATTCCGGCTTTCGTCGTTGTCGCCATGGGGGTCAATGCAACGCAGGCACTGGTGGTCAGCCAGGTCATCCTCAGCATCTCCCTGCCAGTCCCGATGATCGCCCTGATCATTTTTACCTCCCGTCGCGACATCATGGGGGACTATGCCACCGGGAAAATTCTCCGCGCCTTGGCAGCGCTCGGTGCTACGGCCGTGCTGGTGCTCAACTTCGTTCTGTTGGCCGATACCTTCGGCATCCCTGTGCCATTCTTCATCAGCTAAGGGAACCCTCAGAGCATCAAGGCACATGGAAACTCAACCAATGAGTCGCTTCTTTAAAAAGGCAGCGGCTCATTATTTTTGACTTCCTTCATCACAAAGAAGGTTCGCGTTTGACGCACACCGGGCAAGGCGATGAGCTGTTCCCCATGCAATGTGTTAAAGTCGCTCATATCCCGGACGCGGATGGTTATGAGATAGTCGTAATCCCCCGCCACAAGATTGCAATTGAGCACAACTGGCATCCCGGCGATCGCATCTTCAAAAGCCTTGAAGCTTTCAGGCGTCGAGTGATCCAGCACGACTCCCACCATGACCAGAGCGCCCAGCCCGATCGGCTTTGGATTGATATGGGCATGCACCCCCAGAATATAGCCTTCCTCAAACAGGCGCTGGGTGCGCCTGTGGCAGGTCGCGGCGCTCACGTTGACCTTCTCGGCCAGCTCCGCGTTAGAAAGCCGTCCGTTTTTCTGCAGATATCGCAAGATGTTCTTATCGACTCGGTCGAGCTCGGAATTATCCATATGAAAGATTCTTTCACTTTATATAACAAATATTATAAATATCTCTCATACTATAGAGACATATCCGATTTATGGCAAATTTCTACAAGCCTATTTCGAAGCACCTTTCATGCCTTTTTTGCTAATCTGTGGTCATTGAAAAAAATCACCAGATCAAAAGAGGCAAACCCGTGCTCGAACAATTTGAACGCTATCCCCTAACCTTCGGCCCGACGCCGATTGAAAAGCTCCCTCGCCTGTCCGAAGCCCTCGGCGGCAAGGTTGAAATTTATGCCAAACGCGAAGACTGCAACTCCGGCCTCGCCATGGGCGGCAATAAGCTGCGCAAGCTGGAATATATCCTTCCTGATGCCATCGCTTCGGGCGCCGACACGCTGGTATCCATTGGCGGGGTGCAATCCAACCATACCCGCATGGTTGCCGCTGCTGCTGCCAAAGTCGGCATGAAGTGCGTCGTGGTGCAGGAAAAATGGGTGCCCCATTATGATGCCGTCTATGATCGGGTCGGCAACATTCTGATGACGCGCCTGATGGGGGCCGACAGCCGCCTGGTCGAGGATGGCTTTGATATCGGGATTCGCCAGAGCTGGGAAAATGCCATTCAGTCGGTCAAGGATGCAGGCGGTGTACCTTATGCCATTCCGGCGGGCGCTTCTGTGCACAAATATGGCGCTTTGGGCTATATCGGCTTTGCCGAGGAAGTCGCGCAGCAGGAAGAAGAGCTCGGCTTCAAATTCGACTATATCGTCGTATGCGTTGTAACCGGCTCCACTCAGGGCGGCATGATTGTCGGCTTCGCCGCACAGGATCGTGCAGACAGGGTGATTGGCATTGACGCTTCAGCCACCGTTGACCAGACCCGCGCGCAGGTCCGCTCCATTGTCGACAACACGGCTGAACTTGTCGGTCTTGGCCGCACCGTGCGTGATGATGAAATCGTGATCAATCCCGATTATGCCTATCCAGCCTATGGTGTACCTTCTGAGGCGACCAACGACGCGATCCGGCTTGCTGCCCGCACAGAGGCCATGATGACCGACCCGGTTTATGAAGGCAAAAGCATGCAGGGCATGATCGACCTCACCAAGAAGGGCTTCTTCCCTGAAGGTTCCAAGATTCTCTATGCCCATCTGGGTGGTGCACCTGCGCTCAACGGCTATAGCTATTATTATAAGGACGGCTAAGGATCTGGTGCCAACCCCGTCCCCGGGGCCGCTTTCTCCAGCCCCCCAAAGTCGGATAACGACGCAAGAAAGCGGCCCTTGGTTTTTCATTTTTCCTTCCCTTTGCGAATCCGCTAGCTTCAAGGCAACCAAGCCCCCTGATTCGAGCGCGCTCTGGCTTGCCGCATCATCAGGTGAAAGAGCAAGCCTCTTCGTGAAGGATAAATCTCATGGCCCCCGCTGCCATCCGCGAAACCGACCTTTATGCCCCCGTCAAACTCTATCTGCAAAAGCAGGGCTATGAGGTGAAAGGGGAAGTGGGCGCTGCCGATATCGTCGCCAGTCGCGGCGAAGATGATCCACTCATCGTCGAACTGAAGCTGGGCTTTTCCCTCACACTGTTCCATCAGGCCATCACCCGACAAGCTGTTACTGACGCGGTCTATATCGCTGTGCCCCATAGTGGCAGTCGGCAATTCCAAAAATCCCTCAAGAATAATATCGCGCTCTGTCGCCGTCTTGGTCTGGGGCTGATCACTGTGCGGCTCAAGGATGGGTTTGTTACGCCTCATCTGGATCCTGCCCCCTATAAGCCCCGCCAAATGAAGACGCGCAAAGCGCGCCTGTTGCGCGAATTTGCCCGCAGGGTGGGCGACCCCAATGCTGGCGGATCGGCACGCAAGAAGGCTTTGGTGACCGCCTATCGGCAGGACGCACTCAAATGCCTTAAATATCTGACAGAAAACGGGCCGACAAAAGCAGCGATCGTGGCGCGTGTCACTGGCGTGGACACAGCGCGCCGCATCCTTGCTGATGATCATTATGGCTGGTTTGAACGCGTCTCCCTGGGCATCTATCAGATGACGCCGAAGGGCGAAGGCGCGTTGGCCGACTATGCAGAAGAAATGGCGCAGCTCAATTTTCCAGAAAAGGCCCGTATAGAAGAGACCTGTGCTACAGAGACTAGCAAGACTAGTCCCAAGGAATCTGATTAAGCCGTTTCGCCCTAAAGCAGCCTGCGCATAACGCCAGCACAAGCCACCAAGCCCACTTGCAACTTGGGCCGAGTGCCCCTACTCCTATGCATAGCGTTGTACAACACCCATTTGGTGTGTCTTCTTCCGGACCGGGGAACAAGAACAGCTCATGCGTTTGCCTCCCAACAAGCCATCATGTGCTGGTCGCAATCGCTTTTCATTATCAGTCTGGCCATGGCATTCCTGCCTGCCCAGAAGAACCAGACTCACGATTTGGAGCATGACATGAAGATTGCTGTATCCTCTCAGAATTTCCGCACGGTCACCAACCACGCAGGACGAGCCCGCCGATTTATCGTCTATACAGTGGGAGAAGACCTTCAACCCGTCGAAACCGACCGCATCGACCTGCCCAAGGAACTGAGCATGCATGAAGTGGGCGATAGTGGCATTGCCCATCCTTTGGATTTTGTTGATGTCATTCTTTCCGCCTCTTTTGGCGCAGGCTTTGCCCGCCGGATGCATGCGCGCGGCCTGATTGCCAGCATCACCGAGAAGACCGATCCACTTGAAGCGGTCAAGGAATTCATGATGAACGGCCAGAATCTACCGCAGCTCTGTGACTGCAATCACGACCATGATCATGCGCATGGCCATGCCGGACATGAAGCCTGAACACAGAAACTGATTATTTTCCCAGAATCACAATGTGATCCGAAAAGGGGCCAGCCGGCCCCTTTTTTCATAAATACGGAAAGCATGGCTTTTCACGCCTCTCAAGAGAACGCCTCAAGGCAAAGGCCAATGTCTCGAACGGTCTCTCAACGCCCATAGCAAGCCCTTTCACCACGGACAGAAACCTTAAGCTGCCCCTTGAAAAGTCCAAATTCCCTTTCTACGCACACCAGCTACGCCAGGCGGACGGTTTGTTCGGCACAAATTAAGCGCAGAAAACTGCGCTCTCGGCGTTGGTTTGTGTGTTTTTTGCAACAACCCTTTTGAATTGACAATTGGACTCTCAAAGTATGTTTGCGATTTACAATTAAACGGTTATTGTCTCCTTGTCGCAAGCTTATCAAAAATACTAGGGTCAGAATTATGAACATCAAGAGCCTCATCCTCGGTTCTGCAGCAGCTTTGGTTGCCGGCGGCGCAGCCCAGGCAGCAGACCTGCCAGTAGCAGAGCCTGTAGATTATGTAAAAGTATGCGACGCTTATGGCGCTGGCTACTTCTTCCTCCCAGGCACCGATACCTGCCTGAAGATCAGCGGCTATGTCCGTACTGAAGCTCGTTTTCAGGAAGGCAACCGCGCTGCTGACAAATTCAACCTCTGGGCACGTGGTCAGGTAAACTTCGACGCTAAAGAAGAAACCGAACTGGGCACTCTTGCTTCTCGCGTTCGTATCGAAGGCGAACATGACGGTAACATCAAAATTGCTAAAGCATGGTTGTCTTTGGGTGGCTTCTATGCTGGTTACCTCTCCTCCGGTGGCATTGTTGACTATGTAGGCGACATGTACGGCGGCGACTATGATCTGGGCGATATCGATGTTGCTCAGATGGGCTATAACATGGCCTTCGGTAACGGCGTAACCGCTACTCTGGGTATCGCAAACACCCAAAACCTTGGCGACCTGAACGGCACTGCCACCGGTGATGGCTTTGCTGGTCAGTCCATGCCTACCGTGGTTGCCCGCTTGAAAGTTGATCAGGCTTGGGGTTCTGTATCTGTTGGCGGTATCGTTGGCGAAGCTCGTTATAGCGATGCACAGTATGACAACGACGTTGTATATTCCGTAGCTGCAGGTGGTATCTTCAACCTCGACATGCTGTCTGCTGGTTCCAACTTCGCTCTGAACGGCTTCTACACCAAAGGTGCAATGGGCTGGAACGGCATCAACGATTCAACCTACATGGCTGATGCTACCCTTGATACAGCTAAAAATGAGTACGAACTCAACGAACTGTATGGTGTATCCGCAAGCTTGAAATATGCTTTCGCTGACAACCTGTGGACCGTTATTTCCGGCGGCTATGCTGAATATGACGATCAGGGCGCAGCTAACGATTTCGATCAGTGGACCGCTTCTGCAGAACTTGGCTACAAGCCAGTTAAAAACCTCAAAGTTATCGCCGGTGTCCAGTATACCGATCGTGACTTCGAAACTGCATCTACCACAGCCGACTATGACAATTGGGAAGGCAAACTGCGTCTGCAGCGTGACTTCTAAGAACAGTTAATACTGTTTCTGATAGTTGGGTCCCGAGAGCATCGCTCTCGGGACTTTTTTATCTTTAAAGGGTTCCAGAGCCTCATGCAGCCACGAAAAAGCCGAGCCCTGGAAAAGAGGAGCCCGGCTATGGAAATCAAGCTGCTATTCTATTCAGGCGCTAGTCCTGCTTATCCTTTCAAGCGGCCTCTTCCCCTTGGGATGTCAGCGCCAGAATGGAGGCCGATAGCGTATCCAGTAGGCGGTTTAGTTCCTCAATGGAATTGGCCCTACCGCATTTCATTTCCCGGCATGTCATGATGATGAATTCAGCCATATGGGCAGGACATTGCCCCGAAGCGCCGATATATTTGGTGTAGGGAACCAGAAGTTCGGCAAGAAATTGCTTATGCTCCTGCTTGAGCTTGGCAATCGCCGGATGGTTGTTCATATCGGCGTCATTCCAGAGCGTTATCGCCTCTGGATGCTTCTGTAAGAAGATGAAAGGCCGAACAACCATATGCTCGAAATAGATATTCAATTGATCAGCCAGAGAGGTGCAATGTGTGATCTCTTCCCGTGTATTTCTCAAATGCTCTCGAAAGACATGATATGAAGTTTCAGCAAACAGATCCTCCTTGTTGGCAAAAACAGCATAGACGGTCTGTCGAGACAGACCTGCATGTTTGGCAACGTCTGTCATAGAAGTACGATTGTAGCCATAGCGCGAAATCAACTCTTGCGCGGCCTGAATAACCTTATCTTTTGTGTTTGTCATCCTGCTTGCGACACATCCCCTGCGACACGAATGTGCTTCCCCTGTTTTTAAAAAATCTGGACTGCAATATCGCCTATCGTCGAAATATATTAACTTTGGCGATTAAAATTATTTTTCGATAAGGAACAATATACGAAATCCTGAATACTGTAAATTTTTTTCCCCTTAAAGATTGACAATCAATGTCTGTTTGTCTATTTTCATCTTACACAAAATGTCATTTCGTAATGGCGCTTTGGTCAAACACCCTCTAGTTGCCAGTTTGTAATTGGAGTTTGGTTTCCGAAAATGCGCCGACTTATGACTAAGCTCTGAACGCAAATAGTCGGTGCATCATCATTTGGATGCGAAGATTTTTTGATTGTTTTGGAGAAGAGTTTCAATGTGCGGCATATTAGGAATTTGAATTCCTAATATGCCGAAACATAGAGATACCATTTGATGCTGCGTCAACAGCTTGAATGGTTACAGTCTGTCCACCTTACTGCTTGCGACACATGGTGGACACTGTCGTCACGGGGCGAGTTTGGTTACCTGTCTAAGCTTTACTGCTTGCGACACCTGACGGGTAGTGCTTGCTCCGTGACGAAATTTATATCAGCAGAAATTTTCTTTGAAAAGCCCACCTACAAGCTTTCAGCAATTGTCACATTGTAAATTCGTCGTATCGGGCGGTTTATGCGCGTTTTGACGCGCCTTTATCCACAGACGCAAGGCGAGATTCACGCTCAAATGCCATTAAGGTGGCGAACCAGCAGCATATCTATACTGGCTTTTGCCAAGCCGAATCCTCCCAACAACACCGTGTCTAGCCCCTCATAGGCCAAGCTATGTCCGTCGCAACCATGTTGGGCGCACAAAAAAAGGCGCCGTTGCCGGCGCCTCTTGTTCGTTCTTAAAGGGGATGATCAGGCAGAGATCGGCTCCAGATCGAATGCAGCAGCCATCAATTGCTTGGTATAGAGTTCTCTTGGCGCATCAAAAATCTGCTCCGTCAGACCCTCTTCCACAATCACGCCCTGCTTCATGACCATCACATAATCAGACATGGCCCTTACGACCGTCAGGTCGTGCGAGATGAAGATATAGGAGAGGTTGTTCTTTTCCTGAAGATCCTTCAGCAGATCAACGATCTGCTTTTGTACTGATCGATCAAGAGCGGATGTTGGCTCATCCAAAACCACGATCCTTGGTTTGAGCACCATGGCACGCGCAATGGCGATACGCTGGCGCTGCCCACCGGAAAATTCGTGCGGGTAACGGTTGCGCATGGAAGGATCAAGCTGCACCTCCTCCAGCGCTTCTATGGCTCGCAAATCTCGTTCCTTGGACGACAGTTCCGGATGATGCACCAGCAGACCTTCGGTGATGATCTGCCCGACCATCATGCGCGGAGACAAGGAGCCAAAGGGATCCTGGAAGACCAGTTGCAGACGCTTGCGGTGTTCCCGCATAGCTTCTCCCGCGATCTGGCTCATATCGACACCATCAAGCAACACTTCGCCGCTGATATCCGTCAGCCGCAAGAGTGCCCGCCCGAGGGTGGATTTTCCTGAGCCCGATTCTCCCACGATGCCGATTGTCTGCCCTTGATGCAGGCGAATATCAACATTGTTGACCGCGCGCAGCACATGCGTCTGTGATCCGAAAAGACCCGATGTGATATTGAAGTTCACATTGACGCCCTTGCCTTCCAACAAGATCGGTGCGCCCGTATCCGGCGCTTCCTTGGTCCCTTCCGGTTCGGCAGAAAGCAGCATTCTGGTATAGTCATGGCTCGGATTGTCGAAGATTTCTGCAGTGTTGCCTTCTTCGACCACTTCCCCGGTTTTCATCACATAGACTCGATCGGCAAAGCGCCTGACGATGTTGAGATCGTGGGTGATGAAGAGAATGGCCATGCCCAGTTTTTTCTGAAGATCTGCCAGCAGCTGCAGAATCTGGGCCTGAATGGTGACATCCAGCGCTGTGGTCGGCTCATCGGCAATGAGCAGATCCGGATCGTTGGCAAGCGCCATGGCGATCATCACGCGCTGCCGCTGCCCACCCGACATTTCATGAGGATAGGATTTCAACCGATCTTTAGGCTCGGGGATCCCCACCAGCTCAAGCAGCTCCAGTGCACGCGCCATGGCTCTCTTTTTGTCCATTTTCTGGTGCACGCGCAATGGTTCGCAAATCTGCCGTCCGATGGTGTAGAGCGGATCAAGCGAGGTCATGGGCTCCTGAAAGATCATGGTCATCTTGGAACCACGATATTTGTTCAGTTTGCGCTTGGAGAGCCCCAGAATCTCGGTCCCATTATATTTCACCGAGCCTTCCACCCAACCATTATCGGCCAGAAGGCCCATGGCGGACATCATGACCTGGCTTTTGCCCGACCCGGATTCTCCAACCACGGCGACCGTTTCGCCCTTTTCGATATGCATGTGAATGCCGCGCACGGCATACACATCCTTGTCGCTATTGGTTTCAAAATGCACATGCAGATCGTTGATATCGAGCAGAGGTGTTTTGGTATCTGTCATTGTCCCGTGCTCCTATCGATCTTTGGGGTCCAGCGCATCGCGCAGACCGTCACCAATGAAATTCAGTGCAAACAGCGTTGCCGTCAGGAAGATGGATGGGAAAATCAGCATCCAGCTTGCCCCTTGCAAGTTGCGTGCACCTTCTGAAATCAGAACACCCCATGAGGTCATGGGCTCCTGCACCCCCAGTCCAAGGAAAGACAGGAAGCTCTCGAGCAGAATGACCTTTGGCACCAGAAGCGTCACGAAGATGACCACCGGTCCCAAGGTATTGGGAATGATATGACGGCGCAGGATACCCCCTGCCCCGACACCCATGGCCTCGGCAGCAAGCACATATTCCTGCCGCTTGATGGACAGAGTCTGGCCGCGCACGATACGCGCCATGTCAAGCCATTCAACAGCCCCCACGGCTATGAACATCAAGATGAAGTTTCGCCCGAAGAAGACCACCAGCAGAATCACGAAGAAAATGAAGGGCAGCGAATAGAGCACATCGACGACGCGCATCATGACAAGATCCACCCTGCCGCCGAAATAGCCAGACAGCGATCCGTAAGTCACCCCGATAAGCAGGGCCACACCGGAGGCGAGCAAGCCGATGATCAGCGAGATCCGTCCGGCGATCAGCGTTCGGGTCAACAAGTCGCGCCCATTGGCGTCGGTGCCAAAATAGAAATGGATCCGATCAATCTTGGCCGTGATCGTCACACTTTTCTTGTCTGCGGAAAAGTTGGAGAAAGCTGCCTGCTTGAAGAGATCTGAGCGATCGAAATAGCGTACGGCTTTCTCACTAATCGCACGCTTGGAGGTGGCCTTTACGATCACTTCCTTATCGGCAATTTCGATATTATCAGCGGTCAGCCGTGCGCGCTTGAGCACCTTTTCGAGAGCTGGTGCAATTTCATCATCGCGCGGATAAGCAGCCAGAGAACTGGGCACTTTCACATAGTTCCGGTAGACAGTGTCATACTGGTGACCGGTGAAGAAAGGGCCAATGAAGCAGGCTATGGCTATGACAAACAGCACGACAAAAGATGTCATTGCTGCACGGTTGGCCTTCAGGCGGGCCCATGCGTCATCCCACAGGGAGCGGCCCACTTGCGCTTCAACCAGCTTTTCGGCTGCCTGTCCGGCCTTGGTTTTTGAAGTTTTGTTATTCATTGTTCCCTCAATCGTAGCGCACGCGTGGATCGAGCCAAGCATAAAGCAGGTCGACGATCAGGTTGAAGACCATGATGAAGACCGCAATCACAATCACGGTGCCCATGACCAGAGGATAGTCGCGGTTGAGCGCGCCTTGCACGAAATAGCGGCCAACACCGGGAATACCGAAGACGGTTTCGATCACCACAGACCCCGTGAGCAGGGCAGCCGCTGCCGGACCAGCATAAGAAACCACTGGCAGCAAGGCGCCTCGCAGGGCGTGAACCACAACGACCATCCAACCGGGCAAGCCGTTGGCACGAGCCGTTCGGATATGGTGCGAGCGCAGGGCCTCGATCATGGCGCCACGAGTGAGGCGCGCAACCACGGCAACCTGAGGCAAGCCCAAGGTCACAATCGGCAAAATCTTGTTTTCCCAGGCGCCATTGTTCCAGCCACCAACAGGCAACCATCCCAGCATCACCCCGAAGAGCAGCGTCAGGATCGGCGCGACAACGAAGTTGGGGATGGTGATGCCCATGGTCGCAACCGTCATGACCGAGTAGTCCGGCAGATGGTTCTGTTTGAGAGCGGCCCAGACACCGAGTGCTCCCCCTACGAGAATCGCCATCAACAGCGCATATCCGCCAATTTCGATCGATATTGGCAATCCGTTGCCAAACATTTCGGCGACCGAGAAATCGCGGAAGAAGAAGCTCGGGCCCAAATTGCCGTGCAGCACATTATTCATATAGATGAAATATTGCTCCAGCAGGGACTTATCGAGATTGTAGATCTTATTGAGATTTTCCATCACCTTTGGATCGAGCGGACGCTCCAGATCAAACGGCCCGCCGGGGGCCACGCGGATGAGGAAAAAGGAAAGCGTGACAATGATAAACAATGTCGGAATCGCGGTTAGCAGTCGCTTGAACACATATCGCAGCATAATGCGTCCTTCTGAATGAAGTTGCCTGCTCCCCTTCCCCCGATCGGAGGCATAGGTGCAGTCTCATCGGATACCCGGACCTGACTTTTCGTCGACATCATTGAGGCTTTTGAAATCGAAGACATCTTGACGGCCGCATAAATTGCGAAAGCACGTCCGAGGTTCACTTCTTATTTTTCTTATGAAGCCGTATCGCTTTTTGCTTGGCAATTCTAGCAGTCCGTCCACAAAAAGCGAACGTTAAAGCCACAATTGTACACAAAAGGGCTGCCTAAAAGGCAGCCCTTCGCGATTTCTAACGGCTTAGTCCTTGGACATCCAGCGAGAAGGATGAACGTTCAGCAGGTTATCTTTCCAGCCGTGCAGCTTGTCGGAGACAAGGCTGAGGGAGCTGTAGTAAAGCAGCGGCAGATAAGGCTGATTTTCCGCGAAGATCTTTTCTGCTTTGAAGAGAGTCTTAGCGCGTTTGTCGAGATCAACGGTCTTTGCAGCTTCGTCCATCAGCGCATCATATTCAGGATTCTTCCACTGTGCATAGTTGAAGCCGGAATCCGATTCAACGAGCATCAGGAAGTTCTGCGGGTCGGAATAGTCGCCGATCCAACCAGCGCGCGCAAAGTCGAACGGAGCATGTTCGCGCAGGTTCGCATAGTGGGTTTTGGTGTCGGTGTTAAGCAGCGTGGTTTTCACACCGATCTGTTTCCACATGTCTGCAATGGCAACAGCCGTATTTTTGTGGTTTTCCGAAGTATTGTAACGGATTTCCACTTCAAGCGGCTTGTCTTCGGTGTAACCGGCTTCTTCCAGAATAGCTTTTGCTTTGTCTTCGCGGTCGAACTGATCCATGCCCTTGAAGTCGGCATAGGCAGGCTCGCCATAGTTGCCAATTCCAGGAGGAACGAGCGAGTAACCCGGCAGCATGGTGCCACCCCAGATATCGTCGGCGATAAATTCACGATCGATAGCCATGGACAGGGCGCGACGGATTTTCGGATCGGCCAGCTTTTTTTCCGTGGTGTTCACGGCATAATAGTAGGTGCCCAAATAAGGCGCTACGCGGAACTGGTCACCCAGATTTTCGCGCATGAAATCGACCTGCTCGATCGGAGCATCGTTGTTGGAATCCAGCTCGCCAGCCTGGAAGCGGCGCAGAGCGGCCCCACGGTCTTCGGTCGGATAATACATGACAGCGTCGATTTTCACATTCGCAGCGTCACGGTATAGCGGGTTCTTGACGGCTTTCACATGGCTGTTCGGAACGAACTCAGCCAGAGTGAAGGCACCGTTGGAAACCATGTTGCCCGGTTTGGAGAAATCGTCACCATATTTCTCAACACTTGCCGGATGCACAGGCAGAGCAGACTGATGGCAAAGCTGCCCCAGGAAATACGGGGTAGGCGCATTCAGCTTGATTTCCAGAGTGGCATCATCAATTGCCTTTACACCGAGCTCTTCGGTTGGCAGCTCGCCCTTGTTGACTTTCTCGGCATTCACAATCGGATACATGATTGTTGAATACTGGGCTGCCGTTGCCGGATCTTCAATGCGGCGCAGCGAATAAACAAAGTCACTTGCGACCACCGGATCGCCATTGGACCATTTTGCATCATCGCGGAAATGGAAGGTATAAACCATGCCATCTTCGGAGACATCCCAAGACTTGGCAACACCAGCTACGCATTTGCCATCAGCGCTATAGGTCAAAAGACCTTCATACAGGTCGCGCAGAATATGCGCTTCATAGACGGTCTGTGTCTTGTGTTGATCAAGAGTTTCCGGATCAGCAGCATTCCCTCGGTGATACACGACTTCTGCCGCTGCAGTCGTCGCTGCGAGCGGAAGTGCACACACCCCGGCCAGCAATAGGGCTGCAATAGAATTTTTCATCATAGAAAATATCTCCCTGTTGTTCCCAAAAGGCTTGTTCCATTTATTGGTCAAAAGCTAATTCGTTTAGTCCAACATTCGCAAGCAAAATAAAGCAATTTTACATGAATCCTGAAAAAATGAACGATTTGCCAGCTTTTGTTTCTTAGGAACTTACATCGCTTGCATAGTGAAAATTGTTCAAAAGAGCAAGCACTTCACCATCCATTCACATGCTGCCGCAAGGAGCTTCGAGCCCTATCTGGACGCTTGGTGTTAAAAAGGGTGGGGAAGTGTGCCGCAGATGCGCACCCGCTCGCGGAGCGGGGGAGAAAAAGCCGGCGCGCAATCTCAAAGCAGGTTTGCTTGCTGGAGATTGCGCGCCTCATCTTTTTTAGTCGAGATTGCCACCAAGAGCGACCATCGCGCCGCGCAATTCGGCAAGCCCTCTCAATCGTCCAATCGCCGGATAGCCCGGGTTGGAGCGACGAGTTAGATCATCAAGAATCTGGTGGCCGTGGTCAGGGCGGAACGGAATCGACTTGCCCACCTTGTCTTCCACGCTCTTGAAGTGCTTGATGACTTCAACCAGATTGCCATCGCCTTCCAGATGGTTTGCTTCATAGAAGCTCTTGCCATCGCGCTTGGTAGAACGCAGATGGAAGAAGTGAATGAAGTCAGCAAATTCATCAATCATTGCCATAAGGTCATTGTCACCGCGCACACCGTAGGAACCGGTACACAGGGTAAAGCCATTGGCCGGGCTCGGGTTGATGGCCCTGAGAGCCCGCATGTCTTCAACGGTGGAGACGATGCGCGGCAGACCGAACAGCGGACGGGGCGGATCATCCGGATGGATGGCCATAACGGCCCCCACTTCATCGGCAATTGGCAGAACAGTGTTGAGAAATTCAGCCAGATGCTCGCGCAGCTTGTCCGCATCAATCTCCTTGTAGAGATTGAGCTGGGCACGGAACTGCTCAATGGTGTAGCTCTCTTCGGAGCCAGGTAGACCTGCGATCATGTTGCGCACCAGAAGATCCTTGTCTTCCTGGCTCATCGCATCAAAGCAGGCCTTGGCAGAGGCTTTTTCTTCGTCTGTATATTCGTCCTGTGCTTCTGCACGCTCGAGAATATAAAGATCGAAGGCAGCAAACCGATCCGCATCAAAGCGCAGGCAGCGCGCGCCGGTTGGCAGTTCCCAAGCCAGATCGGTCCGGGTCCAGTCCAGAACGGGCATAAAGTTGTAGCAAATGTTGTTGACGCCTTCCAAGGCCAGATTGCGCAGGGATTCCCCCCAGTTAGCAATCAGGGTCTTGTAATCTCCACGCTGCAGCTTGATGTCTTCATGCAACGGAATGGACTCAACAACAGACCAAACAAGCCCCTTGTCTTCGATGATCTTTTTCCGCTCGGCAATCGCTTCGCGGCTCCAAACAGTGCCGTTTGGAACGTCATGCAAAGCGGAAACAATGCCGGTAGCCCCAGCCTGACGGATATCGTCAAGGGTGACCGGATCGTTAGGCCCGTACCAGCGCCAGGTCTGTTTCATTTTTAGCCTCTTATTTCCAGTTTAGATGCTCCGGTCTGCGGATCATTTGCAATCGGGAGCAGGGTTTCTTGCCGGTTTCGCCACACCAACTTGGCTGGACCGGCCTATTATTTGTTCAGCTTGACGACCTTGGGCGTCTTGAACAGATCTCCATCGAATTTCGGGTCCTCAACATCGGAGAGAACAAGAAGCGTGTTGCGCACATTCTCCAGATGGTTCCACATGGCATCGCGGGCCTTGCCCGGATCCTTGCGGTTAAGCGCGGTGAGAATTTGCTGATGATCATCCAGCCATTTCTGGCGGTAGCTCTCATCAAAAATACGGGCATGCAGGCCATCCCAGATCTGGTTGCCTTTTCTGAGGCGCCACATATCGTTGACCATATCGATCAGCACGCCATTCTGGGTGGATTCGGCAATCAGGCGGTGAAACCATTCATCGCCGTCATAGTCGGCCTTGCCGGATTCAATGGCCTGAATTTCCATGTCCAGAGCTTCCTGCATGCGCTGGATATCATTCTTGGTCACCATGGTTGCAGCAAAGGCCGCAATATTGCTCTCGAGCAATTGGCGGGCCTGCAGCAGCTCAAAGGGTCCAATATCCGATCGTGCAGTGGCGTTCTTTTCAGACTGATTGGGCAGGCGCTCGATATAGATGCCCGACCCTTTGCGCACCGAAACGAGGCCTTCGATTTCAAGCATGATGATCGCTTCACGGACAACCGAACGCGATACATCGAAATCTTCCGCAATCTGCCTTTCCGTGCGCAAACGCGTACCCACAGAGAGGGACTGATCAATCATTTCCTTTTTCAGCGCTTCGGCAACTTCCTGATAGCGTCTCTTACCTGTATCCGTGATCATCCTAGGCCCTCGCTAGCCACGGCAGGAGGCACATGAAACATGTGTGGTCCCTGCGCTTTGCTTCTTGCCGATCCCTGACCGGCGGCGACTGGGTCATGCTGCGCCTTACGGTCCTGATTCGGACTTCTTGTGTTATTCTTCACCTTCCATTCGCTTCTCGGCATAGAAGGCCGCGAGCTTGTGGAATGCTTCTTTCTTGGTCGCCTTGTCAGCGTCGATCAGCCCCTTCTTGTTGCCTCCCCGCTGGAAGACATTCTGACGGCGCTCCACGCGGAAATCGTAGAGAATCCAAGGAGAAATCCCTTTGACATACTCAAGTTCCCGCAAGGTTGCGATCTGTTTTTCGTAGACCTCGGTCTGATAGGCTTCACTAAAGAGCCCTTTCTTTGGCCCCGTCGCACTGATATCGGCATCCGCTCCAGTTTCGGAAATGACAACCGGTTTGTCAGGAGAAGAGTTCACGCCGATTTCAACGAGATCTTCAAAGTTTTCCTCATACCAGCCGTAATATTCATTGATCCCAATCACGTCGATGTAATTCGACAAGCGATCTTCAATCTTTTTCTTTGCGTGGTTGATCAGACAAGCCGCAGATGTCAACCGTGTCGGGTCTAGCTGTTTTGCGGTTTCTGACAAGCGGCGCATGAAATCAAGGCGAGCATCGGTATCCGGGTTTTCGTTGCCGACAGACCAGATGATGACGCTGGCGCGGTTGCGATCACGTTTGATCAGTTCCATCAGCTGGTTCTGCGCATCCTTGAAAGTCGCCGGATTTTCAAAGTCGATTGCCCAATAAACAGGGATTTCTTCCCATAGGAGGAAGCCCAGCTCATCGGCCATCCTGGCGGCCATTTCATGGTGAGGATAGTGAGCCAGACGCAGGAAGTTGCAGTTGAGATCCTTGGCATGCGCGAAGCGACGCTCCAAATCTTCCTTGTTTGTCACCTTGCCCTTGACCTTGTCATCTTCATGCACGGAAATGCCCCGCAGAAAAAGCGGCTTTCCGTTCAGCAACAAGCCAGCGCCGACCTGCTCAATCTGGCGAAAGCCAATCCGGTCACGCACTTCGTCTTCGCCAAGGCGCGCGATAACGTCATAAAGGCGCGGGTTTGAGGGAGACCATAGTTCCGGGCTGGCTTCAATCTCGGCTTTCACCAAGCCATCTTGGGAAGCTGCAATGACTGTATCAATGCCGAGATCGGGGAGCTGAATATCAATCTGGGACCCCTGAGCATCTGGACCATCGATCACAGCCTCAATGGCAATGCGGCTATAGGTCCCGTCCGGCACGAGGCTGACAAAAAAGTCACGTATGAAGGTCTTGGGCGTGGTGTAAAGCTCAACCTCGCGATAGACACCACCATAGTTGAACCAGTCTGTGTTGCGCATCGGCACCCGATCCAGGGTTCGGGTATTGTTGACGCAAAGCATCAGCCAGTTCTCTCCTTGACGGAGCTTTTCTGTCAGCTCGACGCAGAAGGGAGTGGAGCCACCATAATGGTTGCCCAGAAATTCACCGTTGAGAAAAATCTTGCAGTCATATTGCGCAGCACCGATACGCAGGAATTTACGCTCGTCCGCACCAAGGCGGGCGGCATTAAAGGAGCGGCTGTACCAGGCGCTGCCTTCAAAGAAATACCATTTGTCTTTCAACATCTGCCAGTTGGAAGGCACCACAACCTGCTCGCCCATATAGGGGTCATAGTCATATGGCTCGATGCGTTCTTCGGGAGCCATCTGGTCCATTTCGAACCATTTCTGACGCAAGCCGGTATCCAGCAGGTCCACACAGAAGTTCCAGGCTCCATCAAGGCTCTCACCTTCGCGGCCACCAACAAACAGCAACGTTTCATGATTGAGATTCTGCCAATTGTAGGGCGCGTCATAGGCTTCATCATGAAGGCACTGGAGGGCATTTTCCGCCAATTCAGATCGCTCGAGAACCATTGGTAACTTCCTGTTATTGCAATAGCCTGCCTGTTCTTTCAAGGGGTCCCGGGCAGGGCGGGAAAAACATGGCGGAAAGGCGCCCGCCATGCTTGAGAGTTTGGTACCGGCAAGAGGCAAATGCCTTTTGCCGAACCTGAGCCTGACTTTAAAGCCAGTTCTTATTTGACAGCCTTGATGCGTGAAATCAGGTCAGCCAGACGATCGGACTTGGCAGCCAGTTCTTCATGCATCGGCATAACGGCTTCGATGAAAGGCGCTTTGTCGACTTCGATGAATTCAACACCCAGATCAGTCTTGGCTTTTTGGATCTCTTTGGTGACGATTTCGTTCCAGAGGGTACGATGGTAATCCATGGATTCACGCGCAGCCTGCTTCACAGCTTTCTGCTGGTCTTCGGTCAGACGGTCCCATTTCTTGGTGGACATCACCAGAACGGAAGGGATCATGGTATGTTCGTCTTTGGAGAAGATCTTGGCCACTTCACCATGACGCGCAGTGGTCATCGCGGTCGGGTTGTTTTCAGCACCATCAACAACACCCTGTTTCAAAGCGCTGTAGAGCTCACCCCAAGTGATCGGGGTCGGGTTGCCACCAAGCAGCTCAACCATGCGGATAGCCGAAGGGGATGGCTGCACGCGGATTTTCATGCCTTTCAGATCAGCAGGCGTCTTGATTGCCTTGTTGGCATAGAAGGAGCGGGCCCCTTCATAGTAGTAGGTCAGACCAATGAAGCCCTTGTCCTTGGAAGACATCAGAATGTCGTCGCCGATTTCGCCGCCAAGAGCCTTAAAGAAGTGATCTTCGGAGGTGAAGAGATAGGGCAGGTTCAGTGCGCTGTAGGATTCTTCAAATGCTTCAAGTTCGGAAGCATTGGATTTTGCCATGGCCAGAGTGCCGTTCTGGACCAGTTCCATGGATTCGCGCTGCGTACCAAGCTGGGCGTTGGCGTAGATGCGCACTTTGACGTCGCCATTGGTCAGCTCTTTCACGCGATCTGCAAAGAATTCCATGGATTTATGGACAGGATGATCTTCAGGGTTGTTATGGCTGATCTTCAAGGTAACAGCGCTTGCTGCCGTTGCAGTCAAAGCGAAAGCTGCACCAACGACAGCACTAATAATGGAAAGCTTACGAGTCATTTTTCCCTCCCGAATGAAATCTCAGTCGGTTTGTTTGCCTTGCATCCCTGCAAATGAAAGCGGGATGCCATTCATCCAACCAAGGCATAATTGCAATCAGTTCTTGTGCTGACCACAGACACCTCAACCGGTCTAACCAATATCTCATTTTTGGTTGACCAAACAATTCTTCATTTTGAAATTTTTGTCAATCAATTTTTATTTTGGTTGACCAATTTTGTTTTTTGAGCAATGTGTATAGCCAACAGAGATGCCGAATGGCACACCAAGTCTGCGGACATTTTGTAAGAGATGCTTTTAGAAAACCGCTATGTAACTGATATATAGCAACTTTCCTTCAAGCCATACGAATGCAGGCCGATTTGCTGCTGATCTGCATCCCTCGATTTCGCGTGGCGATACCGACTGGAGAAAAGATATTCTTCAACTTTTGGTCGAGCCACTCGCTGTCAACCTGGGAACGGCTGTTGATAATTTTGGCCGACCAATTCTCTTCCAAGGGGCAGTCATTTCGCGCTCGATTGGTTCGAGCTGAGAACAAACAGCTATTGGAGTGCAGCCATGAAGCAAGCTGTTCGCCTGGTAAATGCGGTTCTGGGAACCCTGACCGTTCTGGTCTTTACCATTCTTGTCATCTGCGTTGTCTGGCAGGTGGTCTCACGTTTTATTCTAGGAACACCGAGCACCACCACCGATGAGATCGCACGTTTTCTCTTCATGTGGGTCGCCTTTGTGGGCGCCGCATATACGCTCGGCCTCAAGCGGCATCTGGCGATTGACATCATAACCCTGATCATTGACGGCCCCGCAGTTCGTTATATTCGTCTGGCTGTTCTCTTGATTGTTGCAGCCTTCGCAGGTGTCGTGATGCTCTATGGCGGCCTTGAGCTGATGTTCAAGACCCTTGAATCCGGCCAGATGACCCCGGCTCTTCGTCTGCCAATGGGATATGTCTATGGCGCAATTCCCTTCTCGGGCGCCATGATGCTCTTTTACTGCGCAGCGTTGATCGTTGAACTGTTTTCGCCAGAAAGCGGGGAAGAGAGCGAAGAAAGCTCCGAGCCAACCCCAGTTGAAATAGACTAACGGATCGAAAAGAGAGTAACCAAACCATGGAATGGCAAGCAACAATCACGCTGTTTTCGATCTTCATCGTCCTGATGGCATTCAGCGTTCCTATTTCCTTTGCAATCGGTATCGCGACCATGTTCACCTTTATGGTGATCGACATGTCGTTCGACCAATCGATTTTTATCGTCGCCCAGCAGATGGCCTCCGGCCTTGACAGCTTCACCTTGCTGGCGATCCCCTTCTTCATTCTGGCTGGCAATATCATGAACCGTGGCGGCATCGCCATGCGCCTGATTGAATTTGCCAAGATCCTCGGCGGGCGCCTGCCCGGTTCACTAGCCCACTGTAACGTGCTGGCCAACATGATGTTCGGGGCGATCTCCGGCTCGGCGGTTGCTTCGGCTGCTGCTGTGGGTGGTGTGATGTCTCCGCTGCAGAAGAAGGAAGGCTATGATCCAGCCTATTCCGCAGCCGTGAATATTGCCTCCTGCCCGACCGGCCTTCTGATCCCGCCATCAACCACCTTCATCGTTTACTCCCTCATCACCGGTGGTACTTCCATTGCCGCCCTGTTCGTGGCTGGCTATCTGCCTGGCATGCTGATGGGGCTCGGACTGATGATCGTTGCTGGCATCATCGCCAAGAAACGTGGCTATGGTGTAGCGGAGAAGCCGACCCGCAAGGAAATGTGCGAAAAGACCAAGGCAGCCATTCTGCCACTGGGCCTGATCATCATCATCATGGGCGGCATCATCGGCGGTATCTTCACCGCGACGGAAGCCTCTGCGGTTGCTGTGGTCTACACCCTGTTCCTCGCTCTGGTCTGGTACCGCGAAATCTCTGTGCGCGACCTGCCGAAAATCATTCTGGAATCGGCTGTCACCACCTCCATCGTGCTGCTGATGATCGGCTGCTCGATCGGTATGTCCAAGGCCATGGCCTTCTCGGATATTCCTTTCTACATCTCCGACGCTCTGCTGTCGATTTCCGATAACCCGATCGTCATCCTGCTGGTAATGAACCTTGCTCTGCTGATCATCGGCACTTTCATGGACATGACACCAGCCCTGTTGATCTTCACCCCGATCTTCCTGCCAGTGGTTCAGGATCTGGGCATGGATCCGGTTCACTTCGGTGTCATGATGACTTTCAACCTCTGCATCGGCATCTGCACGCCGCCGGTTGGGTCTGCCCTGTTCATTGGTTGCTCGGTCGGCAAGGTTCCCATTGCCAAGGTCCTCAAACCAATGCTGCCTTTCTATGCAGTGCTGGTCGTCCTTCTCATGGCAGTCACCTACATTCCCGAGCTGTCCCTGGTCCTGCCACGCTTTTTCCTTGGCTACGGCGGCTAACAGATCAGCCTGACGAACAGGATGGCGGCCTCTTTTCAAGCTGCGTCGCCATCCCGCACCGATACCTGACGCGACAAGTCAGAAACCAGCGAGTGATGGCCCGGTTGACCTGATGGCAGGTTCAGCCTGGCTTGCGCCACTTGCCCCATATGAACCAGCATTTCCTGCCAGCAGGAGCTGCTGCAAATCCTCTAGATTCGGCTCATCCAATATCCGGTCGAAAAGCGCTATCGACAAAGAGCCCAGGGAGACCTTCATGTATCAGCTGAAAAAATGGACGCTTAAAAGCCAGACCGCAACGGGTCTAGTGCTCGAAGTCGAAGGACGGCACAGCCTGCAGATCGATATTCTTGAAGACCGCATGGCTCGCGTGCAGCTTCTCAAGGATGGCAGTTATCGTCTTGACCGCAGCTGGACCGTTGCCCCCAAGGGCGATGCGCCCCTCGAAGGCCGCAATCGCGCCTCGCTCGACGGCTTTTCCTGCCCCTCCTTTACCTGCGAAACCGATAGCGACAGCGTGACGCTCGCGACCGATTGCCTGAAAGTGGTTGTTCGTCAGCCATTGGGGCTGGTCTGGTTCGGGCGCAGCAACGCCAGCGATGAATGGCAGAAGATTGCAGAAGACCGCCCGACCGGCGCCTATATGCTGGGCCGCAAGGATCATGCGCATAGCCACTTCCTGTGCCGCGCAAAGACGGATCGTTTCTACGGCCTTGGCGAGAAATCAGGGGAACTGGAACGCTCCGGTCGCCGCTTTGAAATGCGCAATCTGGATGCGATGGGCTATAGTGCCAGCTCCACCGATCCGCTTTACAAGCACGTGCCTTTCACGATCACCCGTCTGGAAAGCGGGCTGTCCTATTCGCTCTTTTACGACAATCTGGCCCCTTGCTGGTTTGATCTGGGCAACGAGCTGGACAATTACCATCAACCATTCCGCTCCTATCGCGCTGAAGACGGCGATCTTGATTACTATTTCGCCCTTGGAGACTCTATTCTGGAACTGACTAAGACCCATACGCAGCTGACAGGCGGCACCGCCTTCTTGCCGCGCTGGTCTTTGGGTTATTCCGGCTCGACCATGTCCTACACCGATGCGCCCAATGCGCAGGAACAGCTGCATGGCTTTGTGCGCCTTATCCAGGAGCATGACATCCCGTGCGACAGCTTCCAGCTTTCTTCCGGCTACACTTCCATCGGCCCGAAACGCTATGTGTTCAACTGGAACACGGACAAGGTGCCTGATGCAAAAGGCATGGCCAAAGTCTTTGCCGATGCGGGCCTTGAGTTGATTGCCAATATCAAGCCTTGCCTGCTGCAAGACCATCCGCGCTATGGCGAAGTGGACAATCTGGGCCTTTTCATCAAGGATAGCGACACCGGAGCTGCCGAGCGCTCTGTCTTCTGGGATGATGAAGGCAGCCATCTGGACTTCACCAATCCGAAAACCCAGAAATGGTGGCGCGACAATGTCAAGACCGCCCTGCTGGACTATGGCATCCACTCCACCTGGAACGACAATAACGAATATGAGATCTGGGACCGTCAGGCCCAGTGCGATGGCTTTGGCTCTGCGGTCGACATCAACCTGATCCGTCCGGTTCAGCCGCTTCTGATGACACGTGCGTCCAACGATGCACAGGTTGCGTTTGCGCCTGAAAAACGCGCCTATCTCATCTCCCGCTCCGGCTGCCCGGGTATCCAGCGCTATGCACAGACCTGGTCCGGCGATAACCGCACCAACTGGAACAGCCTCAAATATAATATCCGCATGGGCCTCGGCATGAGCCTTTCGGGCCTTTACAATGTCGGCCATGACGTTGGTGGCTTTTCTGGCGATCGTCCGGATCCGGAATTGTTCGTGCGCTGGGTCCAGAACGGCATCTTCCACCCACGCTTCACCATTCATAGCTGGAATGACGACCAGACGGTCAACGAGCCATGGATGTATCCGGAGGTAACGGCCCATATCCGCAACGCAATCAATCTGCGTTACACCCTGCTGCCCTATCTCTACACCCTGCTCTACAAGGCCGTGGCAGAAGACGAACCGATGATCCGGCCAACCTTCCTTGACCATGAGCATGACGAACGCTGCTATGCGCCGACCGACGATTTCTTCCTTGGTCGCGACATGCTGGTGGCGAACGTGGTGGAAGAAGGCGCCAAGACGCGTACACTCTACCTGCCGGATAATGGCGTTGGCTATTATGACTTCTGGTCCGGGGACTATTTCCACGGCGGTCAGGAAGTCACAGTTCCGGTGGCCCTTGGTTCCATCCCGCTGTTCGTGAAGGCTGGCACCGTATTGACCCTGTCTCCGGGCGTGAAGCGCTCTGGCTCGGTTGAAGGCCAGTTGCGCCAGATCGTCATCTATCCGCTGCATGGCGATGCCAGCTGCACCTTCGAAGCAGAAGCCTATGAGGATGACGTGGATAATGTCGATGCGCTTTCGGGCAACCATCGTCTGACGACCTTCAAGGTCACCCAAACGGCGACCACCCTCGACCTTGTATGGCTGCATGACGGCCAGTTCAATCCGGCCCTTGAGGGCTGCAAGGTCAGCGTTGCCACCCGCGATTCCCGCCTGCTGTCCGTAGCTGGCGCCCCCTATAAAACCGGCACCCTGTTGCCATTCTGATCTGGAGATTTTCATGACCATTTCCGATTTGCTCAACGCTCCGGGCAACCCGCAATTGCCCGACTATGACCGCAAGGGTCTGCGTCCGCGCCTTATCCATCTGGGCTTTGGCGCCTTCGCCCGTGCGCACTGGATGAGCTACCATCAAGACTTCCTGCTGAAGCATCCGGCCAGTGACTGGGGCGTCGTTGTCAGCGACATCCTGTTCGGTGCCGACCGTTTCGCCCAGTTGGAAGAAAATGACCATCTTTATAGCGTTCTGGAACATGGTGATGCCGGCTCCAACCTGCGCATCATCGGGTCCATCGTCAAGACCGCGCATCCAGAGCGCGGCGGCATGAATGCCTTCTTTGCCCCATTCCTTGAACCAGACGTCGCCATCGTTTCCATGACAGTCACGGAAAAAGGCTATTGTCTGGCAGGCGGCAAGCTGGATGAAAACAACCCGGCCATCAAGCATGACCTTGAAAATCCGCATACGCCGAAGTCGGCCATCGGAGCGCTGGTGGAAGCGCTGCGTCGGCGCCGTGATGCCGGCCTTGACGGCTTCACCATACTAAGCCTGGACAACTTGCCCTCCAACGGCAAGCTGTGTCAGCTGGCGGTGACGAGCTTCGTTGAAAATCTGGATGCCGAACTTGCCAAATGGATCAAGGCGCATGTGACATTCCCTTGCTCCATGGTTGACCGCATCGTTCCGGCCCTCACCGACGAGAGCCGCGCTCTCATCAAGGAAACCCTTGGTGGCATGGAAGATCCGAACGGCATCGTTTGTGAACCGTTCCGTCAGTGGGTTATCGAAGACAATTTCGTCAAGGGTCGCCCACAATGGGAAGAAGTCGGGGCCCAGTTCGTGCCAGACGTCGAGCCTTTTGAGGAAATGAAACTGCGCACCCTTAATGGTGCCCATTCCTTCCTCGCCTATCTTGGCTATCTGGGTGGCTATGAAACCATTGATGCCTGCATGGACGACGAGCATTACAAGAAAGCCGCCCACACCCTGATGGTCAAGGAGCAGCAGCCAACCCTGTCTGTTCCGGGAGACGTGGATCTGGATGCCTATGCAGACGCGCTGATCGCGCGCTTCTCCAATAGCCAGCTCAAACACAAGACCGCACAGATTGCCTCTGACGGCAGCCAGAAGCTGCCGCAGCGCATGCTGGCCTCCATTGCGTGGCACATGGACCATGACTCTGACTGGCCGCTGCTGGCGCTGGGTGTTGCCGGTTGGCTCCGCTTCATGACCGGCGAAGACGAAAATGGCCAGCCAACGCCGATCAATGATCCTCTCGCCGATCAGATCGCACAGAAGGCACTGCAGTTGCCAAACTGGGAAGCTTACATTAACGGCGTTTTGGAAATGGATGCAATTTTCCCTGCAAAACTGGCCCAAGATACTCACTTTGTGACGCGTATCAAAGCATCCTATGCTGCTTTGGTTCAGAGGGGTGCGAAGGCAACTGTGGCTGCCGTGCTCTCTTAGGACCATCAGGAGATGCCAATTTACAAGAAGCCTTCAGATCCTTGATTTGAGGGCTTCACTTTCATGCGGTCCATCGCTCATGACAGGAGAAATACCATGCAAACATTTCTAGGCCCTGATTTCCTGCTGGACACCGCAGCAGCGCGCCATCTTTACCATGACGTTGCAGCTGGCCTGCCGATTGTTGACTATCATAACCATCTCATCCCCGAGCAAATCGCGAATGACAAGAAATGGGATACCATCGGCGAAGCCTGGCTCGCAGGTGACCATTACAAATGGCGCGCCATGCGCTGGGCTGGCATTCCAGAAGAAAAATGCTCTGGAACAGCGTCTTTCCGCGAAAAATTCGACGCCTTCGCAAGCGTTGTCCCGAAATGCTTCGGCAACCCGCTCTATCACTGGACCCATCTGGAACTGCAGCGTTATTTCGGCATCAATGAGTTGCTTTCACCAGAAACCGCAGACATGATCTGGGAAAAGGCAAACGGCATGCTGGCTGAAGACAGCCACTCTGCACGCGGCCTGCTGCGCCAGCTCAAGGTTGAATTTGTCGGCACCACCGATGCTCCTTGCGACGATCTGGCCTTTCACAAACAGATAGCAGAAGACGCAAGCCTCAGTGACATGGTTGTGGCTCCAAGTTTCCGTCCCGATGTTGCCTACAAGATCGACCTGCCGGGCTTTGACGGTTTCATCGCAGATCTGGCCAAGATTGTCGGCTATTCCGTCGACAGCTATGCACCTTTGATGAAAGCCCTCATCGAACGGCTTGATCACTTTGTAGCTCATGGCTGCAAAGCAACCGACCACGGCATCGACGTTCTGCGCTTTGCCAAACCGGTTGACGAAGCCAGCCTTGATGCGATCATCGCCAAACGCCTTTCCGGCGAAGCACTGAGCGAGCTGGAAATCGCCCAGTTCCAGACCAACATGTTTGTTGACCTGTCCAAGGCTTATTATGAACGCGATCTGGTCATGCAGCTGCATATCGGCGCTGTGCGCAACAGCAACCATCGTCTCTTCAAGTCACTTGGTCCGGATGTTGGCGGAGATTCTATCAATGACCGTCCGATCGCTATCGAGCTGAACGGGCTGATGGGCGAAATGGACCGTGATGGTCACCTGCCGAAAACGGTTCTCTACCACCTCAACCCATCCTTCAACGAAGTCATCGTCTCCACGGCGGGCAACTTCCAGGATGGTGAAATTGCAGGCAAGGTACAGGCTGGCTCAGGCTGGTGGTTCAATGATCAGCTCAACGGTATGGAACGCCAGATGACCCAGCTTTCGCAGATGGGTCTGTTCTCCCATTTCATCGGCATGCTGACGGACAGTCGTTCCTTCCTGTCCTTCCCACGCCATGAATATTTCCGTCGTCTGGTCTGCCAGATGGTTGGTCGTTGGGTAGAAAATGGCCATGTGCCAAATGATACAGAAATGCTCGACAAGCTTGTGCGCGATGTTTGCTACCAAAATGCAGCAAACTGGTTCCTGCCGCAGAAGTAAGACTCCTGCTCTGACAGCATTCAGATGACAAAGCCAAATAGTCCGACGGATTGCAATCCGTCGGACTATTGCATATCTGGTACAAAAATATGCGTAAAATCATTAACGCAATTTTCTGGAAATTGATCAGAGTTTGTTCAATTGTGATATAAATTCAAAACAAGAGGAAATGCGAATATCAACCTTCGCCAATACAAACCAGCCAACAGAAGAGAATTCGACATTTCTACTCTTATATAAATCAAACAGAAACCAAGTACATCTGCCATGATGCTTCGCTTGTAAATCCTACTAATGAAAAGCATAAGGGATATACCATGCATCCAAAAGTCTCCCCGCTCCTTTCAGGAACAAAGGTTATTCCGGTTCTTGTGATCGAGAATACCGATGATGCCCAACCTCTAGCGCAATGCCTTGTCGATAACGGTCTGCCAGTGTTGGAAGTAACATTACGCAGCCACGAAGCGCTCAGGGCCATCGAAATCATCGCCAATCAGGTGCAAGATGCCGTGATCGGCGTTGGGTCCATTCTGTCCGAAATGCAGCTCAATGCAGCCCAGGCCGCTGGAGGCTGGTTCGGCGTATCTCCCGGCGTGTCCGAAAAGCTGTTACAGGCTCTCAAGCTCCACGACTGGCCCTTTCTGCCCGGCGCTTCCACGCTATCGGAGATCATGACACTCAGAGAATCCGGCTTCATGGAGCAGAAGCTTTTTCCGGCCAACATCGTAGATGGCATCCCGATGCTGCGCGCGATTGCCGGCCCTGTGAGCGATGTCTCATTCTGCCCGACGGGCGGCATCAGCCCCGACACTGCCGATGACTATCTTGTCGAGGACAATGTCTTTGCGATCGGCGGCAGCTGGATTGCCCCTGTCGATCTGATACGCGCCAAGGATTGGCATGAAATCGGGCGCCGCGCCCGCAATGCGGCCAATCTGGGCACGCAATGGCGCGCGGCCGTTTGATCCCTTTTGCAAACGGACACATCCCGCAAAGGCCGGCAGATCGCTCTGCGGCCTTTTGCTTATGAGACAATCGCGCTTGCCTTTGTGCCTGAGCACGGAGAAATAGGCGCTAGACCCAATGTGCCTTTTCACCTAGCATCGCGACCATATTCTTTTCTTTTTCATCGCCGGAGAGCGCTATGGCCTTGCGATATTCTGTTTCCTCTACCCTGTCCTTTCTTTGCAGCCACAGAAAATACTGGGTCGGTATGTGCGGCGCGGCTCTGCTGGGCCTTTCCTGCGGCAGCGTACAGGCGGCGGAGAATGATCCAATCATTGATCTACGGCTGTTCGGGGAGAATGTCATAGAAGGCCATAACGGGTGTCACCTTGCCTTCTGGCAAGCAAACAAGGCGCCTGAAACAGACAAATATGCCTATGTGTTTTATGCCCCTTTCAACGATGGAGAAGAATTGCCCGCATGGATGAAAGTGGGCAAGACCGTCTATGAATTCCAACGTCAGGATAGCAGCGCAACAAACGGGCAGACTCTGGAACCTCTGCGGCTCTATCGCACATCCAAAGGCACTTTTACCACACTCATAGAGGTGCTGGATCAACATACCTCCGGCAACGCCATCGTCGTCGATAAAGCCAAGCTAACCATCACCCGCGCCAAGCATTACCCCTTCGTGATCTCGGTCAAGGGCGGCATTTTCTGTCCGCAACAGCCGGAACAGACACAAGCCCCGCAAGAACCTCAACCGAACAAGGCAGCAAGCAACAGCGTAATTCAGGTCGATCCACCCTTTGGCGATCCGGTACCGCTGGGCAAGGCGGTCCCCTTTGACAGTCTCGATGCTGTGCCGCGAGGTATACGCAATGCCATCCGCAGGGATGCGCCGGACTGCGCAATGGAGCAAACGGCAGGCATTGGCGCCCATTATGCCATCAGCGACGCCATAACCCTTTGGAAAGTGCCCTGCAACCTCTATGCCCGCACGGGAAGCTCCACCTATGTGGTCAGCATGAATGACAATACGGACTATTCGACCGTCTTGCCCTTCCCCTCTCTGCCCGGAATCGAGACCCATGATGGCAGCAACGAGATCCGCAATCCTCAAATGGACCCAGCAAGCGGCACAGTGACCTCGGAATTTTATGACGGGGATGGTACCTGCGGCAGCTTTGCGGCCTATCAGTTGCGTTCCGTGGAAGGAGAGGCCTTGGAGTTTTTCCTGACGGAATATCGCGAAAAGCCGAATTGTGACGGCGTGGAGACCAGTGCTCGCCAATTCCCTCTCGTCTATTCCGCTCGATAAAGCTCCTGATCAAAAACTATCTGGCCCCCATTCGGGGCCAGAGCATTTGGGGCGCGCACCTTGAGCTAAGAAGGTTCACTCAGGCGCGAAGCCTGTATTTCTCTTCGAATTCGAACCCAACTTCGCTGGCTTCAAACGGGTTGGGGGAAAGAGAATAGGTTGCTTCGCGCAGATACCCCATGAGGGCCTTGCTGTCTTTGGAAAGGGGATCAAGCACATCGCGTCCGATTGGCTCACCGACCACAACTTTTACCGGCGTCCCAACCCGTTTCTTGAATTCCTTGATCAGCAGCCCCATGCGCAAGGTATAATGCATATGGCTGGCGATCTGGAACAGACGCGAGGTGTGCCCGTCAAAGAAAATCGGCACCACGGTGGCTTCCGACTTGCCAATCATGCGCGCGGTAAAGCCCCGCCAGTTGGGGTCCATGGGGCGGGAGAAGGGCTTGGCGGCCGTGCTCACCGTCCCTCCGGGAAAAATGCCGATTGCGCCGCCGTCGCCCAGATACTGCAAGGCGCTTTTGCGGGTCTCGATATTCTGCCGCACCGCCTCTTTGGTTTCTTCAAAGGATATGGGCAGAATGATGCGATTGATGTCGTCAGCCTTGCGAAACACCTTGTGGGCCAGAATGCGGAAATCACCACGCAATTCAGACAGGATATGGCCCATCATGAGACCATCCAGAATGCCATAGGGATGATTGGCAATAAGAATGAGCGGACCTGAGCGCGGAATGTTGCTCAAATGCCCGCCGATCACATCCAGCGAGAGCCCATAGCGCTCCACCATCACTTCCCAGAAATCCCGGCCAGCGGCGACGTCACGTTCATAGCCATCCGCGCGCTTGATCAGTTGCAAGCGTCCGGTTGTGTTTTCCAGCAGCTTGATAACCGCACGGCCCCGTCTTGTTTCCGCTGAATGGGCATAGGTTATGTCACGCGCGACATGTCTGTGAGAGGACATGCATGAAACTCCGGTCCAGACCGCCTCCCTTTAGAGGCGCGACCAAACTCATATATCGGCCATGTGACACTTTTGCGAAGCCTCTGTATCGAGATTGACCAACAACCCGACATTCTGGAGAGGGAACCATTGCGCCCGCAGATATTGGATGGCAGGCCCAAAAACAAAAGGCGGGCTTTTGGGCCCGCCTTTCACTATGCATTTCATACCAACAGGTCAGCTACCGAAATTCAGCAGACCAAGACCGGAGAGCAGAATCAACAGGATCGCGACTGGCGCGATAAAGCGCAGGATGAAGATCCAGACATTGGCAAGAAAGCCGGGTGCATTGTCGCCGCAGACTTCCTTGAGGGCACGCGGAGTAATAACCCAACCAACGAAAATGGCGATCAGGAACCCGCCGATTGGCAGAATGAGGTTCGAGGTCAGGAAGTCCATCAGATCGAAGAAATTCTTCCCGAATATGGTAAAGTCGCCCCAGATACCCATCGCCAGCGAGCATGGAATGCCCAGAAGGAAGGACAAAAAGCCCGACGTAATCGTAATCTGCGTGCGCGTGTATCCCTTGGATGAGAAAAAGGCAACAAGCGGCTCCAACAGCGAAATGGAGCTGGTCAATGCAGCGATTGTCAGCAACAGGAAGAAGAGCGTACCAAAGAAGATCCCGCCCGGCATCGACATGAAGACGGCAGGCAGCGTGACAAAGGTCAGGCCTGGCCCTGCACCCGGATCCATGCCAAAGGCAAAGACGGCTGGCAGAATGGCAAGACCGGCCAGAATGGCAACAGATGTGTCAAGGAAAGTCACCTGCCAGGCAGATTTACCGAGATTGGCTTCCCTATCCAGATAGGAGCCGTAGGTCAGAATGGCGCCCATGCCCAGAGACAGGGAGAAAAAGGCCTGTCCGAGCGCTGCCATGATGGTGGCACCCGAGATCTTGGAGAAGTCTGGAGCAAGGAAGAAGGCGAGCCCTTTTTCTGCTCCGGGCAGAGTGATCGAACGGATGACCAGAGCAATCAGGATCAGAAACAGGATCGGCATCAAGATCTTGCCGGCGCGTTCGATCCCGTTGGCAACACCACCAAGCACGACCATCACCGTCAAGGCAACAAAGATGGCCTGATAGATGATCGGCTTAACAGGATCTGAGATGAAACCACCAAAGGCTTGCCCCAATGCTGCTGCATCCATGCCCGAAAAAGCACCGCTGGCAAACTTGAAGACATAATCAATGGTCCAGCCCGCGACGACACAGTAGAAGGACAGGATCATGAAAGCCGCCGCTATGCCCATATAGCCGACAATGGAAAAGGCACCCGGTCCCAGCTTCTTGAAGGCATTGATGGCGTCGGACTGACTTGCCCGACCGATCATGATTTCAGCCAAAAGTACGGAAAGGCCAATGGTAAAGACCAAGGCCAGATAGATGATGATGAAGGCTGCTCCCCCGTTGTCGCCAGCCATATAAGGGAATTTCCAGATATTTCCAAGGCCGACAGCCGATCCCGCTGTCGCCATGATAAAGCCGAGGCGGGAGCCCCAGTGTTCGCGTTTGGCACTCATTGTTGACTTCTTCCCAAAGCATTTTTATCGGATGGTTGTTCCCTTACGGAATATCGACCACCAGCTCCTCGCTGCATGCGCCCAGTCAGCCCTTGCCGAGATCTCCTGAAACCCCTTCGGGCTGGCCGCTCCACCAGACTGCCAGGACGGCGCAAGGTACTGATAATTCAAATACCTCGCATAAGAAGCCCTGCAGCCATCGGCCACATCCGGACGCACATGGCCCAATCCTTAAGACTTGACTAACAGCGCACACTTTTTTTGCGCAATTACTGCTCAAAAGTCGATCAAAGAATCAATAAAAAGTCTAATTTGGCTTGAAAACAGGTGTTTTTGGCATGTTTCTCGTGAGAATATTCACAAATCCTGCAAAATGTTCTGTTTTTTAGACAGACAGGTGTCAAAAAAGCATCACACTGCACTCACAGCATAGCCCGCACGAAGATGAGCAATAGCCCGCCCAGAACAAGCGCAATCCGCAGAGGCAGCCTGTAGTTGGTGATCAATCCATAGGAGATGGCTGCAAGGCCAGCGCCAACCTGACAGGTCACCAGCAGGGCTTCTACGGGATGTTGCCCCAAGGCAATCAACTCCGGGTTGGCGATCATGCCAAGGGGAATGATATAGAGGCCGATGCCAAGGGACATTGCCGAAAGAGCCACCTTGAGCCAGTCTTCCCCGATCATGCCCGCCGCGATGAACACGGCGCCGCAGACCGGCGGGGTAATCGTGGAAAGAAGCGCAAACCAGAAAACGAACAGATGAGCCTGCAAGGGTTCAAGGCCGGATTCCACCAAGGCTGGCCCGGCAACGGACACGCAAATAACGTAAGCTGCCGTGGTAGGCACCTCCATGCCCAATACCAGACAGGCAAGCGCTGTCAGCAGCAGGGATGGCCAAAGAAGACCAGATGAGCCAGACAGGATCAGGGACGTGATCTTGACCCCAAGCCCGGTCACCGACAGCACCCCGATGATGATGCTTGCGCACAGGATGATCGAAGCAATCATGGCCACCTGTCGGGCCGCCGTGTTGAAGGCGACCTCGAAGCGCTGGATGATCTGGCTGGGCACTGCCTTCAGATTGCGGTTGATGAAGAGCATGAGGGCTCCGGCCAGAATGGCCAGACTGGCCGCATATTGCGGCGTATAGTCGGCGACGAACATGCACCACAACAGCACGAAGAAGGGCACCAGAAAGAAAGCCGACGTGATCAACACATCGCGCAAGGGCGGGTGATCTTCCTCGGCTATGCCAGACAATTCGAATTTTGTGGCATAAGCGTTGATGCCGATCCATACGGCAAAGAAATAGAGAACGGCAGGCAACAGCGCGGCCATGATGATCGAGGTGTAGGGAGTTCCTGTCAATTCAACCATGACGAAGGCCCCTGCTCCCATGAGCGGCGGCATGATCTGTCCACCTGAAGAGGCAACCGCTTCAACAGCCCCTGCCAGACGCTTGGGATAGCCAAGGCGCATCATGGCCGGCAGAGTGATCGCCCCCGTTGAGGCCACATTGGCACTGGCCGAGCCGGAAATGGAGCCAAACAATGCAGAGGATACAACTGAGACCTTGGCCCCACCGCCGGTGAGACGCCCGGCTGCAGCGGCGGCCACATTCATGAAGCCCTGTCCGGCTTCCCCTGCATTGAGCACCGCGCCAAAGATGACAAAAATAGCGACAACTGAAACAGAAACACCGGTCAGGCTGCCCCAGAGCCCCCCTTCAGCGATGGTAAGGGTTCCCAGAAAAGAGCCCAACGGCATGGGCGAGTGGCCGAACTCGCCGGGGATATACTGGCCAAACAGGCCATACATAAGCGCAAGGAAGGCCACGATGGGCAGAGGCCACCCGATGGCACGTCTTGCAGCTTCCAACACGACAACAATCAGCACAATCGCCATAAAGATCTGACCGGGCCCCTCAAGAAAACCATATTGGTCAATGAGGTCGGCTTGATTGATTGCGATATAGAGGCAAGCCGAAATACCGGCAGCCGCCAGCACCCAGCCGGAAAGGCGATAGAGCCGGGCTCCCTTTCTGGAGTGGGCACCGATGACGAGAATCCAAGGCAGCGCCATCGCCATATGCAGGGGGCGCGCCACCAGATTGGGCGTCAGGCCGGAAAAAATCAGCCCAAGATGAAAGACCACAAGCCCGATTGCCAACAGGGTTACAATCAGTCGGATCGGCAGGCTCTTGATCTCAGGGGCTTGCATCATGGGGCGGCTCTTTTTCTATCAGTTTCTTGTCGTTGAATGGCACTCAGGTCTCAAGGGAGCCTGAGATGTGCCTTAAAGGGCAGGAATAACAAGGCCGTGACCGGCAAGGCCACGGCTTGATTTCTTCTTGATCAGCTTCAGATTTACATCTGGCTTTCGGAAAGCTCGAAACCGGCTTCCTTATAGTATTTTACGGCACCGGGATGCAGCTTCGTTGTGATGTTGCTCATCAGGTCCTCATTGACCCCCTTCCACCAATGCGCGGTTTCACTCATCTTGGCTTTCTGCTCCCAGAAGGTCTTGGTGAGTTCATAAGCAGTGGCGTCATCCATTGCTGCTGTTGCATAGGCAACAACCGGCAGAGAGGTGGTTGTCACGTCGGCATCTTGCCCTGCATAGGTTCCAGCCGGGATGACCATCTTGGCGCGTTTGGTTTTGGCGATCTGCTCATCCGAGAGGGACAGGATTTTCACATCGGTGGATGCGGCCGCTTCAACCACGTTTGGCGCCGGATAGGAACCGGAGGTGACGAAGCCGTCAATTTGGCCGTTTTTAAGGGCTGGCACTGCGTTGGACAGCTCAACCTGGGCCAGTTCAATCTTGCCTTCAAGACCGAACAGCTTGAAATATTTTTCCCCTTCGCGCGCGCCGAAGGACCCTTTGCCGAGCAGAATGGACTTGCCTTCCATGCCGGTAAAATCCTCAATGCCGCTGTTTTTTGAAACAACGAAATGCATCGTCAGGCTCGGAATGGGGAAGAGCGCACGAATATCCGCAAATTTCGGGCTGGTCTTGCCTTCAAATGCCCCTTTGCCAGCTTGAGCAAGGCCGACCAGTGCCGGCGGCGTGGTGAAGACGTAATCGGCGCCGCGACCACGCACTTCCATCACATTCTGCACCGAGCCCTGGCTTTCTTCTACCGTAACGATGATATCACCGTCGGTGCCAGCCTTGATGGCTTCTGCGATCTGAACACCCATCTGATAATAGGATGAGGAGGTCTTAGCAGATTTGTAGGTTACGCGCGTTTCGGCATGAGCCAGTCCGGCTGTTGCGACAACAGCGGCGGCGGCGAGGAGAGTTCCACCCCATTTGAGCATTGTATTTCCTCCCATTTTGGAAAGTTCTGGTGTTGTTGGTCCCAACACTAGCCAAATTTCTGATGGCTGCAAGGAAAAGGCAGAAGACAAAAGCAATTTTTGACAAATTTCCATGCCCCACAGGCACATTATTGGCATTGCGACAGAGTTATACGCAAGAAAGCATATATCAGGAGCGCACTGTCTGCTTAATGCTTCTCTCCTTTTTGAGGAGGAGCAAGACTTGGGGCGAGCAAAATGATGAGCAGGGCAAGGGAGGAAAGCAACAGGAACGCCCAGCGAATGGAAAATGTGTCAGCCAACAAGCCGATGGCCACAGGCCCGAACAGTCCGCCGCCATAGCCAAAGGTTGCCACCGCTGCGATAGCGGGGCCGGGGGACATGGTGTCATCATTGCCAGCGCGCGAGAAGGCCAGCGGCACAATGAAGGCATAGCCAAGCCCCATCATGGCAAAACCGACAAAGATCGCAGGAAGAGTCGCAACGGAAATGGCCAATAGCGATCCAGTCGCCGCGAGAAGACCGCTCATGCGGGCCGCTCTCACAGCCCCCAGTCGGCCGATGATCCAGTCTCCGGCCAGACGCATGGCGACCATGGCAACAGAAAAGCAAGTGTAGCCAAGCGCCGCCGTTCCCTCATTGGTTTGAGCAACCTGCACAAGAAATATGGCGCCCCAATCGCCCATGGCCCCCTCTCCAAGTCCGGCACAAAGCCCCATGATACCCACCAGAGCCAGCGCCCCTTTGGGCAAGACGAACAAAGCCCGCTTTGCGCCCGGTTTCCGCTCGATACGCGGCGACGACCAGGTAACAAAGCCGAATGGAAGCGCGAGACACAAACCCAAGGCCCCACCTATGAGAAAATGCACCATCGGGTCGAGCGCCAGATGCACCGCCAGAAATCCGGTTGCCGCGCCAAGCCCCGACCCCAGGCTCCACATGGCATGAAAGGATGACATGATGGGTTTGCCACGCGCTTTCTCCACCTCTCCGGCCCATGCATTCATGGAGACATCCATGGCCCCATGCGAGGCACCGAAAGCAAATAGGGCGGCCCCGAGCAGCAGAACGCTGGGAGCGAAGGCCAACCCCGCAAGCGCGGCACTATAGACAAGGGCCACCACCTTGGTGACCGACGCACTGCCATAGCGCTCCACCAGACTGCCCGTTGTCGGGAAAGAAACAATGGCACCGGCGCACATGCTGAGCAGCAGAATGCCAAGCATGGTTTCGCTGAGCTGATGCATTTGCGCAATAGCTGGCACACGCGAGGCCCACATGCCGAAAAAGGCCCCATTGAGCATGAACATGGCCGAGACGGCTTTCCTAGGTGTCCGCAGTCCATTCCATGGCAAGGGCGCGTTGGCGCAAGTCGGTGGATTATGCATGAATGATCTCCGCACCGGCATCCCCGAAAGGCAACATCGTGGGTGCGTCGGCATCTGTGACAATGGTTGTGATGTCTTCCTTGGGCAAAATGCGATGGCGCGCCCGCTGGCCTATCTTTTCTTTTGCGCACACAAGAATGGTCTCGTTGGCAGCCTTGATCATCGCACGGGTCATGCTGGCCTCATCGGAATGATCCATGCTGAAGCCGAAATCCTGATCCAAACCGCAAATGCCGGGAAAGGCCAGATCGGCGGCCAGATTCTCAAGCGCGGCCTCCGCTTCGCCTCCAACAGCGCATGCGCCCCATTTGCTCAGTCGCCCGCCGACAAGATAGGTCTGGATATTCTTTTCAAGGGTGATCGAAGCAATGGCGGGTGCCGGCGTGATGACAAACAGATTTTCAAGTGGCTCAAGATGCTCAGCCAGACGGACAAGCGTTGTGCCCCCACCCAGAATAATTGTCGCGCCCTTGCCGATCAGGGGCAAAGTGGCCTTGGCGAGCAGGTCATGTGCGATCTCTGGCTCAGCCCGACGCTCTATATAGGGTCTGGTCGCTGAGCGAACGGGAATGGCTCCCCCTCTTACCCGTTGAGCCAGCCCTCCGTCTTCCAATGCAAGAAGATCACGCCGAATGGTATCAAGCGAGATACCGAACTCGTCAGCCAAATCAACAGCAACGAGCGGTTCACCGCTCTCCAAGCGGGAGCGCAGCAAGGTCTGTCTGACGGAAGGATTGTTGAGTGCGAGGTCTGTCATCAATGGGCCATGTGTTGCAAGAAGTTTTGCGTTGTTTTGCATATTTATGCATTTTTCTGCAGAAAATTGCAACACATTTCATAAATGCCGCGATAGCCGATAGACAGCGGGTAGAATTTTGGCTCAATCCTAATTTGAAAGGAGGAAAGGTGGGCGAAAAACGAGAACTCCCCTAGTCGAGTTCTATATCCACGATCTCAGAAATCACCACAAATCCGCTATCAAGAATAGGCCAGCTTTTGGCTATCTCCACCGCATCATTTTTGTTTCTAGCCTCAATTTCTGCATAGGCAGACAGGGTTTCCCCAGGCGTCACAGTTTCAACAGTTTCGGACGTAACGATGAGAGACTGCTTCAAAATGCTGCCCGGATTGACGACAAATTCTTCGAAGGATTCACGCCAGGCCTTCAAAGCCGCAATTTCCTTTTCACCTTCTTCGAAGGTTTCAGGCAATTGATTTGAGTGAAAAAATAAATTGTACTTGGGCACCACCACACTCCATGTCATATATATCGAGTTGTTTGGTTTAATCGCAATTGTGTCAAAATCCGAGCAGAATTGTGGTTTTGACGTTAGTTAGTCGCACATATCAACTGTTAGAATTGAATAAGAAACATGGGAGAGGAAAATGATCCGTTGGGGCATTCTAGGAACCGCCAAAATTGCCAGAGAACAATTGGTCCCGGCCATTCAAGCATCGCGAAACGGGACCCTGCAGGCTGTTGCCAGCCGTAGTCAGACAAGCGCGGATGCATTTGCCGAAAGATTTGGCGTGCCTCTGGCTTATGGCAGCTACGAAGAACTACTTGCCAGCAAAGAAGTGGATGCCATCTATATTCCTCTGCCAACATCTCAACATGTGGAGTGGACCAAGCGCTGTCTGGAAGCAGGTAAGCATGTCCTCTGCGAAAAACCGATTTCTCTGCATGCCAAGGAAATTGATGCTCTGATCGAAGCCCGAGACAAAAGCGGGCTTGTCGCCAGTGAAGCCTTCATGGTGACGTATCACCCGCAGTGGCAATTGGTGCGTGATTTGATCGCCAAAGGCGACATTGGCACCTTGCGGCATATCCAGGGTGCCTTCAGCTATTACAATGTCGATCCGAACAACATGCGCAACAAGGTCGAACTCGGCGGAGGCGGCTTGCCCGATATCGGTGTTTACCCAACAGTGACCGCCCGTTTTGCCACCGGCAAGGATCCTGTTCGGGCCAGAGCCGCAATCGAACGCGATCCGGATTTCGGAACCGACATCTATGCCAACTGCCAATATGATTTCGGCAGCTTTGACATGACCTTCTATTGCTCCACCCAGCTTGCTCTGCGCCAGACCATGGCTTTCCATGGTGACAAGGGATTGATCGAGGTGAGCGCGCCATTCAATGCGTTGAACTATGATGCGGTGAATGTTTGCCTTTACAACGACAATCACAGCGAAATGAAGAAATGGTCCTTCCAGAATGCTCAGCAATATCAGCTGCAGGTCGAAGCATTTGGCGACAAGATCGCAGGCAAGGATGCCTCGATCTTTACACTGGAAAGCTCCCGAGCCAATCAGGCCGCCATTGATGCACTTTATGCAGCAGATCTCAGCGATGGTTGGGTTGATGTCTAAGCATAGGCATAGGCTTTGCCTCACCGCATGGTGAGGCTTTCATGTGCTATTCTGGCCATTGCCGGTAAAGGGGCTCCTTGAGCCCCTTTTTCATACAGAGCCGAACTCCATAGTCCGGCCGCAAACCGGACTGACCCATCCTCCTCTAGGATGCCCCTTCCATGCTCTTCTTTGGTCGGAGCCCAAGCGGCTGGCAAGATGCGCACAAACACGCCTATAATGATTTGATACAGCGGCTCTGGGCGATCAAACGCCTCAGATTTCATTCATCCTTTCATGGCGAGCAGAACAAATGGTTGAAAAACTGATACCCTTCATACGGATCAAGTCATTTCACCTGTTCATCCTCACCTTGATTTTCCTAATCATTTCCTTTCCCTTCTATGAGGAGATGAAGAACCGGATCAATGCGAGCAAGCTGATCATCAATATGTATAAATCGAGCCTTGAATCCTCGATTTACCAATATAAATTCCTGCCCTTCATCCTGTCGCAAAACCAGAAAATCGTAGACATCGTGACTGGAGATCTGGATCCGGTTGAAAGTGGCTATTTCCTGCAACGCATCAAATATGCCACCGACGTTGCCAATGTCTTTGTGCAGGACAAAACCGGCAACACCATAGCTTCAAGCAATTGGGATAAACCCGATAGCTATATTGGCAAGAATTACGGCTTCAGGCCCTATTTCAAGGCAGCCATGGCAGGAAGGCTCGGCCAGTTTTATGGGATCGGTGTCACGTCCCTCACCCCCGGCTACTTCATTTCCTACGGGTTGAAGTCTGGTGGAAAGATCATCGGCACCATCACAATCGAAATCAATCTCTCCGCACTTGAGGATGTCTGGGCGTCCGGCCCTGATGAAATCATCGTCTCCGACGTCCATAACATCATCTTTCTGAGCTCCAACAAGGCCTGGAAAAACAAGACCCTTGGCGACATCAGCGCCCGGGCCATCGACAAGGTGGATTCGGAGAAACAGTTTGTCCGGCATCTGCTGAGCCCTATTGCCTTGTCACGCTGTTATCAGATGGGAGACATAACCTTCTATAGCAATTCCATGTTCGGCTGTACGCTTCCGGGCATCTTTTCCATAGAAGAGGACATCCTCGACTATGGCTGGACCATTCTGTCGCTCCAAAGCACCCACTATTATTATGCTCTCGCGGTGCTGGCCTTCCTTCTGGCTTTGCTGATCTATGGCATTATCCTGTTCGCCTACCGGAATTTCCGCAACAAATACAAGCGCAGCATCCAGAAGCTACAAAACCAACTGGTTGAAAACAGCAAGCTGGCCTCCATCGGACAGATGGCTACGGAACTGGCGCATGAGTTCAACCAGCCCCTTTCTGCCATCTATATGCTGCTTGATACCTCCAGACTGCTGCTCGAGCGCAAGCTTTATCCGCAAGTGGACGAAAATCTGGCATTGGTCGCATCCCATATCGAGCGTATGACGCACCAGATATCGGGACTCAAATCCTTCGCCAGTCGCCATCGCATCTCCAGCGGCAATGCCAACATCGTGATGGTTGCCAACTCCTCTCTCAAGCTGTTTCAAGCCACGCTGAAGAAGAGTAATGTGCAACTGGAATTCCAGGCCAGCCACAATGTCATTCAAGTGCCCTGCAACGAAATCGGTCTGGAGCAGATTTTCAGCAACCTGATCACCAATGCGCTGGAAGCCATGAACAATCAGGAGAAGAAGAGGCTGCTCATCTTTATCAACAAGGAAGACGGCAAAGTGCAGGTTCTTGTTCGCGACAATGGCGGCGGTATTTCCGAGCCAACGCGAATCTTTGAGTCCTACTTCTCCACCAAGCAGCGAGGCACCGGTCTGGGCTTGGCGATCGTCAAGGGGATTGTCGAGAATTCCGGCGGCTCCATCAAGGCACAAAATCATGCCGCAGGCGGGGCCGAGTTCAGCATCAAATGGCGCGAGTGGGTGGATGCGGCCCTTGTGCCAACAGAAGACGCGCTCTAAAGCGGTTCTCGGGCACTCTCTTCCCGAGAATACAATAATATACCGAGATTTAAGTCGCTTTAAGCATCAATCCTGTTGGCAGCCCAGCCGATTAATCCGCCTGATTGCCCGAGCGAAAGGCATCTGGCTTGATATCATGGCGATTGAGCTTGTCGTACAATGTTTTGCGCGGCAGCAACAATTGCTTGGCAGCCGATCCAACATGGCCTCCGGTCTGGCGCAAGGCATCCTCAATCAACTGCTTTTCAAAGGAATCCAGACGTTCGGTAAGGCTCATGCGGTTTTCATCGGAGATGGAAAAACCGTCTGTTTCGGGGGGGATAAAGCCTAGAATAAAGCGATCTGCAAAATGCTTGAGTTCGCGCACATTGCCCGGCCATTTCTGGGCTTGCAGCCAGATGATCAGTTCCGGCTTGATGTCCGGCATCGGGCGCCGATATTGCTGGGCCGCTTGAAAAGCAAAGTGATAGAACAGCTCGGGAATGTCTTCACGCCGCTCACGCAGAGGGGGCAGATGGATGGTGACGACATTCAGCCGGTAATAGAGGTCGGTGCGAAAGGCCTTCTTTTCGCTAAGCTTCTGCAGGTCTTCCTTCGTGGCTGCCACAACGCGGCAGTCCACGGGCACATGCACATTGTTGCCCAGTCGCTCGACAGTGCGCTCTTGTAGCACACGCAGAAATTTGGCCTGAATATCCAGCGGCATGCTTTCGATTTCGTCGAGAAACAGCGTGCCCTTGTGCGCATATTCCACCTTGCCGATCCGCTTTTTGGTAGCGCCCGTGAAGGTGCCCGCCTCATGGCCGAACACTTCGCTTTCAAACAGGCTATCGGGGAAGGCGGCGCAATTCAGCGGCACAAAATTGGCGTTGCGCCTGTCGCTCCACATATGGATGGCATTGGCCACCACTTCCTTGCCGGTGCCCGTTTCGCCCTGCACAAGCACATCCGCATCCGTGTCCGAGATATTCAGGATCATTTCGCGAATACGGTTCATCGCCTTGCTAGAGCCGATCATCACGGGGCCATTGGTCGCCTTTTGCTGCAGGCGGGACTGGGCATTTTCCAGCTCCAGACGGCGCTTGTCGACTGCCCGCTGCAGGATCTCCGTTAGCCGCTTGCTGCTGCATGGCTTCTCAATAAAATCATGTGCGCCCTGCTTCATGGCATTGACCGCCATTTCCACATCGCCATGACCAGTGATCAACACAACCGGGATGGCCACATCAATGGCCAGAACCTTTTCCATCAGTTTGACACCGGACATGCCCGGCAAGCGAATGTCGGTCAGAACGACAGAGGCAGGATGCTTGCGCACCAGTTTTAGCCCGTCTTCAGCAGTGTCTGCTGGAAGGACGGTGAAGCCAGCCATTTCCATGGACTGCTGATAAGCAAATTGCACACTTTTATCGTCTTCGATGTAGATTATCGAAATATCGATCGGAGTCACGCCTTGGTCCTCTCTGACAGAGCAATCCGCCTGGGTCCTCACCGCGGTAGGCAGTCCATCGGCACTCCCTTTTTAGGGTATACACCGTCAGGAACCGCACTTATTGCTCTCCTTCAATTTTTCAACCTTATACACATAACGGCACGAGCGTCGAGGCACTCGATAGAAGGAAAGGGGCAAAAGAGCCTTTTTGCCTGTTTTCACATGCCATGTGGTGTCTTGTCCCCGCTCCTTTCGCAAATCTGTGCGGATATCGTGACACTTCCTGCGGAAGGGTGTCTGGAAATCCGCACAGTTTTCCGCTCGCGCACTAGACTAAGGAACAAGGCTTTTTCCAATCCGACTCTTTGCTGGCCCTCCCCCTTGAAAAAATTACCATGCTTCCCCATGCATCTCCCCGCCCGAAAGCGCAGCTAAAAACGTCAACATTACATCTAGTTAACCATTGGGAATGCGCGATGGCAACCGCGCTTGCCGCTCAAGGCACCATACTTTCCTTCGAGTCGAACGGCCATTTGGCACGGAGCTTGCTGTTACTAGTACAGGCTGCACGCAAGATCGTTGGGCGGAACTCCACATCTCTTCGATGATCTCGTGGGCTCAGGATCAACAGATCCTATCAAGGAGGAATATATCGGGAGCGAGTGGAGGACTTGCCCCCGCATGAAATGAAACCCGGATCGCAAGATCCAAAGATGAAATCAAGGTGATGCCGCTTCAGATCTTATCAGAGCGGTGTGCCTTTTTAAGATCGACACCCCTCACGGTGTCGAAGCTACATTCGAATAACAGGCTTTTTTGAAGACAGGATAGGGAGGAAACCTAATGATCCGTCTCGCAAGTATTCTTGGCGCTGGCCTTATGGCTCTGTCGCTCGCAGCCCCGACTTTTGCTGCTGATGTCACTCTCAAGCTCGGCCACATTGCCGTGCCTGACCATCCTTATGGCAAGGGCGCTGCCTATTTTGCCAAGCTCGTCAATGAAAAGAGCAACGGCTCCATCGAAGTCAAGGTTTTCCCAAGCTCCCAGCTGGGTGGCCAGAAAGACCTGATCGAAGGCATGGTCTTCGGTGCTGTTGACATGGCACTGGTCGGCACCGCTGTTCTGGGCCAGTTCCAGCCACAGATTTCCATTTTCGATTTGCCCTTCATCTTCAATGATCGCCCGCATGCCTACAGATCTCTGGACAGTGTCGGCATGGATCTTGGCAAGAAGCTGGAAGGCCGCGGCATCAAGCTGCTCGGCTATATGGAAAACGGCATCCGCCACGTAACCAACAATGTCCGCCCTATCAAAGAGCCAGCCGATATGGAAGGCCTGAAGATTCGCGTCATGACCAACAAGATCTTTGTTGAAATGATGAAAGCTCTAGGTGCTTCTCCAACCCCAATGGCCTTCAGCGAGCTTTACTCTGCCATGCAGCAGGGTACGGTTGACGGTCAGGAAAACCCTTCCGCGCATATCTTCACCAAACGCTTCTATGAAGTTCAGAAATATGCCTCCAAGACCGCACACGCCTATTCTCCAGAACCGATGATCATGTCCATGATCAGCTGGGCAAAACTCAATGATGAGCAGAAAGCCATCATTCAGGACGCCGCCAAGGAAGCCATTGCATGGCAGCGCAAGGTCTCTGAAGAGCAGGACAACAAATATTGGGAACAGATCATCGCAACCGGCAAAATGGAAGTTATCGATGTTGATCGCTCCAAATTCAAAGCTGCGACGGCTCCTGTGATCGCAATGTTCGCCGACAGCGTTGGTCAGGACAATATCGACAAGATCAACGCTCTGGCTGAATAACCAAGCCAGCCCCAAGAGAGCCCGCAGGATCAATCATCGGGGCTCGTGCCGAACTTGGGTAAGGGTTGGCCCGGTCGCAAGACAATCGGGTCAACCCGCTGCGCACCTGAAAGCTGGCCTATGCGGGCCAGTCCACAGCGCAAGGCTCCTCGGGCCTCATCACCCGAATTCGTGATCAAATCAACAACAAGGCTTGGCCCCAGGATTTGCTGCAAGCTTATCGGGGCCCCATAAAAGGTCTCTCTTCATGGACGCCATATTCAAAATCCTGCGCAAGTTGCTGTATGGGACTTCCGTTATTGCGATGCTTGTCATGCTGACAATCATCTTCATACAGGTGATCACCCGCTATCTGTTCGGCTTCTCGTTCGAGTGGTCTGAAGAGTTGGCCCGGTTCCTGTTTGTCTGGGTCGTATTCCTTGGCTCTGCGCTTATCATGGGCGAAGACGGTCATCTGGCTGTCGAGCTGGTGCCGCGCATTCTCAATGGCACCAAGCCCGGCTTTGTGCTCAACCTTTTCATCAATGCCTGCGGCTATGTTTTCATTCTGCTGCTGATCGTTCAGGGCTGGAAAATGGCTCAGACCATGACCTTCCAAACGTCTCCCGGCCTCGGCATCTCGATGGGCTATGTCTATATCATCATGCCTGTCTCGGGTGTTCTCATGCTGATGTATCACATCAAGGACACCATAAGCATCTTCCGCTCGCTCGCTGGCAAGGCTGAAGACGACAAGACCGATGACACATCGGTCATAACCGACTAGCGGGAGGCTGAACTCATGGAAGTCGCACTTATTCTTTCCTTCGTCGCGATGGCACTGATCGGTGTTCCGGTGGCTTATGCCCTGGCCCTTTCCGTTTCCTTCGTTCTGGCGTTCTATATGGACCTACCTCAGGTTCTCATTACCAATAACCTCTTCTCCGGCATCGATTCCTTCTCCTTCATGGCGGTGCCCTTCTTCATGCTCGCCGGTGCCTTCATGTCTGCTGGCGGGGTAACCTCGCGTCTGGTCAATGTGGCACAGGCGATGGTTGGCTCCTTTACCGGTGGTTTGGCGCAGGCTGTGGCTGTGGCTGGCATGTTCTTTGCCGCCATCTCCGGGTCTTCTGCTGCAACCACGGCGGCCATCGGCTCGACCATGGTCAACGAAATGGAGCGGAAGGGCTATAAACGCGAAATGGCAACGGGCATCGTTGCTGCGGCCGGTACGGTCGGCATCGTCATCCCGCCTTCCATCACCTTCGTGGTGTATGGGGTTATTGCCAACGTATCGATCGGCGATCTCTTCATGGCCGGTGTCGTACCGGGCCTGTTAATGGGTGGCGCCATGTGTGGCATGGGCTGGTACCTCGCCAAGAGAGGCCAAATTCCCCCCGACGGGTCTTTCTCCTGCAAGCGCCTTGCTCTGGCTCTCAAGGACGCCTTCTGGGCTCTGATGACCCCTGTCATCATCATTGGCGGCATCTACTCGGGTATCTTCACACCAACCGAAGCGGCGGCTGTTGCTGCGGTCTATGGTATTGTGGTCGGTCTGTTCATCTACAAGGAACTGGCCATCCGTGACTTCCCCGAGATTATCTTCAAGGCCGTGATCGGCACGACGCTCATCATGTTCCTTGTGGGGGCTGCCAAAGTCTTCGGCTGGCTTATGACCAACCTGCAGATCCCGCATATGATCGGCGAGGCCATCATCCAGTTCACCAGCTCGGGCATCGTCTTCCTGCTGATCATGAACGTGCTGCTTCTGGTGTTGGGAACCCTGGTCAATGCTTCGGCTGCGGTGGTTATTCTGACCCCGATCTTCCTGCCGGTCGCCCTCAATATGGGCATCGACCCGATCCATTTCGGCGTGATCATGGTCGTCAACCTTGCCATCGGCTGCATCACACCTCCGGTAGGTCTTGATCTGTTCGTGGCCAGTGCCATCACAAAGGTGCCGTTGGAGAAGGTCATGAAGTCAACAGCTCCCTATCTGGGAGCACTGATTGTGGCTTTGCTCTTGATCACGATGATTGCACCAATCTCGACCACATTACCGTATCTCTTCAAATAAGCCCTAAAACATACGCGCTGGCGATCCTCCGCCAGCGTCTCTCTTGGCCCCGGAAACGGGGCTTTTTTTTTGGGCAAGCCCCATCAGGGCACCACCAAGGAAAGCTATCTGGAAAGCATCAGGCATCGCCACGAGAAACGGACAAAGCGCAAAGGCGCAAGCATCTTCTTGCGGCACGAAACATTGAAATAAAAGGGAAAATGGCGCGCTGGGGAGGATTCGAACCCCCGACCCCCAGATTCGTAGTCTGGTGCTCTATCCAACTGAGCTACCAGCGCAACCTGTGTGCCATGCTCGTTTTGAGCTCGGCAAGTGAGGCTGTTGTCTAATCCCTATTGACCGAGTTGGCAAGGGCGTTTTTGTTTTTATTTCATTTTTTTAACAGCGTTGAACAAGCCTGTGAAAAGAGATGGCAGAAAGCCGCGGCATAGCCGATATCAGGGCGCTTGATAGCCGAGACCAAACCTTCTGTGGATTGATTCAATCTTTTTTCTTCCAGCTATCCGTTTGCCACATATGAGTAAATGCTTCCCGGTAGGTGGGGTAGTGCAAGATGCCTCCGATCAACTCATGCAGCCGAATATTGCTGCATCGTTTGTTCTCGCCATAGAAGCTGCGCGCCATGGGGCTCATGTCGGCGTCTTCGAAAGAGAGTTCCTTTGGGCGTGGCAGCCCCATCAGATCGGCGCAATAATAGATCACCTCTTGCGGCGCTGCCGGTTCGTCATCCACCACATTCAGGATACCGCTGTGGCGCTGTCTGGCAGCCTTGGCAACTGCCAGACCGATATCGGCCACATGAATGCGATTAAACACCTGTCCGGGTTTGTTAATAGCCCTGCATGTGCCTGCATCCAGCTTGATCATTTGGTTGCGCCCCGGACCATAGATGCCAGCCAGCCGATAGATCCCCAGCGGCATATCCAGCTCTTCTGCCAACGCCTGCCAGTCTTTCTCTGCGGCCACCCGCTGCACCGAGCGACGCGAAACCGGGCGGCATTCGGTATCCTCATCCACCCATGCCCCGTCATGATTGCCATAGACGCCGACGGTCGAGAGATAACCGATCCAGCGTAGCTGCGGAAGTTGTTTCAAATCTGCGCGCAGACAATTAAGGACAGGATCGCCTTCCGCTTCCGGCGCGATTGAGATGAGCAGGTGCGTAGCCTCGGCCAGCGCTTCCTTAAGGGCCGCAGACGGGGTTTCACCGTCAAATTGAAAAGCACGCAAACCCGCAGAGGTCATAGCTTCGGCTTTTTCAGCCGAACGCGTGGTGGCTGCAATCCAGTCGCAGTCAGGCGCCAATTCCTGCGCGATGGCGCGGGCGCTATAGCCATATCCAAAAATAAACAGTTTCATTGGGTCTTTCCTTCCAGCGCCAATTGCCATTCTTCATTCACATCCGGGGCCGTTTCCCCGTCAATGTGGTCTTTTGCCATTTGAACAAATTCCTGCTCTGGCATGAGTTGCCCAAGGGCCCATATGGCAGCCCCTCTGACCAGCGGCTCTTCATCGCCAAGATGTGGCATGACATGATCGATCAGGTCTGCCTTGTTCGTATTGGCTTCCCTGCCCGCATTGCCTGCAGCGATCAAGACATTGCGCAAGAAGCGATTGCGCCCGATGCGCTTGATGGGAGAGCCGGAGAAATGCTGACGGAAGGCGGCATCATCCAGAGCCAGAAAATCAACAAGCCCAGGAGCTTTGAGATCCTCCCGCGCCTTGAGTTTCGCCTCGCTGGCCTGTTGTGCAAACTTGTTCCACGGGCAAGCGGCCAGACAGTCATCACAGCCATAGATGCGATTGCCGATAGCGCTGCGCAAAGCATGCGGGATCGGCCCCTTATTCTCGATGGTGAGATAGGAAATACAGCGGCTGGCGTCGATCTGGTAGGGTTTGGGGAAGGCGCCCGTCGGGCAGGCCTTCAGACAGGCCACACAGGAGCCACAGCGATCCATTTCCGCCTCATCGGGGGCGAGGTCCAGGTTGGTGAAGATTGCGCCCAGAAACAGCCATGAGCCAAATTCACGACTGACCAGATTGGTGTGTTTGCCCTGCCAGCCCAGACCGGCAAGCTCTGCCAGTGGCTTTTCCATAACGGGCGCGGTGTCGACAAACACCTTGATCGCCCCATCTGGCTGATTGTCGCGCACGCGCGAAAGCAACTTGGCCGACAGTTGCTTCAACCGTCCCTTGATCAGATCGTGATAGTCGCGATGGCGGGCATAGACCGAAATATTGGCCTTGTCGGGGTGTGCAAGAAGCGCACGCGGGTCCTCTTCAGGGCCATAGTTGAAACCGAGCATGAGGATGGACCGCACATCATCCCAAAGGTTGGTGGGGTGAGCGCGGCGGTCCAGCGTCTCCTCCATCCAGTCCATGGAGCCATGATAGCCCTTCTCGACAAAGTGCCGCAAAACGGTTTCTCGACTTCTGGCATCACCGGCGCGACAGACCCGCAATTGGGCAAAGCCCAGTGCCTGGGCCTCTTTGTCAATGAAGGCCCGCAATTTTGCCTGTTTATCCGGGTTTGGCACGATCATGCACCATCATTGTAGGAGGAGAAACTAGAAGTCCAGATCCATATACTGGTTCGACGGCGGAATCCCCTTAAGGCTATCGGCCAGAATGGGGCGGAAAGCCGGACGTGACTTGATGCGCTGATACCAATCCTTGACGATCGGTTCCTTTTCCCAAGGCACTTCGCCCAGATAGTCGATGGTAGAAAGCATGGCCCCTGCGGCAAGGTCGGCATAGGAGAAATTCTCACCAGCGAGCCATTTTCGACGCTCGGCCAGATAGGCAATATAGTTGAGATGGATCTTCAGATTGCCTCTGGCGGCGCGCAAAAGCGTCGAGTCAGGTGAGCCGCCCCCTTCGCTTGGTCGGCGCATACGCTTATAGATCTTTTCCTCAACAAAAAAACGGGCGCTCTCATCCACGGCCTTGTTGAGAAACCAGTGCACAAGCCTGCGCACTTCAGCACGATGGTTGGGATGATCCGGCAAAAGACGACGACTTCCCAGTGCATAACCTCGGGTTTCGTCCAGATATTCGGCAATGGTCATCGCCCCGCACACCGGTGGCCCGTCATTCTCTCTGAGCACAGGAACAGTACCCGCCGGATTGACCAGCAGAAACTCTTCTGTCCGCTCCCAGGGAAGAACTTCGGTCAATTCCGCATTCGCCTTACACTCGGCCAGAATCAGCCGGGTAAAGCGGGAAGGAACTGACATCATGGTGTGGTAGAGCAGTAGCATTGCCCGTGCGATTCCTTTCGTGCCTACCGCTTCTTCGAGCAGAAAACTGGCAAAAGTGTGGACGCTAAGACTATTCAAGTATGAAATGATTATCAGCTATTTAACAGACGTGTTTTAAACACGTCCATTAACTGCCGCACTTTCACCTGATTTGAGGTTGAAAGGGAGACCATAGTGGCAGAAGCATTTTTCTGCCAGAGAAAGAATGAGATAAAAATGGATATTGCCACATATTTCGAAGCTGTCATCCTTGGCTTTATCGAGGGCTTTACCGAATTTCTTCCCGTTTCCTCTACCGGTCATATTTTGCTCGCGGGGCACTTTCTGGGATTTGAAAATGATGGCAAAACATTCGAGGTCCTAATCCAGCTGGGCGCTATTCTGGCGATCCTGACAGTCTATTCGCACCGGCTCATCAAGATTGCGATGGATCTGCCCACCAACCGGAAGGCGCGCCTGTTTGTGGCAGGCATTTTATTGGCCTTTCTGCCAGCCGCTGTGCTGGGAGCAAGCTTGCATGATTTCATCAAGCAGGTGCTGTTTGAAAGCCCCAGACTCATCTGCACCACATTGATTGTTGGTGGCGTTGCATTGGCATGGATAGACAGGCTCGATCTCAAGCCACGCTATACCGACATCATGGACTATCCCCTCTCGCTCTGTTTCAAAATCGGCCTGTTCCAGTGTCTGGCGATGGTGCCGGGCATGTCCCGCTCGGGCTCGACCATTGCCGGTGCGCTGTTGATGGGGACGGACAAACGATCGGCGGCGGAATTTTCCTTCTTTCTGGCCATGCCGACCATGGCAGGGGCCTTTGCCTATGACCTCTACAAGAACCGGAACATTATCAGTCTGGATCAGGCTGGTGTGATCACGGTTGGCTTCATTGCCGCGTTTATTGCCGCGGTCTTTGTCGTCAGACAATTGCTCGACTTCGTTTCCCAGCATGGCTTCATGCCGTTCGCCATCTGGCGCATCGTCGTAGGGGCAGCCGGTCTCATCGGGCTTTATATGGTCGGCTAACAAGCCTCGCGGGAATGGCGGCGGCACCCCGCCCCTTCCTTGGCACGTAAAAACAGCCCCACAAGGCGGCAGGCAACAAGGCCGTCTTACCTTACTTTACCCTTTGGGGCTTGTAGGCCTATTCCCTCTCCTTGGAACTATTGGCTTCCTTGTTGCGCGCGTTTTGCACAGTCTCCCCTGTTTTCGTATCGCCATGTGATACTTTTACAGGGCAATTTTCATAGCTTTTTGGGTTGGGTAAATTTTCCGCGTGGTTTCACCTAAATAGAAACCGACAAATTACCTTTCTATTTTCTATGTCTATTCATGCGTTTAGACAGGCTTTGTACTCAAATCCTGTTATAAATACTTATAGCAAAGCGACCTTAAAATGCCGTCCTAACATCCATTTTGCGCCCCAAATCCCTATTTTTGAGGGTTTTTGATCATTTAGAACAAATTAACCGGTTGCTCACAGCGTGTATCCAAAGATTTTAAAATCCATAAGTGTCCTTTTGTGAACAGGCACTCGATTTACTTTTGGGGGAATGTTTGATGAGACATCTTTTGCTCAACCGGTTGCTTGCGGCAATCGTATCTATACCGGTTCTGGCCATCCTCGGTCTTGGAGGATTTCTCTCTTATCAATCTTACGAAAATTACAATCAAATGAAATATGCCACCGATCTGGTTGCCTTAGGCAATGCTGGTGGCCAACTGTCAGAGGGTCTTCCCAGAGAGGTCTTTTCCTCTGTGGGTGAGCGCACGCAGAAGCGTCACGAGACCGATAGCCTCTATGACAAGGTGTTGGCGCAGTTTGATGCCGTCGGGTCTTCAGATCCCGGCCTTATGGAAATCCAGCGTGATCTGAAAAGCATACGCTCCAATGTCGCAGCCTTTCGCGCGGAAATCGACAAGGGCAATGACTCGCCCGTTCTTGGCGTCAAATATCTTCAGCCCATTTCGGCCCTCGCCAACAAGCTGGTGCGACGCGGCGCCTCTCTCATCCCCAATGCAGAGCTATCGAACACACTGCTTGCCTATTTTGCCAGCCAGCAGATCCGGGATAGTCACAATATGATCAGCAGCGTTGTCCCGCCCGTCCTTGCAGCCAACGCAGCCACTGTTCCACAGATCTCGATTGTCTTGCGCGGCCAGTTGCAGGAAGACTATTTCGCTCCGATTTTCGAAGACAATGGACCTTATGAGTCTGTTGCCGCTTACAAGGCCTATCGCAACGGATCAGGCGGTAAGGACTTGGCCCGATTCTTTGATCAAATCATGGCCCATCACGAACAGTTGCCGGAGGGAATTAAGGGGCTTTGGGACAAGGCCGCACAAGCCCATGACCAGATCACCCAGCAACTGACCCGTGACGCATTCGAAGCCAGCAGCACGCTAGCAGCAATCAAACTTGCGGACGCCCGCAGTAATCTGCTGATCTACATCCTCGGCACATTCATCATTCTGCTTGCGGTCATCGGGGTCAGCTTCTTTGGCTTGCGTGCCTTGCAAAGACTGATAGGGGACAGCGAGACCGTGCTGGCAGAGCTCGCAGAAGACACACTGGATATCGATATTCCCTATACGGATCGCAACGACTCGATCGGGCAAATGGCTCGATCTGCGGAATTGCTGCGTGCCGCCTTGCTGCGGCGCCGGACGCTGGAAGCAGAAGCCCGCGAGCGCGAAGACAACGCACAGAATGAACGCAAGGCCATGATGGCACAGCTTGCCGACCAGTTCGAAAATTCCGTAGGCGGTATTGTCAGCGAAGTATCCAGCTCCGCCAGCCAGTTGCAGCAGACAGCCTCCGAGTTGGAACGGTCTGCCGAGCAAACCTCCCAACAGGCCGGTTCTGTCGCCTCATCGGCGGAAGAAGCCGGCGCCAATGTTTCCTATGTGGCCAGTGCAGCTGAAGAGCTGGAAGCCTCCATCCGCGATATCAAACGGCTGGTGGACAACTCCGCTTCGCAAAGCAACGAAGGCTCCGGCAAAGCGGAAGACACCCGTGCTATTGTCAGCGAGCTTCAACAGGCAGCCATCCATATCGGCGATATCGTCAATCTGATTTCCGGTATTGCCGAGCAGACCAACCTGCTGGCGCTCAACGCCACTATCGAGGCTGCGCGTGCGGGGGAAGCAGGCAAGGGCTTCTCTGTCGTGGCGGCGGAGGTCAAGGAATTGGCCAACCAGACCTCCAAGGCAACCGATGAGATCAGCCAGCAGATCAATCATATCCAACTCACCACAGATCAGGCTGTTGGTGCCATCGGTAGCATTTCCGAAATCATCGGGGAGATCAGCACCTCTTCGAAGGCAATTGCCTCTGCTGTAGAAGAGCAGGGCCATGCGACAGGCGAAATCGCACAAGCTGTGGTCAATGCATCCTCAGGTACGACCCATGTGTCCCACGGCATTCAGGAGGTCGCCCAGACGGCTAACAGCACCGGCAGCGGTGCCACGCAAGTGTTGGCAGCTTCCCAGAATCTGACCAATCAGGCCCAAACACTTCAGGAGCAGATGCGCCAGTTTCTGGAAACGGTCCGCGTCGCCTGAGCGGAAACCCGCCTAGGAAGAAGAAAAGCCCTGTTCAGATACAGGGCTTTTTGTTTGACGATTGCTTCGGCTGGTGGTCAGGGACCTGTCGCTAGGCCTGTTCCTTGGCCACATCCAAAAGAACCTGGCGGAACTGTTCGACGCCTGCAGCGCCGGGCACCAGATATTTGCGCTCGAATATAATGGCCGGGACACTGTTGATGCCCTGCTGACGCCAAAAATCCATCTGCTCCCGCACAGCACCATCATAACGCTGGTCTTCAAGAATGGCGCGTGCTTCATCAGCGTCAAAGCCAAGATCGGATAGGAGCTTGATGAGCACGTCCCGATCGCTCACATCAAGCCCATCGGTGAAATAGGCTTTCTGGAAGGCCTGATTCACCTCGGTGTCGCGGCCGTCAAGCGCGGCCCAGTGAATAAGCTGATGCGCATCATGGGTGTTGACCATGCGCATCTCGTTAGTGAAGCGGAATGTGAAACCCTGCTCGGCACCAACAGCAGTGATATGCTCCCGGTTCTGGCGGCTCTGTTCGGGCGTGATACCATATTTCTCGCGCAGATGTTCGCCCAGATTTTGCCCCTCAGGCCCCATATCCGGATTGAGCTGAAATGGCTGCCAGTGAATTTCGGCCTCCATTCCAACATCATCAAGCGCGGTACGCAATTGATGATAGCCGATGGCGCACCACGGACAGACAATATCAGAGACAATATCGATGTGAACAGCTTTGGTCATGAGGGGTCCTTTGTGAGCAACAGTCCTGCCCATATAGGTACCCTCATGGTGCGGTTAAAGCCCCAGCTTGCCTTCGCGCAGGCGGAAGAGCGTGATACCGGTCGATACAGCCAGATTGAGGCTCTCTGCCCGACCGTCCATGGGAATCTTGACCAGATGATCGCAGCACCGAGCAAAATCATCCGGCAGGCCCGATTGCTCGTTGCCCATCATTACCATCAAGGGATCTTTCGGCTCGACGGAGCGATAGTCCACCGCGCCCTGCAGATGGGTGCCGACAATTTCGCCGGGCCAGTTCTTGCGCCAATGGAGGAATTCCTCCCGCGTGGCACGATAGAGCGGCACATGGAATATGGAGCCCATGGTAGCGCGCACAGCCTCAAGGCTGAAGGGATCTGTGGTCTCGCCAATCAGCAGCAAGGCGCTGGCGCCCACAGCGTCGGACGTGCGGATTGTGGTGCCAAGATTGCCCGGATCTTTCACCCCTTCCATGGCGACGACCATGTCGCCACCGGTGGCATTGGTATCAGAAACCAGATCTGAGAGCTTGCCATAATGCTGGCGGAAGACGCCGATCACATGCTGCGGGTTATCGCGATGGGTTAGCTTGGAGAGCACCTGCTCGGACACTTCCAAAATGAGCCCACCCTTGGCATAAACCTTGGCGGCCACCTGTTGGACCAGATCATGGCTCTTGATGGTCTTGGCATAGACCAGAATATCCGCATCCCAGCCTGCTTCCAGCGCGAAGGCCACAAGCTGCAACCCCTCGGCCATGAACTGTCCGGTCTGATTGCGCACCTTGCGCCGTTCAAGAGCACGAATATCCTTGATATGCTGGTTGGAGACGGCGGTGATTTCCTTGATCAGACCTTTTTTGGTCGCGCGGCTTTCCAATTCTGTCATTGATCCGCCTCCTCTTGTTTGGTGAGTGGACGCCAGCGGGTATATAGCGAGGTATTGAGTGTCCGTGCCCCGCCCTCTTCAGCAATCATCAACTCGCCAGATTCCACAATGCCGCCCTGCCCGGTCATCACTTCGATCATCAACTCGTCAAAGGCCGCGTAGGAGGCCCGCATGGCATAGCATGTCAATGTGTAGAAGAGCGCCTCATTGGACAGGATCTGGCGGCAGGCATCCAGCATCTCGGGCAGCATTTCAAACAGTTGCCAGACCTCACCCTTGGGGCCGCGTCCGAATTTTGGTGGATCAAGCAGGATGCCGTCATAGACATTGCCGCGACGGATCTCGCGCTGGACGAATTTCATGGCATCATCAACAATCCAACGGATGGGCTTGTCATCAAGGTCGGCAAGCATCTGGTTTTCCTTGCCATAGCCGACGGCCTTCTTGGAGGCATCCACATGGGTCACCTCAGCGCCAGCGCGGGCAGCAACCAGCGAGGCAACGCCGGAATAACCAAACAGATTGAGCACACGGGGGGGCCGTCCCAGATAGGCGGAACGGATCTGCTGGTCCATCCATGCCCAATGAGCGGCCTGCTCGGGGAAAAAGCCGACATGGCGGAAAGCGGTGAAGCGACCAAAGAAGCGGATATTGTCCCAGCTGGTTTCCCAGGTTTCGCCCAGCGGTGAGGGATAGCGCCAACGGCCGGGGCCCTCTTCTTCCAGATCACCGGTGAAGATCGCATCGGCAGCATCCCAGACATCGGCGCCAAGGCGCGGACTGCCCATGGCCTGCGGCTCGGGGCGCACGACGGTATAGGGTCCATAGCGCTCCAGCTTGCGCCCGTGCCCCATATCCAACAGGGCATAATCCTCCCAAGGCTTGGTCACCATCAACGCAAAGGGTGCGCGGCGGGGCTGAGGGCCTTCAGGGCGCGGTGGCAGAACAAAGGGCTCGCGCACGTCATGCTGCGATTTACCCTGCGCTTGGCTCTGGGACTTGGCCCCATTTTTCGACTGGGATTTATCCCTCTCGCCATGCTTGACGATACGGCCCGGTTTGAACTCGGGTTTGCGACCTGACAGGCTACCGCGCGCGCCACGTTCGTCTTTGCCACGCGGCGCACCCGACGCGCCGCGTTTGCCGCCTGAGCCTGCTTTTGCCCCGCTTTTGGGGTTTCCTTGTCTGGAAGACTGTCCGCCGCGCCGCTGTGCCATAATCATCCTTGAGCGTTATCTATCTGGAGTGCCGGATCAAACACCGTATCCGGGGCCCTTCTATAGCGGCTGACAGGAAGACGCGCAAGAAAAAGGGCGGAAACCCCGCCCTTTGCTTTTCTATGCACATTCCACTGGTGGGATGCGCCTGCAATCGGACAGCCTATGCTTTTGATACCTTGAGCAGGAACTGGTCCACCGTGTTCGCCAACCCGTCAGCGCAGGCATGCACATCTCGTGATACGGCGTTGACATCATCGACCGCGCTATGGGTCTGCCCAACGGCACCGGAAACCACGCCGATATCCTGACTGAGAGCGGTTGTGCCCCGGGCAGCCTCCTGAATTGAATTGGCGATTTCATTGGTCGCCAGATTTTGCTGCTGGACCGCCTCGGAAATAGACGCTGTAAAGCTATTGACCTGTTCGATCGTGGTGCCAATCTCTTCAATGGACTGGACAGCCTCCTGCGTTTCGCCCTGAATGGCATTGATCTGGACGGAAATCTGCTCTGTTGCCTTGCTTGTCTGGTTGGCCAGTTCCTTGACTTCGGCGGCCACCACAGCAAAGCCCCTGCCCATCTCACCGGCGCGGGCAGCTTCTATCGTGGCGTTGAGAGCCAGCAGGTTGGTTTGTTCGGCAATGTCGCGAATAAGACTGACAACATCCCCGATTTGCTGGGCGGCTTCGGCAAGGCTGCCAACGCGGTCATTGGCGGCACCTGTTGTAATCATCGCGGTATTGACAGCACTGGTTGCCTGATCGACTTGTCGGGCAATCTCGCCAATGGAAGCGGAAAATTCCTCACTGGCTGCCGCCACCGTTTGCACATTGGAAGAAGCAAGGGTTGCCGCATCCTGTGCCTGATGGGATCGTTCTGCGGAAGATTGCGACAAATCCGCAAGATTGTCAGCGGTGGTCTGCAGGCGTTGCATCTGTTCGGAAACCACTTGCAGTTCTTGGCTGGCTTCCTGGCGGAAGGACGCGATCAATTGATCAATCCGGCTTTGACGCTCCGCCTGTGCGAGCTGGTCTTTTTCCTGTTGAACGGCAAGCTGCCGACGTTCGGCGCCCATATCGCGGAAGATCTTGACGGCTTCGGCCATCTCGCCCAACTCGTCACCGCGTCCTTCTGCGGGGATGGTTGTGACCGTTTCATTTGAAGCCAGCGACAACATGGCCCCTTTGAGGGTGCCCATGGGGCTGATGATGGAGCGAATTGTCAGCCACGCGGCCAGCAAGCTGAGCAACAGGATCGCTCCCCCAATCCCCAGCATGATCTCGGTATTGGTCCAGAGAATGGCCTGCAGATCATCCATATAGACGCCCGTGCCGATGACCCAGCCCCATGGTGCAAAGCCTTTCACATAGGAAAGCTTGTCCACGGCGGTATCGGAGCCTGCCTTTGGCCACATATAGTCGACAAAACCGCTGCCTTGCGTTTGTACGGTCTTCACGAAGGTGGGAAAGATCGCAACGCCATTGGCATCCTTGAGCGAGCCAAGATCCTTGCCATTCAGCTCCGGCTTGGCGGCATGCATCACAATGACATTGTCCATGTCATTGATCCAGAAATACTCCTTGCCACGGTAACGCATCGCTTCGATAGCCTTGGCGGCAGCGTCTTTGGCTTCCACCTCACTCAGATCTCCGGCCTTGTAGAGATCATATTTCGACTGGGCAACATTGACGGCAGCATCTACGAGACTTTGAAGCTCCGCCGACTTCTGGTCGGAAAGCTCGCCCCGAAAGCTCACATCCATTGTAATGGTCAACACCGAAAGGCCAATAAAAAACAGGCCCACCAACAAATACAACCGCTTGGCAATGGTAAAACGCATCATGCTTCCCGTTCTGTTGCGCCTGCAACGCTTCCTATTCAACATAATGGCCGCCGCTCTTGCAGCGATGCTATCCCAGCTCTTTACTTCTTGGAAAATCCCCGCTTGCGTGTTTTTCCCGTAAAAGTAGAAAGCCATTTTTAAGTAGGTTAGGTAAACATAATGGACGGTTAGTTAAGAAGAACAGGAAAGCTGCATATTAATTTACAACATATAACTGAAATAGAATAATGGCATATATCTAAAGTCTTGCATCAGCTAACACTCTCCAGAAGAATCCACCCCGCAGGAAGTATTATTCTGGTTACAACCCAACAAAAAATGCCCGGCAAAAGAAAGTTTGCCGGGCATCATGTTTCTTGAAAGTGAAAAGGGCCACTCAGGCCGTTTCTGCCTTTGGCGCAGCAGCCAATTTAGCTGGTGTCACGGCCGCCAGTTTGACTTTTGCATTGGCCAGAGATCTGACCTCGGAGGAGGCAGCAACCTTTCCGTCTGTTGCATAGGCCTGATGGTGTTCTTCAATTTTGTTCTCGTCATAGAGATAGTTGACCATCACGCCCCAGCTGATGCTCCTACCGCGCTCGGAATGATCGGCATTGGCATGCACCTTGTGCAAGAGAGCACCATTGCCAAGATGGAAATTGGCAACAGGGTCATAGGCGGTGCCCTTCTTGCTGCGCGCATTGACAAGATAGCGCGCGGCCAGCCTTTGGACGAAATCGTCGGCGGGCAGTTCATCGTCGCCCAATTGTTCCAGAACCGCACGTTCTTCAGGCTTGAGCAGCGGGTCTTCATTTTCAATGGCACTCTTGACCCAGCGGCGGAAGCCGGGCACCGGGGACAGGGTGACAAAGGTATGCAGTGCCGGGAATTCCTTCTGCAGCTCTGCCACAACCTGCTTGATAAGGAAGTTACCAAAGGAAATGCCTCGCAGGCCAACCTGACAGTTGGAGATGGAATAGAAAATCGCAGCATTGGCTATGCCGGGCTCGATATGCTCCCTCTCCTGCTCCAGAATGGAGGCAATGGATTTCGGAATTTCACGCGTCAACGCCACTTCGACAAAGATCAGCGGGTCCGTTGGCATCGCAGGGTGGAAAAAGGCAAAGAGGCGGCGATCAGGGTCAGCCACGCGCTGGCGCAGATCGTCCCAGCCATGAATACGGTGCACAGCTTCATAGGCAATGATCTTTTCCAGAATCTCGGCAGAGGTGGACCAATCAATCCGCTCGATCTCGAGGAAGCCACGGTTGAACCATGCGGAAAACAGATGCTGGAAGTCATGATCAAGGCTCTTGAGCTCCGGCTCGGCCTTCACATAGTTCAGCAAATCAGCGCGCATATTCACAAGACGGGCCGTTGAGCCGGGCACGCGGTTGAGGCGGCGGATAAGTTCCTGGCTTTTGGGTTCGGCAGCAAAATAAAGCTCCCGCGCGGCGGCATGATCGCCCGGCTCCCATGCAGCTACAGCCTTTGCCAGAGCATCATGATCAACGCCGAATTCTTCAGCAACCCTCACGAAAAAGTCGTGGCGCTCTTCCTCTGACGCTGCCTCATAGATTTCCAGAATCTTGAGGGCGTTTTTCAATCCGGAGGCTTCGCCCTTGTCGCCGACAAGCTCTTTGCAAAGCGGGATGAGCTGGTCGGCGGCCATTGCCGCCTTGGACGACAGGAAGGGGCCAGCATTCGCAATGCGTTGAAGCATGTCGCTCAGAAAACTCTTGGCTGCCATCGTATAAACCCCTTTGGTTTCTTTGATCTCGAACGCAAAATCTCACCGTTAAAGATGTCATTTTTTTGAATTTCAATCAGAAAATAGGGTCCGTAAAGAGGGGGTTCAAGTTATCTCTTTGCAGCAGTCATCATGCCGCGGCCGCAAATGGCCATGAGCTTCATCCAGAATGCCAAGATCGGAGCCCGAACGGGAAGACATGCAGGCTCACTTTCAACCATAGGGGTCACTTGTCGTAATAGTCGCGGAACCAGTGTATGAACTTGCCTACACCGGCGCGAATGTCGGTTTTTGGCGCATAATCGGTCAGCGACTTGAGCAGATCGCAGTTGGCATATGTCTCGTAGACATCGCCCTTCTGCATTGGCAGATAGTTGCGTTGGGCCTTTTTACCCAGCTCAGCCTCAATCGCATCGACAAAATCGAGCAGGCGCACCTTGTTCGAGTTGCCGATATTGACCACGCGATAAGGGGCAACAGGAGACAAACTGTCCCCTTCCTTCACAACACCGTCTTCGGGGCGCTCGGGCACCGCATCAATCAACAGGCGGATGGCGCGCACAAGATCGTCGATATAGGTGAAATCGCGATACATTTCGCCATTATTGTAGATGTCGATCGGACGTCCATCGAGAATGGCGTCGGTGAATTTGAACAGGGCCATGTCTGGTCGGCCCCAAGGGCCATAGACGGTGAAGAAGCGGAACATAGTCACCGGCAGCCCCCAGAGATGGGCGTAGGAATGGGCCATGCTCTCGCAGGATTTCTTTGTGGCCGCATAGAAGGAAACCTGAAGATCCACCTTGTCCGTTTCACGAAACGGCTGAACCTCATTGGCGCCATAGACCGACGAGGTGGAGGCCATCAACAGATGCTCGACCTTGAGCTGGTTGGCGGCCTCAAGAATATTGAAACTGCCCACGATGTTGGATTCCAGATAGGAGCGGGGATTCTCCATGCTGTAGCGCACACCGGCCTGACCAGCCAGATGCACAATCACATCGGGCTTGAAGTCGCTCATCACCTGATTGAGCAAGTCAGCATCTTCCAGCATGCCGATGGTTGCCTGAAAGCACTCATTCTGGAGCAGCATGGCGTGGCGGCGTTCTTTCAGTTTCACGTCGTAATAATCCGTCATGGCATCATAGCCATGCACGGCAAACCCTTCGGCAAGAAGCAATTTGGCAAGATGAAAACCGATGAAGCCGGCGGTGCCCGTAATGAATACGCGTTTCAAGACTTTTTCTTTCTTTTGCAGTGTTTCCGCGTTTGGCAGCAACCGCCGAAACCATCTGATGTCCAAGCCTTGTGCTTAGCGTATTGGCCAGTTGGCATGCAACTCTTTATCCGGATCCTCGACAAAAGAGCCAATCAGGAGCCGCTTATGGGCCAAAAGAAACCGGCTCCAGTTTCCCAAAGCCGGTTTGCATTGATGTGTCTGATTGTCTGGCTTATGCCGACAGGTTGTTCACGGCATGCTGAGCGATCATGAATTCTTCATTGGTCGGAATGACCAAGACAGGAACAGAGCCTTCTGCAGAAATCAGTTCAACACCGCGGGTGTCGTTCTGCTGAGCGTCGAGCTTGATGCCCATAAAGGCCAGATCAGCGCAGACTTTGTCGCGGATGATCGGTCCGTTTTCACCAATCCCTGCCGTAAAGACGAGAGCGTCGATACCGCCAAGGGCGACAGCCAGAGAAGCGATCTGCTTGGCCGTACGCTGGCAAAAGATATCCATAGCCAGAACGGCACCCGGAGCATCACTCTCTTCAATATCGCGCATGTCGTTGGAGATGTCGGAAATGCCCAGAATGCCGCATTTGTAATAGAGCATTTTTTCCAGATCATCGACATCCATGTTGTATTCACGCATCAGATAGATCAGCACGCCCGGATCCATGCTGCCCGGACGGGTTCCCATAGGAATGCCGTCAAGCGCGGAGAAGCCCATGGACGTGTCGATGCAGACGCCATCCTGCAAGGCAGCAAGGCTTGCGCCGCTGCCAAGGTGCGCAACCACGACTTTGCCCTTGGCAAGGTCTGGTTTGTTTTCGCGCAGGTTGTAGGCGATATATTCGTAGGACAGACCATGCATCCCATAGCGGGTGACGCCGGCATCGGTATATTCCTTCGGAATGGCGAAGGTGCTGTTGATGGCCGGAATGGTGCGGTGGAAGGCAGTGTCGAAGCAGGCAATCTGAGGCAGATCAGGACGGTTGGCAGCGAGCGCCTTGATGGCGGCCACATTCTGCGGCTGATGCAGAGGAGCCAGTGACGCAAGGCTGGTCAGCTTTTCGATGACCTCATCGGTGATGAGCACAGGCTTGTCGAAGGTTGCACCACCATGAACCACGCGATGGCCAGCGCCGATCAGCGGCAGATCTTCAGGCAGCTTGCTTTCGATCCATTCCAGCAGATGCGGGAGAATAGCAGGAACCGTACCCTGATCAAGATGCTCCCAAGAGTCATCGGCCAAAAGTTCCTTGGCAGCCGTTTTTACCTTCAGGTGAGCCGTACAGCCGATGCCATCGAGCTGACCACCGAAATAGAGTGCAATTTTCTGATCAGCGTCACCAACCTGAAACACCGTGAATTTCACGCTGGATGATCCGCTGTTCAGGACCAGCAAAGCGCCTTTTTTAATATCTGTCATTGGTTCTTTTCTTTCTATTCAAACTAGGTGGCCCGACTATCTGTTTGCCAACAGAACAGCCAGAGCACATGAAGCAAGGCGCGCCGACAAACTGTCAGCACGACTGGTCAGGATAACCGGAACAGCAGCCCCCAATACAATACCGGCGGCATTGGCATGGGCCAGGAAAGAAAGCTGCTTGACCAGCATATTTGCGGATGCAAGATCCGGAGCCAAAAGAATGTCCGGATCACCAGCAACCTCTGATTTGATGCCCTTGGTCATTGCTGCGTCCTTCGAAATGGCATTATCGAAGGCCAATGGGCCGTCAAGAATTGCACCCTTGATCTGTCCACGGTCTGCCATCTTGCACAGAACCGCAGCGTCAACGGTGGAAATGATTTTCGGGTTTACGGTTTCTAACGCGGAGAGAATGGCCACCTTGGGTTGTTCAACGCCCAGCACATTAGCGAGCGCAACCGCATTTTGAATGATATGCGCCTTGTCATCGGCGTTGGGAGAAATATTGACCACACCATCCGTGATCAGCAATGGCTTGTGATAGGTCGGTACATTCATGACGAACACGTGGCTGATGCGATGGTAAGTCCGCAGGCCGCTATCGCGCCGCACAACCGCCGCCATCAGTTCATCCGTATGCAGGGAGCCTTTCATAACGGCCCCCACTTCCCCTGTCTTAGCCAGGGCAACGCCCTTGAGTGCGGCGTCTTTTTCGTGGCGCGCATCGACAAGGCGGAACGCGGAGATATCGAGATCCAGTTCCCTTGCAAGCGCTTTAATGACGGACTGCGGCCCGACCAGCACCGGATCAATCAGCCCTATACGGGCGCTATCACATGCGCCTTGAAGGGACAGGGCATCGCAGGGATAGATAACGGCTGTCGGCAAAGGATCATGGTCAGCACACTGATCAGACAGGGACGTCAGCTGATCATGCGCAATGAACTGAAAATCGGGTAAGCTGTGTCCGGGTTGATGGCAATGCTTGCTTGGCGGGATGACCTCGGCGGTGCCCTCCACCAGAATATTGCCCTGCTGATCGGTCATCCTGCAATCGAACGTCACCTGCTTGTGGCCTTTGGCTGCGATTTTCTTGGAGACAACCGAGACCGAGGCAGTGACGCAGGCACCCAGCGGAATGGGCGCCCGGAACTTCAAAGTCTGTTTGCGATAGATGGTGCCCGGTCCGGGCAACTGCGAGCCGAGCAAGCCGCTGAAAATCGCTCCGGCCCACATGCCATGGCCAGCCGGCAGCGAGAAGACAGCATTATCCGCCCCTTCAGGAAAATGAAGTGGATCGACATTGCCAGAAACCATCGCAAACAGATTTACATCTGTCTGTGTCAGACTTCGGGTTACGCTGGCGCACTGCCCCACCATAAGCTCATCAAAGGTCAGACTTGTGAGCTTTACGATCGGCTGTTGGAGTGCGAAGGGAGGGACGGTCATGAACTCTCTACATCACTTCATTCTAGAACGAGACATCGGCATATAACTTGCGCAGAACGCATATCCATACAACAAGTTATTCATAAAACGCATATCTGCTTCCTAGATTATCATTTTTGTGCAGTGCAATCAAAATTAGAATATCTCTAATAATCTCTGTAAGATACTGGATTCACGTGAGTGAGTTTAATCGCATAGCTGATATTCGCTGATGGAGTATCGATATATGGATCGAAAATAGTTTCAAAGATTTCTCAATAAGCACAACTACTTAAGTTGACGATCAGTTTACAGAAACGGCCCTTCAAGTCAATTTTCTTCTTATCACAATGAGATGCTCTGAGGCTCTGCCAATCAAGCAAATAAGAACCAGTTCCGCTTGGTCTCAGCCATTTGCTAGCAGTTGCACACAAAAAGCCGACCACCCGGTATCCGGATGATCGGCTCGTCAGATGAACATCAAGAGGCACATGTCACTGTGCCTTCTTTGGGCTTTGCGCCGCCCTACATGCGACAATATCTGCGCGGGCCATTGTAGGGCTGGAAGCTACAATCATAGGCGCGGAAGCTTCTGTAGCGGCTCGAGCAAGCACGTACATTGCACCAATCCGGAGCGCGGTTGCGATTTGAATTCTTGCTCAAGGCATCAGCTGCAATGGCACCAACGGCCAGACCGATGATCGCCCCTGCGACGCCTGCCCCCACATTGTTGTTATTATGCTTGTGATGGTGGTGACGATGGCGCTCTGGTGGTCTGCGATGATGCGGATACCTTCTATGCCAGTCTCTATATCTTGGAGCAGGCTGGGCTTGCGCGTCAGAAACACCAACGACACCCAGAGACGCATTGACGTTGCCCAGTGGCAAGCCGGTAAGCCCCATACATAATGCAATAGCCGAAGCCATGATCGTTCTACGTAATTTCATATCCTCGTCCCCGCTTGCTTTGTTGGTTTGCCATGCCTGACACCAAGGCAATGGATAAAGGGATTTATCTCATATTGACGAGACAATCAGTCTTGACATATTCACCGCTCAAAAAAGCGAATTTATGGCATTGCGCACCGGGAACACCCGTAGTCCAACCTGTTTGTGGAGGGTCAGCTTTCCATACAAACCGGTTTTTCCCAGTTGTGGAATAACGTTCAGCAGCAGCAATGGTTCCGTATCAGCGCGATATGGTCAAATATGACTCATATTTCGCACCGCTCCATTCACATTGTTGTGACATCAAACTGAGGGTGCATTTTCGCTCATCGGTGAGGCCCGAACGAGCAAAAGGGCAAAGCCATCACGAGACGGCCCTGCCCTTTTGTTTCATCACGACTTGGCTTGCCAATCGTGGCTAGTCAGAAAGCAACCCGTCCACGGCCGCCCGATCGGGCACCGCTTCACTGGCGCCTTTTTTTGTGGTGGCAAGAGCCCCTGCAGCGGAAGCAAAGCGCAATGCAGCATCAAGAGGCATGCCCTCCGATAAAGCAACAGCCAAACCGCCATTGAAGCTGTCTCCAGCCGCCACTGTATCGATCGCATCAACCTTGAAGGAGGCAATCACACCGCCCTGCCCGTCCTTACAGGCGTAAGCCAAACCTTTTGAGCCGAGCTTGACGATGACGGTCCCGGGACCGCGTGAGCAAAGGCTGCGAGCAACATCAAGCGCCTCTTCAAGACTGGTCGGCTTGACGCCAGAAAGGTCCGCGGCTTCTGTTTCATTGGGGGTAATGATGTCCGCTTCGGCCAACAGGGCATCCATGCCAGAAGATGCAATCGGGGCCGGATCAAGAATGACCGTGGCTCCGGCCGCGCGTGCCTTGAGCATGGCGGCAATGGTGGCATCCTGCGGTGTTTCCAGCTGGAACAGAGCCACCTTGCAGCTCTCAAAGCACCGGTCATCCGGACCTTCGGATGACCAGGCCATATTGGCTCCCCCAACGACGGTGATCGTATTCTGGGAGGTGGCGTCGACATGGATGAGCGCGATACCGGAATCATGCTCCGGCATCGTGACCAGATCGCTGGTATCGACACCAAGCCCGTCTAGGCTGGCTCGCAGACTGTCACCGAAGGCATCGGCACCAACAGCGGCCACAAAGCGCACCGGCCCCTTTGCCAGTTTGGTTGCGGCAACCGCTTGATTGGCGCCCTTGCCACCGAGCCCCTTGAGGAAGCCGGTGGCATGGCTGGTAACGCCCGGTTCTGGCATCCGGTCAACAGATACCGTCAGATCCAGATTGACTGACCCGAATACCGTGATCGACATGGATGTTATTCTCCCAGAGCCGCAATTTTCTTGCGATACAGGTCTGTGCCCTGCTCGATCCGGTCGATGATAGCGCCCAGAGCCCAGAATTTCTCTTCGATGTCAAAGGGAACCACGCGGCTGTGAATGCTGGAGAAGGTGCCAAGGCGCTGGTGATAGAGCTTAGCCATTTTCGGATAGCCCATCGGCTCAACCGTGGCAGCCAGAACGAGGAAGACGGAAAGTTCTTTACACAGCTCCGGATGCTCAGCACCATGATCCAGCACCCAGCGATAGAGATCGGGATGAATGTTGGTGAAGACACCGCAGAAGCCAGCCGAGCCAGCCTGCATGGCCGGGGTCGCAATCGCGGCATTGGCGTTACAGATTTTCATCGGCGTGCCTTTGACCAGCTCAACCCGCCGCTTGACCGTTTCCAGATCACAGGACACATCCTTGACGATGACAAATCGGCCCGATTGGGCGCAATAGGTCACTTCGTCGTCGCTCATCAGACGGCGATAAGGAGCGGGACATTCATAAAGGCCCAAAGGCAGGTCATCGGGCAGGAAGTCCAGCAGCGCATCAAGATTGGAGCGGAAGGCATCGGCTCCCTTCTGGTCCGGATCAAGGCGATTGGTCACCAGAACGATCGCGTCAACGCCGGTATCCACCATAGCGCCGAGTTCGGTTTTCTGGTCTTCCAGAGATGCGGAAATATGCCCTGATGCCATGACAGGCACACGTCCGGCCACTTTTTCAACGGTGAAACGGGCCAGCTCGGCGCGTTCTTCAACGCTCAGGAACAGCATTTCGGATGACTGACAGACGGCAAAGAGCGCCGTTGCACCATTTTCGAGATACCATTCAATCAGGCGCTCATAGCCTGCCCAGTCAATTTTGTTGTCGTCGGTGAACGGCGTCAGCACAACAGGGATGATACCCGAGATTTCTTTGGTCATTGTTTTATTCCTCTTATTAGACGTTCGGGATTTGCCGTTCAGACAGTCAGCGTTTCAGGATTGACCACATAGGGGAGAAGCTCTTCGGGATTTCCGTTGAGCCAAGCCAGAATGTTGTAAACGCACCGCAGGGTCACCCGTTTCTCAGCCATCTTGTCCATGCCTGAGACATGCGGGCTGAGAATGACATTGTCACAGCTGCGCAACGGGCTGTCCGCCTGCAGCGGTTCGGTTTCGAACACATCGAGACCGGCGCCATATACCTTGCCGGACTTGAGCGCATCGGCCAGAGCGGCTTCGTCAATCAGCGGGCCGCGAGACGTGTTGATGACAATGACACCATCCTTCATTTTGGCGAAGGTTTCTGCATTCAGCGTGTGGCGTGTTTCAGGCGTTGATGGTGCATGCACCGAAATGAGATCACTCTCGGCCAGAAGCGTATCCAGATCGCATTTCTCAACGCCTGCAGCTTCCGCCTGTTCTTCGGTCACATAAGGATCAAAGACCAGAACGCGCATGGATTGCCCCTTGAGGCGACGCGCCATGGCGCCACCAATGCGCCCCAGCCCGATAAGGCCAGCTGTGCGTTCCCATAGTCCAGGGTGGAAGCCGTCAAACATCCATGTACCGCCATGCACCATGGCATCCCGGCGAACGATACCGCATGCAAGGGACAGGGCCATTGCATGCGCATATTCAGCCACGCTCTCGTGGTTCTGGCCAAAGGCCATGGCAAGAGGGATGCCATGCTCGGTCGCTGCGGGGACATTGACCTTGTCATACCCGACACCCCAACGCGCAATCATCTTGAGATCCTTGGCAGAAGCGATCACGTCTGGTGTGTAGGGTTCGCCGCCAGCAATGGTGGCTACTACACCGCTGGAGAGCATTTCTTTAAGAGTCGGTTCATCAGGAAGACGGCCGGTTTCGTTCACCACCACTTCATATCCTGCATCACGCAGGGGATCGAACAAGGGGCATTCATTTGTGAACTGTTCCGTCAGAACAAGAATTTTTTGCTTTGTCATTGCTAGTTGACCATGTTGGGCAGGAACGTGACGAGATCCGGCCAAATGATGAGAAGAGAGATGGCGACGATCTGCGCGAACAGGAAGGGCATGATCGCCTTGAACATGCGCCCGATGCTTATCTCGCCGATTTGCGCGGCGACGAAGAGGCAAATGCCGACAGGCGGTGTCATCAGGCTCAGCGTCCCCGAAAGCAGGAAGACCATGGCGAATTGCATTTCGTCGATGCCGAGACTGCGGGAGATCGGCAGGAAGATTGGTGCCAGCAGCAAAACCTGAACGCCTGGCTCAAGGAAGAAACCTGCAACAATCAGGATGCCCAGAACGAAGAACAGGAAGATTGTCGGATCACCTGCAAAGATCGCTGTCAGAGTCCGGACCGAAGAAATGGCGCCGGTTACCGTGAGGATGTAGGACAATACCGATGCACCGGCGATCACCAGATAAAGGCTCGCGGTCGTGCGCATGGAGCCGCGCATGCAGGAGAGGATGTCTCTCCCCGACAGGGTCTTGAGAACGAAACGCCCCAGAACCACCGCATAGACGCAGGCAATGCCGCCAGCTTCGGTTGCCGTAAAGACGCCCGAGAGTGTACCGAACACGATGAAAAGCGGGATGGAGAAGACCAGCGCGGTTTCGAACACCAGCTGTTTGTCTGATTTGTCGACCGCCTTGATCTCGCCCTTGGGCAGCCCTTTGGTAAGAGCCGTGATCAGCACGATAACAGCGCATGCACCACCAAGAATCAGCCCCGGCACGATACCGGCGACAAACAGCTTGATGATAGAAACCTGAGCCACCGACGCATAGACAATCATGATCACCGAGGGGGGAATGATCGGCCCGATCATGGAACTGGCAACGGTAACAGCGGCGGAGAATTCCTTGGTGTAGCCCTGCTTGGGCATACCATTGATGAAGATCTTGCCAAGCGCTGCCGTATCGGCAATGGCCGTTCCTGAAATTCCGGCAAACAACACTGACGCCAGAATGTTGGCATAGGCTGCGCCACCGGAAACAAAGCGGGTGATTTTGGCGGCAAAGGTGATCAGCGTTTCGGTGATGCCACCCCGGTTCATCACTTCACCGGCAAAAATATAGAAGGGCGCGGCCAGAAGCGAGAAATTGTCCAGCGAGCTAAAAAAGCGCGTCGGGATAATCACCATCGGAAGGTGGGCAAACCAGGCTGCAGAAGCCCCCGTCAGCCCCAAGGCCACAGCGATGGGGGAGCCGATAAGCACCAGAATGAAAAAGGTTGAAAAGATTGCTGCGGGGCTCATTGCGCGGCCTCCTTATTGCCAAGCGCAGGTTGCTCGATGTAACCGGCAATCGCTTGAACCGCAATCATCAGATAGCCAATGACAACGGATGCATAGGGGATCCACATAGGCAGGCGCATGGACGGGGAAACCTGTCCCGTATCCATAAGAAATGGAATGCCGAGCACAACGACAATTGCAGCCAGCACCAATGTGGTCAGAAGAGAGAGCAAGGCCGCAATGCGCTTGATCGTATCGGACGGAATGATGTCAATCAGGTCGATCATCATCTGCTCGCCGTGACGAAAGGTTGCGCCTGCCACCAGATATACGGCCCAAACAATAGCGTAGCGCAGGGCTTCCTCACTCCAACCGATGGGATCGGCGAGTATGTAGCGTGCCCCGACAGCCATGAAGTTGACCGTGACAATCCCGGCAAATATCGCCACCGCCAGATATTCGGTCGCGTTCGACAGCTTGGCTGTCCAACGCAGATAGCTCTGTGTCAGAGAAGATGCCATAAGAAAATTCCATTCGGATAAGGTCTGCCGGCTCACATAGAGGGATGCAAAAGGGAGGCACAAAGCCGGCAGAACCATTGGTTACAGCGAAGGGGAATTATTCGCCGTAAAGTTTGGTTTCGGTTTCCGAAACAGCGTTCAGGAAGCTATCCACATAATCCGCACCGAGTTCTTTGGAAAGGAACTCGCGAACCGGCTTCTGAGCCTTCGCACCGAATGCTTTTTTCTCGTCTGGCGAGTTCACATAAACATCAACGCCCATATCGCTGATCCGCTGGGTATCGTAGAGATATCCCTGCCCTTTGCCAGCCAGCATGATGGTTGTGTAGAGATTAACGCCATCCAGAACAGCAGCACGGTTTTGTGGGCTCAAGCCATCAAGGAAAGCCGGGTTGGCATAAGCAAATACGGCCGAGAAAATGTGCTCGTCCAAAGACATGTATTTGATAACTTCTGCCCAACCACCATTGATGATGGTGGATGGTGGGTTTTCGCCGCCATCAACAACGCCCTGACGGATAGCCATAGCGCTTTCCGGGAACGGAATTGGTGTCGGAGCGGCCCCGAGGCTTTTCATCAGCGCGATCATGACCGGGCTTTCCATGGAGCGCAGCTTGAGGCCTTCCACGTCTGCCGGGGTTTTGATCGGATGCTTGTTGTTCACAAAGTTACGGAAGCCATCAGCCGCAAAGCCGACAATACGAAGACCCGCTTCTTTTTCCACGTCTGCGACGAAGTCATCCATGACAGGTGATGTATTCATGAACTCCATAGCATGGCGCGTCGAGCGGAACAGATACGGCATCGAAAATACCTGCACACCCGGATAGAAAGACGCAAGCGCCCCATCGGTTGTGGCTGTCATCTGGAAAATACCGTTACGGACGCTTTCCAGGATCTCGCGGTCGCCACCGACACCACCATGCAGCAGCTGCACATCAATGTCACCATTGGTGTGGAACTCCACATATTGCTCAAAAGCCTTCATGGCATGCGTTTCTGGATTGTCCGCTTCTGGCAGGGTTGTGGCAAAGCGCAAGGTTTCGGCCTGTGCCGACATGGAAACCATGGCTGAAAGGGCTACGGCTGCAACACCGGCGAGCAATTTAACTGAACGTTTCATAAGTCCTCCTTATTCCTCCAAAGCAACGGCACCTCCTTGCGCCAGATGCTGACTTGGTGTATTAACATGTATGTAACATGTTAGCAATCTTTACTTTGACCTGTTACAAAAATTTGTGAATAGAAAGCTACCCTAAAAGCGTGCATATGGATGAGAGAGACCAGCTTGCTCCAACGGGCCATAACGCTTAATGAGGGAATAAACGCTGGATACATCAATCTGATTGCCAATGCACAAGTCAGGAATAGAGAATGCTAAAGCGCGCGGCCTATGAACGCATCGTGGAATTGCTCGACCAAGGCGCCTTGAAACCGGGCACACTGGTTTCGCAACGCGAGTTGATGGAGATGACCGGTTCGACGCTCGGTTCCATCCGGGAAGCCATTCCGCGCCTTGAAGCCGACGGTCTTCTGGAGACCATCCCCAAGCGCGGACTCATGGTACCCTCTCTTGATGTATCCTTTGTGAGGGACGCCTATGAACTGCGGTGCGTACTCGAGCTCGGCGCCATCAGCTCGGCGGTCAACCGCATCCCCAAAGAGACCATTGCCGACTGGATCGATCAGCATGAAACCTTTCTTGCGAATATCCAGGCCAAGTCCGACCAAAATGATGCCGATGCCATGCAGAAACTGGATTGGGACATCCATGCAACCATCATCGGCAGCATGCAGAATGCCCTGATTGCCAATGTCTATCGCGTCAATTCGGTCAAGATCCACATGGTTGTGCAATCGCGGCTCCAGGTCACGCCTTTCAATGCAGAACGCATCACGGGCGAGCATCTCGCCATTTTGCGCCCCATGCTCTTGCGCGACGTTGCCGAAACCGAAAAGGCCCTTGAACAGCACATCAACAATTCTTTGCATCTGGCTTTGGGAGGAAAGCTGTAGCCTTTGCTTTTGGGCATAGCCAGAGACATGCTCTTGCTGGTATGGATTGACCTAGCAAGACCATGAAGAACGAGAATAGATCGTGTCGGAAAACAAGTTCAAACACTCTGTCGCCGCTCACCTCAAGACAATACGGCATCAACGAAAGCTCAGCCTTGACGATGTTGCCAAGCTGACCGGCGTATCCAAGGCGATGCTCGGCCAGATAGAAAGAGAAGAATCAAGCCCCACCATTGCCAAGCTCTGGCAAATCGCAACGGGCCTTGAAACTTCTTTTTCCGCCTTTCTGGACCAATCTTCCGACCCGGAAGAGAGCCAGACCTTTCCCAATGATCCAAACATGAAGATGGTGCCGCTCTTCCCCTACAGCAAATCCGTGAATTTCGAGATTCACGAGATCACCCTAACCAACCATCATTGCCAGATGTCCAACCCGCATGCGCATGGGGTCGTTGAAAGCGTGATCGTTGTGAAGGGCGAATTGGAGATCCTCGCGGATGGTCACTGGCAGACTGTTGCAGAAGGGGGAACCTTCCGCTTTTTTGCCGATCAACCCCATGGCTATCGCGCTACAAGCAAGCTGGTCGTCTTCCAGAATATTATCAGTTACTGATAGCGCCCAATCCCGTGCCGCTCGAAAATGCTGTAGGCAGCCTCCAGCTGTGCCTCGGACGGGGTGGTAAAGGCGTGAAACGCATCCTGCATGCGAAAGGCGCTGTATTTGGCCTTGCCAAGCTCATGATAGGGCAACAGCTCAATCAGACTACCGGGCAGATGCTTTTGCATGAACTGCGCCGTCTGGGTGAGATTTTTCTCATCCAGATTAACCTCGGCAATCAGAGGAATCCGGATCGTGATGGGGACGCCTGCGGCAAAAATCCTTTTCGCATTCTCAAGGATGGTTTCATTTCCCTGACCGGTAAATTGCCGGTGGGTTTGGCTATCCATATGCTTGATATCAAAGAAGACATGATCAATGCCAGCCATCAGGTCACTGCACTGGTCCCATTTGAAGAAGCCACAGCTTTCCACCCAGACCGAAATGCCAAGCCGTTCACAACCAGCCATCAGGCGGCGCAGAAATTGGTGCTGAACAAAAGGTTCGCCACCAGAAAAAGTCACTCCGCCGCCAGAGTGCCGAAAGAAAATCTCGTCGCGGCGGACTTGATCCAGAATGGCGTCGGCATCCATCGGATCACAGGCGAGCTGCAAGGCCTTTTGAGGGCAAGCAGCAACGCATTGGCCACAGAAAGTGCAACGGGTAGAATCAAAATCTTGCGATGCCGGATCCAGTCCTTGCGGACAGACCGTTTGGCAAGTGTGGCAGCCTTTGCATTTGTGGGCGTGGTAGGCGAGCTTTTTGTGCTGTGTCCAGCTCTCCGGATTGGCGCACCATTGGCACCGAAGGCCGCATCCGGCCAGAAAGATCGTCGTGCGAACCCCGTCTCCATCATGGATGGAATAATCCTGCATTTGCAGGATTATTCCAGATCTTCCCGCTTCACCCTTATCAATAACTGCCATGAGCAGACCGTGCGATGATCGCCTCCTGCATTTCAGGCGAAAGATTGACGAACTGGGTGCTGTATCCGGCCACCCGCACCAGAAGATCCTTGTAGTCTTCCGGATTCTTCTGGGCCTTGCGCAGGGTTTCGCTGGACAGCGTGTTGAACTGCACATGGAAGGCACCAAGGGAGAAATAGGCGCGGATGATACCACCCAGATCGCGCTTGCCTTTTGGCGTGCTGACCAGATCCTCGCTCAGACGCAGATTGAGCAAAGTGCCACCCGTATGGACATCGTGGTTCATCTTGGCGCTGGAGCGCATGGCCGCAAGCGGGCTTTTCACATCGCTGCCCGCAAAGGGGGAAACACCTTCGGTGATCGGCTTGGTCGCCTTGCGTCCGCATGGGGTGGCGCCAACAATCCGACCGGTCGGGATATAGTTGGAAATGCCCATGAAAGCGGAGTTGAAGGGAGAGCCGAAATTATCCTTATAAGCACGGGTCTTGCGGTAATAATAGTTGGCCAGATCGCGCGCGATGGCGTCGACATAATCGTCATCATTGCCATATTTCACCACGGCCTGCGCCTTGGTGCGCAAAGCGTCATAGCCTTCCCAGTCCGCATTCATGGCAGCATCCAGCTCAACGAGCGTTGTCACCTTGTCTTCAAAGACCAGCTTCTTGATGACCGCTAGCGAATTGGCAACCACCGCAAGGCCGATCCCTGTCAGAACAGGCCCGACATTGTATTTGGCGCCTCCGCGGGAGAGGTCCTTGCCTTCTTCCAGACAATGGCCAATGCAGGTGGAAAGGAACGGACGCGGTACCATTTCCGAATGAAGCTTCTGGGCAATGACAGTGGAGACCACCGAATGGTGGATCAGATTGCCCACTTGCTCAAAAGTGGCATCCTCGATCTCCTGATAGCTGGAATAATCTGCCAGAGGTTTGGCATCCAGCCCCATCTTCTCGCCAGTAAGGCGGCTCTTGCCCTCATTGAGGGCATATTCCATGGCGGCGGCGAAATTGACATTGACCGCACTGGTCCACTGCCCCGTCTGGCGGAAATGAGGCACCACACAGCCGCAATTGTTCCAGTCGCGCGCATCTTCAGGCTCGTAGCCTGCTTGCAGCAGCATCTGCGTTCCGGCCTGATCGTTGTGAATGGCAGGAAAGCCAGTGCCCTTGCTGACCAGATCGGACACAGCATAAAGAAATTCCGGAGGGCAATCCGATTGCACGCGCACGCTGAGCCCTGGCTGGTGGGTGCGCACCTCGTCGGTCGCTTCAAGGCAGAGATATGTCAACTCGTTGGTCGCGTCGCTGCCATCGCGTTTTTTGCCCCCAACCGTCAGGTTCTGAAACTGGTTATAGCCTGCGAAATAGCCTGTGGTGTTTTCTGAAATGGTCCAGACCCATTCGGAATATTTCAGCCACAGGGCATGGATCAACTCCTTCGCGCCAGCCTTGTCCAAAGCGCCCTTGTCCATGTCGGCCGCATAATAGGGATACATGAACTGGTCATAACGGCCCGGATTGAGCGCCAAAGGATTCTCGGTGATAATACCGCCCAACTGGACAAACCAGATGAATTGCGTGGCCTCATGGAAGCTTTGCGGCGGGCATTCAGGCACACGGCGGCACACACGGGCAATCTCTTCCAGCTCAGCCTTGCGGGTGGCGTCGGCCTCATCGGCTGCCATGCTCTCAGCCAAATCAGCATAGCGATTAGCCAACAGGATGATGGCCTTGGCGCTCAGGATGGTTGCCTGATAATAGTGGATCCGGTCGATATCTTCGGCATTGAGGTAATCAAGCGCTGCGAGCTTTTCCTCGGCCTCCTTCAGGATACCGCCATAGCCCTTGACGAACAGATGCCCTTCATAATCGGGCGTGATTTCACCCACCGCCTGCCGCCATTTGGAATCATTGTCGATGATGCCCGTATCAACGGCAATTCTGGCGGTCTCCTCTGGCAAAGCAGCAAGGAAATGCTCTTCCAGAGACTTACCATGCCAATAGGGGAAAATCTCCGCCCGGACGACGTCGCATTGGTCCGGTGTGATCTGATAGGGGTCCTGCGGGCGCGTAGGGAAAGTGTCCATTTCCTTGTCGACCCACTGCCATGAATATTCCGGCGTGAGGATGCCTGTCCTGCGAAATTTGCCCGCGGTCCCGACAATCAGTTCATCTTCAAAAATACGCACCTGGAATTGAGCGCAAAAATCATAGAATGCCTGAGCACGGCGCAGAATGATCGGCTTGCCTTCGGTCTTCTTGTGCGACCCCGTATAGATCTTGGCGCGCTGATAACAGATAGAGGGCTTGGTATTGACGTAACTCTGCCGCAGCCGCTCTATGCGATCCGAAACAGGTTTCATGGTTTTCAGCATCATATTGCTCCGCTTCCATCAGCATCCGCGCGCAGAACAACGTCAAGCGCCATTCTGAGGCACTGCGCCCTAATGACATACTATGTGCGTAGTGGCACATCTTGTGCGCAATAACGCACAGCTCTTTTTATGAAACGGATATGCACAAGTCAACTTGCAGCATTCTACTTAAGTTTTTGTACTTATTTGCATTTTCACATTCACGTGAACTCTCGTCGGCTACACCCCCGCGACTTATAGACGGGGTATCTTTCACCCAAATTTGATCGGATAGAATCCGTTAAATTTATTTTTTCACATTTTAAATATATATACCAAAAATCCATACCTGATGGGCATCATAATACCAAAAATATGGCTTCACAAAAATTCATATCGATATATATACAGAATATTTCCATTTTATATTTTTAAATTTTAAAATTTTTTACAAATCCATATATATGTGAATTTTTTAGATTTAATTTTTCCGATATATACAAACAAAATAAATCCCACACGTCAGAATAATACCAACAATAAAAATAATTATACTGTATAAGATTATGTTTTATTGACAATTTTGATTCCTAAATATTTAAACCAAAGTTTAAAAGCTGTTTTGTGTAAAACCATCACCCCATTCAGTCATTCATTCTCGACACATAAAAACACAGCGTATTGCTTTGGTTTTCGTGACTGGAAAAGTCAAAAATTGCTAAGATCAACTTGCACTCAATTTAGGTATATCACTTAAAAATTTGATGAAAATTTTGATCACTGTTTCATTTTCAGCACGAGTGTGCTAAAGCCCTACCCATGACTATTAAAATGAAAGTTAGGAACGTTTCCAAGCTCTTTAATGATGAGAGTGGTGAAGGCTGGAAGCGCGTTCAGCAAGGACAAAGCAAAGAGCAGATTTTTCGCGAAACCGGCGTCACCGTCGGAATCAACAATGTCAGCTTTGACGTAAACGAAGGCGAGATCTTCGTTATCATGGGTCTCTCCGGATCCGGCAAGTCCACACTGGTGCGCACTTTGAACGGCTTGATCCCTTCCTCAGCAGGGGAAATCTGGGTCGACGATGTCGATGTAGCCTCTTGCTCAAAGGAAGAGCTTCGAAAGGTTCGGCGCGAGAAATGCTGCATGGTATTCCAGCATTTCGCGCTTTTTCCGCACAAGACTGTCTTGGATAATGTGGCCTTCGGTTTGAAGGTCAGCGGCGTTCCCAAAGAGGAACGCTACAAGAGAGCGCTTGAATCCCTTGATAAAGTAGGGCTGGATGCGCATGCAGACAGCTATCCGGGCGAGCTTTCGGGCGGTATGCAGCAGCGTGTCGGTCTAGCACGCGGTCTGGCCAATGATCCGGAAATCCTGTTGATGGATGAGCCGTTTGGTGCGCTTGATCCGTTGATCCGCCGCGAGATGCAGGATGAATTGGTCGTGCTCCAGCGCGAGCTGAAGAAAACCATCATCTTCATCACCCACGATCTCAACGAAGCCCTGCTTCTGGGTGATCGCATCGCAATCATGAAAGACGGCGCCTTCGTTCAGGTAGGGACAGCTCAGGACATCGTTTCCGATCCGGCAGACGCCTATGTGAGAGCGTTTGTTGCCGATATTGACCGCAGCCGCGTTTACACCGCTTCCGACATTGCCGAAGATGCCTCTCGCGTTCCACTCACCGCGCGGGCTTCCGATGCAACATCCGCCATGGACCGGACCGGAACCGAGATCATTCATGTGGTCAAGGATGGCGTTCCGGCCGGGCTTCTGACTCGGAGCGACGTTGAGAATGCCAAGCCTTCAGCGCGCGTCATGGACATCATGCATGCCCATCCACCGACCGTGCCTCAAGACGCTTATCTCAATGAAATCTATTCAGAAGCGCAAACCGGTATGCCTTTGGCCGTAACCGATGATGACGGCAGGCTGGTTGGTGTTGTTTCCGCAGAGAATATCTTCGAACATCTGGCTTCAGATGAAGAAGAGACCGGACCGGACAGCATCACAAGCGCAGCAATATAATTAGGAGACTGACTTGATCAGCCCTTCAGACTTTTTAACTATTCCGTTTGATGAAGTGGTCAACAGCTTCGTTCGCGGGTTTCTGGTTCCTAACTTTCGTCCGTTTTTCAGGGCGCTACAGGTTCCGGTGAACGAAGTTCTTCAGGCACTTGATGGCTTTTTTGCCTGGGTGCCAATGATCATTATCACCCTCTTTTTTGCTTTGGTCGCCTGGCGTGTTGTGAACCGCACCATGGCCATAGCGACCATTATCGGTTTCTGTTTTATTGACATGATCGGCCTGTGGCCGGAAACCATGACAACCCTGTCGATGATTATCACATCGGTGCTCTTCTGCGCCGTGATCGGTATCCCCGTCGGCATTCTCGCCTCAAGCAGCGACACAGCCTGGAAAATCGTCCGTCCCATTCTGGATATCATGCAGACGGTTCCAAGCTTCGTTTATCTTGTGCCGATTGTCATGCTCTTCGGTGTCGGTATGGCTCCGGGCATCATTGCTACGATTATCTTTGCCTTGCCGCCAATCATTCGCATGACCAACCTTGGCATTCGCAATGTGCGCAAGGATCTGATCGAAGCGTCGGAGTCCTTCGGCGCGACCTATTTCCAGATTTTGTGGGAAGTCCAGATTCCTCTGGCTTTGCGCACAATCATGGCAGGTCTCAACCAGACCCTGATGCTGGCTTTGTCCATGGTCGTTATTGCCGCCCTCATCGGGGCTGGTGGCCTTGGTCTGGTGGTCAACACCGGTCTTGGACGCCTTGATGTTGGTGGGGCGACCGCTGGCGGCGTCGGCATCGTCATTCTGGCGATCATTCTCGACCGCATCACGCAGGGCTTTGCTGAACCAAACACAAACACTACGTCTTTGTTTGGTTTCATTACGTCCATTTTCAAGGGGCAACCTGCAACGGATTCCGACAAACAAAAAGCTTGATAAAACGACTGCGAAAGCCGGGTGGACTCTGTCTGTCTGGCTTTTGCTATTTTTAACCACTGAATTACTAGAGGAGAGATTATTATGGCAAATGCTATCCGTAAATTTGCTGCAGCCGCGGCTCTGTCCGGCGCCGTTATGGTTTGTGCTGCCCCTTCCTTCGCAGCTGACATGCCCGGTGAAGGCGTAACCATTAAAATGGGTCAGGCAACCTGGGACACAGGTTGGTTCCATTCCGAAATCTACAGCCAGCTGTTCCAGAAGCTCGGCTACACCGTTGATGGCCCGACCACGCTTGACGTGCCGGTTTTCTATCAGTCCGTCGCATTTGGCGACCTGGATTTGTGGGTCAACGGCTGGTTCCCGCTGCATGATACCTATAAGCCTGCTTTTGAAGATACAGCGTCCATCGTTGGCGCTGTTGCGCCAAAAGGTGCGCTGCAGGGCTATCTCGTCGACAAAGCTGCCGTTGATGAATTCGACATCAAGTCTCTGGACGATTTCAAACGCCCCGAAGTCAAAAAAGCCTTTGACCGCAATGGTGACGGCAAAGCAGACATGGTTGCCTGCCCTCCGGGCTGGGGGTGTGAAATGGCCATTGCCAAGCATATGAAAGACTATGATCTGGGCGATGATATCAACCTGATCAAGGCTGGCTATTCCGCTTCCATGGCCGATGCTGTTGCTTCCTATGAAGCTGGCGAACATATCCTGTTCTACACATGGACCCCGAACTGGACCGTGAACCAGCTGAAGCCGGGTAAAGATGTGATGTGGATCAACGTGCCGGAGCGTGATGGTGTTGAAACGCCACCAGCCGTGAAGGGCCTTAAATCCTGCGTAACCGATCCTTGCTCCATGGGCTTTGCTGCAACCGATATCCTGCCGGTTGCCAACGATGCCTTCATCGAGAAGAACCCTGCGGTCAAGACCCTTCTTGAGGAAGTCCGTATTCCGGTACAGGACATCTATGCGCAGAATGCGGCCATGAACAAAGGCGACGATGATGTGAAAGCTCAGGCTTCTGCATGGATCGAAAAGCATCAGGACGAAGTCAACAAATGGCTCGATGATGCACGCGCCGCTGCGAAATAAGGGCCTGAAAGATCAGGCGCCTCTTGCCTGACCTTGACAGTCTCAAATAACAAGCCGTCACGATCGAAAGATCGTGGCGGCTTTTTTGTGTGGTGCCATCTGCCTGCCAGATGCTGGGCCGCTATTCAGCGCACAAAAAACCGGATCAAGGCGTGCGTGCCACTCCCTCCTTAACCCGACGCAGTGGTATGGAGCTCACGATATTGGCAACACCGGGCACCTTGGTTAGCCGCCCTACAAGGAAAGTCTCGAATTCCTTGAGATTGCGGGTTACCACGCGCATCATGTAGTCGCGATTACCGGTCATCAGCCAGCAATCAACCACCTCGTCAAAGGCATCGATCGCTGCTTCGAATTGCGCCAATGCGTCATCCACCTGCTTGTCCAACTGCACAGAAACGAAGACCGTGACATCAAAGCCAAGAGCGGTCTCATCAATCAGGGCGCTGTAGCCTGTGATGATGCCGCTTTCTTCGAGCCGCCTGAGGCGCCGAGCCGTGGGCGTCGCGCTCAATTTGATGGTGTCTGCCAGCGTTTGCAGAGACATGCGGCCATCTTGTCCCAAAGCACGCAGGATTTGTATGTCAAACGCATCTAGACTAGCTGATTTCATCACAAATTTCTCTATTCATAGTGTTATCCTCCAATTTTATACCAATGAAAAAGCAAAAAAGCGAGGATCATCCTAATCAATTCCCTTAAGATGTATGACAGATCTATCCCCTGAAACGAGACGAAACATGCACAGCCCCCATTTAAAGACAATCGAGCAGCGCCTTCTGTGGCTGTCACACTGGATGATTCACAATGCAAACCATATCCGCCCCAAAGCGGATGGCATCAAGGTCGGCGGCCATCAAGCCAGCTCGGCTTCTATGGTTTCCATCATGACCGCGCTCTATTTCTCTGCCTTGCGACCGGAAGACCGCGTTGCCGTCAAGCCGCATGCCTCGCCCATTTTCCATGCAATGCAATATCTGATAGGCAACCAGACCCGGGAGAAGATGGAGAATTTCCGTGGCTTCGGCGGGGTCCAGTCCTACCCTTCCCGCACCAAGGACATTGATGATGTGGATTTCTCCACCGGATCGGTGGGTTTGGGCGTTGCCATCACCTCCTTTGCCTCGCTCATTCAGGACTATATCAAAGCCAAGAGCTGGGGTGGTGACCAGACCCTTGGCCGCATGGTGGCTCTGGTGGGCGATGCGGAGCTGGATGAAGGCAACATCTATGAATGCCTGCAGGAAGGCTGGAAAAATGATCTGAGAAACTGCTGGTGGATCATCGATTACAACCGCCAGTCCCTGGACGGGATCGTTCGCGAAGGGCTTTTCGAGCGGGTCGAGAAGATCTTCGATGCCTTCGGCTGGGATGTTGTTCGGGTCAAATATGGCAAATTGCAGCGTGAAGCCTTTGAAGAACCCGGCGGCGACAAGCTCAAGGCCTGGATCGATGCCTGCCCCAATCAGGATTATTCGGCCCTCACCTTCATGGGCGGCGCCGTCTGGCGCAAGCGGCTGATGGATGATCTTGGCGATCAGGGTGATGTGACCGCGCTCATCGAACGGCGCAGTGATGATGAACTGGCAGCCCTGATGGAAAATCTTGGTGGCAACTGCGTCACCACCATGGCCGATGTCTTTGCCTCTATCGATCATGACCGCCCGACCTGCTTCCTTGCCTACACGGTCAAGGGCTGGGGCACGCCAATTGCCGGACACAAGGACAATCACGGCGGCCTGATGAACCCGACCCAGATGGAAGCATGGCAGAACCATATGGGCGTTGCCAAGGGAGAGGAATGGGAGCCCTTCGCCACGGTAAACGACACCGAGGCACTCAAGGCATTTCTCAATGAGGTTCCGTTCTTTTCAAAGGGCACACGCCGCTATAATGATCACAAGCTGGCTGTTCCAGCCATCGAGATGGACAGCGCCCGCACGCTTTCCACGCAGGCAGCGTTTGGCAAGATCCTTGATACGCTCTCCAAGGGTGACAGCGAATTGGCAGCCCGGATCGTGACCACCTCCCCGGATGTGACAGGCACGACCAATCTTGGCCCATGGGTCAACCGGCGCAAACTTTTCGCACGCACCGCGCAAAAGGATTCTTTCATCGAACACCGCATTCCCTCAACGGCGAAATGGGTGTTCGACCCGGAAGGACAGCATATCGAACTGGGCATCGCAGAGATGAACCTGTTTCTGTTGCTCGGCGCAGCAGGGCTTTCCCATTCACTGTTTGGCAAGCGGCTGATCCCTATCGGCACGGTTTACGATCCCTTTGTCTGCCGCGGCCTCGATGCACTCAACTATGCCTGCTATCAGGATGCGCGCTTCATGATTGTCGGCACCCCTTCCGGCGTAACGCTGGCTCCCGAAGGGGGGGCACACCAATCTGTCGGAACACCCCTCATCGGCATGAGCCAAGATGGACTGGCAGCGTTCGAACCAGCCTTTGCCGATGAGTTGGCCGTTATCATGGCATGGGCCTTTGACTATATGCAGCGCGATGGTGAGGGCGATCCGGATGAACGCACATGGCTGCGGGATGAGACCGGCGGCTCGGTCTATCTGCGCCTGACGACCAACCCGATCGAACGACCGGGCAAGCGGGCGGACGATGCCTTCCGGCAAGGGGCAATTGATGGCGGCTACTGGCTGCGCAAGCCGGGTCCCAATTGCGAGATTGTCATTGCCTATCAGGGGGCTGTGGCCTCTGAAGCGATCAAGGCGGCTGGCGCAATCGCAGAAGCCCGCCGCGATATCGGCGTACTGGCGGTCACCTCGGCGGACCGGCTGAATGCGGGCTGGACAGCGGCTCAGCGAGCGCGTTCGCGCGGAAATGAGAAGGCCATCTCCCATGTGGAGCATCTGATGGGCGATCTGCCTGAGCATTGCAAGATCGTAACGGTCATCGACGGTCACCCGGCCACATTGGCCTGGCTTGGAGGCGTTGCGGGCCATCGCACCATCTCGCTTGGTATCGAGCATTTCGGCCAGACCGGCACCATCGGCGATCTTTATCACCACCATGGCATTGATGCCGCTTCGATCATTGAAAAGGTTGAAGGACTGTCTGCGGGTCGGCGCGTCAAGGGGAGCATCTCCAGTTCACGGCTCTGAGACACCCCACGTGCAGAGCATCAATCAGAAATGCAAAAAGGGCCGTGAAAACGGCCCTTTTTCTTGTTCTCATTCATTCGCGATAGGGGTTAGAGAAACAGATCCACCGTTTCGAATTTGGTCACATCCACCAACCCGACATCAGAAATGCGGATTTCCGGGATAACCACCAGCCCCAGCAGCGAATGCTGCATATTGGCATTGTTGAGGGTGCAGCCACAAGCGGCCATGGCCTCGACCATGCGGGTCGCCTTTTCAGCCACGATCTCGGCGCGCTCTTCAGACATCAGACCGGCAATAGCCAGTTCGACGGTCGCCAGTTCCTTGCCTTCGGAGAAGACGGTGATGCCACCGCCGACCTTACCAAGGTGATTGGCCGCAGCGGCCATGTCTTCCTTGGAGGTGCCAACCACGATCATGTGGTGGCTGTCATGGGCCACAGTGGACGCCACGGCGCATGGTTTGTTGTAACCAAAGCCGGAAACGAAGCCATTGACCACGCCGCCAGTACCGCGATGGCGCTCAACCAGAGCGATCTGACATACATCGCCTTCCTCATCCATCTGCACCAGACCACGCTCAACCTTCAGGGTGCGTTCCAGCGCCTTGGTCGGTGCCTGATTTTCGATCACTCCGATTACACGGGCACGCACGTGATTGGCGCCGCTCGGCGCGAAGATATCGAAGTCATCAGCGGCAAGCTTCTTGCCCAGATTGACCGTGTTGCGGCAAAAATCAGGATAGCTCACCTCGGGAATGTCCACGAGCAGTTTCTGGTCTTCAGCCAACACCTCGCCCTGCGCCATGACCAGTTCGATCGGCAGGCTCGGCAGGTCGGAGGTCAGAATGATATCAGCGCGACGGCCCGGCGTGATGGAGCCGATGTCGCGGTCCATACCGAAATGCTGGGCGGTATTCAGAGTTGCCATCTGAATGGCCGTGATGGGCTTTAGCCCTTGCGCAATGGCATGACGAACCACACGGTTCATATGACCATCATTGACGATGGTGCCAGAATGGCTGTCATCGGTGCACAGAATGAAGCTGCGCGGATCAAGCCCATCCTCGGTGATGGCCTTGACCTGTTCGGCCACGTCATACCATGCCGAGCCAAGGCGCATCATCGGGCGCATGCCCTGACGGGCGCGAGCGATGGCATCTTCCTTGCGGGTGCCTTCATGGTCGTCGGCAGGGCCGCCTGCAACATAACCATGGAACATCAAATCAAGCTCGGGGGTCGGGAAGTGACCGCCCACGGTCTTGCCCGCATCCTGCGTGGCACCGATTTCACCGAGCATCTTGGCGTCCCCCATGGCAACGCCGGGGAAATTCATCATTTCGCCCAGACCGCAGATCTGCGGCCATGTCAGGGCCTCCTTGACGTCTTCCACGGTGATTTCAGCGCCTGCATTTTCCAAACCCGGTGCGGATGGCACACAGGAAGGCACCTGAACCTGAATGTTGATCGGCATGTTGGCAGCATCGTCATGCATCACCTTGACGCCCTTCAGCCCCAGCACATTGGCAATTTCATGGGGATCAATGAACATGGATGTGGTGCCGTGTGGAATGACAGCGCGGGCAAATTCACTCACGGTGATCATGCCGCTTTCCACATGCATATGGGCATCACAAAGGCCCGGCACCATATAGCGCCCATTGGCTTCAATCACCTTGGTGTCTTCACCAATGGCATGGCTCGCATCGGCTCCAACATAGGCGATGCGACCGCCTGAGACGGCCACATCCATATCGGGAATGATCTCTCCGGTATGGACATTGACCCATTTGCCCTTGCGAATAACGCTGTCGGCCATACGCCGACCCATGGCCACATCAACCAATTGTGGGGCTAGTTCACTCCAGGATGGGATAGGCATAAAGACCTCCGAATTTAGTGTCGCAGATAAGGGACGCCCAGTTTTGCTGGCTGGCCGGACCGACTGCGGATTAAAATCAACAGGCCGATGGACGCCACATAGGGCAACATGAGAAAGAATTGATAGGGCACATCGACCCCGACACCTTGGGCATGAACCGCAAGACTGTCAAGAATAGCGAAAATCAGCACCGCCGCCATGGTGCGGAGCGGCTTCCAGTTGCCCGCAATGACGGCCACGATGGCCAGCCAGCCGCGCCCGCCAGAAATATCGGGGCGGAACTGGTCGGCAAAAGCAAGCATCAGAAAGGCTCCGCCGAGCCCCGTCAGAGCCGAGCCGAACAACAGCGCAGCATATTGGCGGGTGGCGACCGAAAGGCCCTTGGCTTCCAGAAATTGCGGATTTTCACCTGCCGCGCGGGTTTCAAGACCAAAGGTCGTGCGGCGCAGAAAAATGGCGATCACAGGCACGCAGACAAGCGCTATATAGGTCAGGAGATGCTGATTGAAGAAGATCGGCCCGATGACGGGAATATCCGCCAGCCCGGGAATGGGCAATGTGTCTATAGTAGAATAGCTGGGCGGTTTGCCCCCGCCAACATAAGAGCGGAACCAGAAGAGCGTCAGGCCACTGGCCAGCAGATTGAAGCCAAGGCCGGTAACAAAGTGATCCACTCGCAGCGTTATGGTCATGAAGCCGATGATGAGACCGGCCATCATGCCAGCCCCGATGGCAGCAACAGCGGCAAGGATGGGGGAGCCGCTTCCGGCCATCACCAGATAGGCGATGAGGCAGCCAACCAGCATCGTTCCTTCCACGCCCATATTCCAGATGCCCGCCCGCTCGGTGACCAGTTCACCTAAAGCAGCAAACAGAATGACCGTTGCACCGCCCATGGCGGCGACCATGATTGACATCAGAATTTCAGGAGACAGCAGCTCAGACATGGGAGGCCCTCCGGATGCGGACACGATAGCGAACGATCACCGATGCGCTGAGGAAAAAGAGCAGCAGGATGCCCTGCATGGCAGGCACAAGCGCGGGGGGAATATCAGACAGAACGCTCATATAAAGTGAGCCATTTTCCAGCGCCCCGAACAACAGCGCCGCAATGAGGGCTCCCAGCGGATTGAGGCCACCGATCATGCCCACGATGATGCCGGTAAAGCCGAGGCCGGTTAGCACGTCCCCCTTGAGGCGATAGTTGACGCCGAAAATTTCGGAGACGCCAGCCAATGCCGACAGGGCTCCGCTCACCGCCATGACAATCAGAATGGTGCGGGCAACATTGACGCCCTTGAAGCGCAGCGCTGTCGGGTTGGCCCCCAGTGCGCGAATCTCAAAGCCGAAAGGCGTGTATTTGAGAATAGCCCAGCATAGGAGAGTGGCCAGAAGGGCCAGCACGAATCCTATATGCAGCTTGACGTCGGAGACGATCAGAGGCAGGCGGAAATTGTCCGCCAACAGAGCTGTCTGATGGTAGGATGTCGTGCCTTCAGCCGTCCAGGGGCCGCCTGCCAAAAGATAGGAAAGAAAATAGACGATGACATAGTTGAGCATCACGGTGGAGATGATCTCGTTGACGGCAAAACGGCTCTTGAGCCAACCACAAAGCATGCCCAGCAAAGCTCCACCAATCATTGCGGCGACGATGATCACCGGCACGGCAACCAGCATCGGAGCCCCGCCCAGATAAAGGGAAGCGAAATAGCCGCTCATGGCACCGGCAAACATCTGCCCCTCCTGCCCGATACTCCAGATCTCGGCGCGATAGGCGATTACAGTGGCAAGGCCGGTAAAGATCAGTGGCGTGGCGGCCACGAGGCTTTGCAGCATGGCTTCCTCAGACCCGAAGGCCCCTTCAAACAGCGCCGAGAAACCCTCGGAGACGCTGGCGCCACTGGCCCAGATCAACAAGGATGTGCAGGCAAAGCCCATGACAAGCGCAAGGATATAGGCGGCAATCCGGGCCTTGGTGGCGACCGTTTCGCGGCGGGTAATTTCGATCATGCGGCGGTCTCCAGTGAGCGTCCGGCCATCAGCAGACCGATTTCTTCCAGATTGGTCTTGCGTGCGTCGACAATTCCCATAAGGCGGCCCTGAAACAGCACGCCGATGCGGTCGCACAGAGAGATGAGATCTTCAAGCTCGGAAGAGGCAATCACCACGGCCACACCTTCGGCCTTCTTCTCGAACAGACATTGATGGATATAGTCGATCACGCCCACATCCAGCCCGCGGGTGGGCTGGTTGGCCAGAAGCACCTTGCTTGCCAGCTGCATTTCCCGCGCCAGAATAACCCGTTGAGCGTTGCCGCCGGAAAGATTGCCCACAAGGGTCTCTCCCGATGGTGCGGCGATATTGAACTCTGCGATCAGCTTTTTGGCATTCTCGGCCATTTTGCGGAAGTCCAGGAACCCGCCTTTGGCAAAGGAGCCGCGATGCTCACCCAGAATGAGATTTTCCTCAATCGAGAAATCGCGCACCAAGCCCTCGGCAAAACGGTCTTCAGGGATATGCCCCAGCCCCATATCCTTGATGGCATGAACGCCCTTGTTGGAGATCAGCGTCTCATCCAGCGTGATGGTTCCGGACGACGGCTTGCGTACACCGGCGATGACCTCCATCAAGGGGCGCTGGCCATTGCCCGCCACACCGGCGATGCCGAAAATTTCCCCTTCATGGACGCTAAAGGAGATCGCATCCAGATCAGGACGGTCGCCAGGACCCTCGACGGTGACGGAATTAAGGGCCAGGCGCGCTGTCCCCATGGGCGTCGCCTGGCAGGTCTGGCGGACTAGATCACGCCCGACCATCATACGTGTCAGTTCTTGCGGGGTTGTGTCGGCGGTCTTTTTGATGCCGACCACTTCGCCCTGCCGCAACACGGCAACCCTGTCAGCCTGCATCACCTCTTCAAGAAAATGGGTAATGAGGATCAGAGCAACGCCATCGGCCTTGAGCTTGTCGATGATGCGGAACAGCTTTTTGGAGCCTTGCACATCGAGCGTCGCGGTGGGTTCATCAAGAATGAGCAGCTTGGCGTCGAAATAGAGCGCCTTGAGGAGTTCAGCCCATTGCTGTTCGCCAACCGAGAGATCTTGCACCCGCGCGTTGGGGTCGATTTCAATGCCGTAATTCTCGCAAATCTGCCGCAGCTTGGCTTCAGCACTGGCAAAGTCAACGAACAGGCCTGTCTCGGAGCCAACGACGATATTCTCGAGCACTGTAAAATCAGGCACGAGCACAAAATGTTGATGCACAAGCCCGATGCCATGCCGGATGGCATCCGCTGCCGAGGACAGGCGCAATGGGTTTCCCTCCAGCATGATCTCGCCACTATCAGGTCGATGCAGACCAGTCAGACAGGCCGAGAGTGTGGATTTCCCCGCTCCGTTCTCACCGAACAGACATAGCAATTCTCCGGCATCGACCGAGAAGGTCACATCGCGGTTGGCCTGAACAGAACCAAAGCTCTTGCTCAGAGCCGTAACCTGTAGCGTGGGGCTTGTCATGAACGCATCACCAGTTGGGTGCCCCTGCCTGAAGCAGAGGCACGGTCTTATCAGTCGGACGTTGGCAGAGACAGATCCACCGGAATGTCCAGCGTGCCGGATTTGATCTGTTCAGAGAGATCTGTAATCTCGTCCTTGAGCTGATCTGACAGCTTGGTTTCATAGGCATGATAGCCGGAAAGGGAAGAACCTCCTTCAGCCATGGAGAACCAATGCTCCTTGGTGTTGCCTTCATAAGGCGCGCCATTGGCTGCATGGTCATACCATTCGTCGATGATCCAATTGAGATCCGGCGTCCAGGAAATAAGGGCACTGGCTACAACGGACTCCGGAGCGGTCGCGCCCTGGTCGACATAGTTGCCAAAACAGCGGATCTTTTCCTTTTCGCAGGTTTCGAAACTCTCAACCAGCTGGAAGGTCAAATCAGCACCCGCAGCGATCTGCGCCTTGGTAAACTGCTCAGCCTTGGCCGGATCATACCAGCTTTCGATAAAGGCGATCTTGCGTTTCACATCCGGATTTACCGAGCGTGCCCCGGCAAAGAAGCTGTTGATCTCATCGTTCACATCCTCGGAAGGGAACTGGCCGACAACCCCGACAACATCGCTTTCGGTCAGGCGACCGGCCAGAACACCCAGCAGATAGGCTGGCTCATGGGCACGTTTATAAACCCAGTAGGCATTCCCACCAAGGCCCTCATTGCCGGACCCAACAACCACGAACAGCACGTCAGGATATTTCTCCTGCAACGCCTTGACCTGATCGGAGTAGCTGCTGTGTGCCCAGATGATCTGATACTTGCCTGACCGGGCCATCAGCTCCATGGCGTCACCGGCTTCTTCGCCCCAGGCACCGTTCACATTCTTGTAGGAGATATCAAGGCCATGAGGGGCCGCTTCGGCGACGCTCTTCACATCGCGTAGCAGGGTGGCATCCCATGCCGCTTCCGGGCCGGTGGCCAGAATGAGGCCAATGCCCAATTTTGTCGGCTCTGCGGCGAAGACTTGCGTGGCAAGCAACATCATTGCGGCTGCGCTGCCCAGCTTCTTAAAGATGTTCATACTGTTCTCCAGGTTGGCTAAGGTCTTATCGTTGGTTGGCGGCTTTTGCACGCCCTTTCCTTCAGAATTCGACAGTTCGGCGCCCACTCAATGGTGATGAGGCAAGCCCCCTTGCAGAGCCGATCAATCGGCAATGACTTCCAGAACCGGATCAAAGATATTCAGCCCGACGCAATCCACCGCACCGAGATCCGTGATGGCATAATCGGGAATGGCGGTGATCGAGAGCACGAACATGTTCATGAAAGGCCATGCCAATGCGCAACCGGCATCACGCGCGGCCTGATCAAGGGCCTCTTCCTTTTCGGCCATTTCCTGAGGCGAAATATCCGACACAATACCACCGATCGGCAGTTCCAGACCAACAACCGGCTCGCCATCGCGCATGAAGACCTGCCCGCCACCCTTGGCAATCACCCAGTTGATGGCCGCGGCCATGTCCTCGGCGTTGGTTCCGATGCAAACAATATTGTTGTCGTCAGGAGCCGTGGAGGTTGCCATGGCGCCATATTTCAGGCCAAAGCCGGAGACGAAAGCGACGGGCTTGTTCTCGGTCTTGCCATAACGCTCGACAACACAGACATAAAGCACATCCTGCTCGGTATCGGGCTTGATCTCACCATCTATCACGTCGAGCACCACATCGCGGCGATTGCGCACGAAGGGCACATCCAGTGACATATTCATGGACAGTACTTTTACTTTCTTGGCATCAGCCCGCTTCTTGATGTCGTCGGCTTTTACCGGCGCAACATGCATTGTCTCGGTCAAAAGCGTCGGGCGGTCTGGCCGTTTGACCGGCTCGATCATGCGGTTGCCTTCCGCGACAAAGCGGCCCTTGGCAATGACCAGCTCGATGGAGAAGCTTTCAGGGCTGTCGATGAGCAGAATGTCGGCCTGACGCCCCGGAGCGATAAGCCCAACCTTGTGGTCGATCTGGCAGGCGACGGCGCTGTTGATGGTCGCCATCTGTATGGCTGCCATCGGCGACACTCCAGCAGCAATGGCCATGCGCACCATATTGTCGACATGACCGCGCTTGAGCACATCGGTTGCCACCACATCGTCGGTGCAGAAGCTGATGCGATGATCCGCCTGTGGCACATATTTTGTGGCCAGCTGGATATTCTCTTCCAGAAAATGGCTGATGGAGCTTTCGCGGATCAGCATGAACATGCCGTTGCGCATTTTCTCGAGCGCTTCGGAGACTTCGTAGCTTTCATGATCAAGGCGAATACCGGCGCTGGCATAGCTGGCCAGCTTGGAACCCTTGCACATGGGGGAGCAGCCAAACACCGGCAGCTTGTGCTGGCGGGCTATTTCAAGCGCTTCGATGACATCGTCATCTTCTTCCTGAATGAATTCACGAACGGTTTCCCAGATGCCGATGCATTCGGGCCATTCATGGGTGGCGCGATGATCATCGGGGCCGAAATAGTGGTTCACCGTAGAGCGAGGCATGGTGTAAGGCGTCTTACAAGGGGCACCCCAATGGATCGTCAGCGGGCTGGCGTTGGCTTCATCGAGAAAATGCCGGACACCCTCAAGCCCGGCGACCACGAGAATCTGGTCCAGACCCGAGACAACAGACGTGGTGCCATAGGGGACGACCAGATCGGCAAAGCTGGATACCGACAATTTCGAGCATTCCACATGCAGGTGACCATCGATCATGCCGGGGGCCAGATAGCGCCCTTCTGCATCATGGATGCGTGTTTGTGGGCCCTTGCAGTGATCCACATCGCCGATCGCGACGATGTGGTCCTCTTTGATGGCGACTTCTGCGGGGTAAATTTCAGCGGTGGCAACGTTGATCAGTTTGCCATTGGTGATGACCAGATCGGCCTTGATGTCGCCGTTGCCGGCTCGGATCAATTCTCTAAGGTTCACTTACCTGCTCTCCTGTTTGCCCTTTAGATATTGGCAACAACGCAAAGAGCTCAATAGAAATTACGTATCTGAAGCTTTGAAAAAATATCTGAAATGAATATTGTTATTTTATAACACCATCCGTATGATTGATTATCTGCTTAGTTTTCGGGCAAAATATCAATTTTTCAGCATTCCTACGCAACATGGTAAAAATAGACATGCCCAAAATGAACACGCCGGAGCGAAAGCCATCTGTTGCGGAGCTGGTCGGAGGCAACGCCCGCTTCGCCTTTGGCGAAACGGCCTATCAGGCAGGCGAGATTTTCGGCCCCTTGAAAGGCTACCAGCTTGAAGCGATATATCTGCGGGTTGGGCAGGTGGAGGTGCATTGCGATGACGAAGTCTTCTTGATGACGGCTCCGCAAGTGGCGCTGGTCGCCTCGGAAAGACGATTGGAATATCGCTATGGTCCAGCCAATCTGAGCAATGTTATCTGGTGCCAATATCTTTCCCAAAAACTTGATAGCCGCACCTTTTCCTACCTCTCCCGCGGGTCCGGGCCTATAGATGTCTCCCCTGCCTCCGTTTCGCTGTTGAAGATTGGAGCCGACCTGCCCACGGAACTTCACACTGACATGGAGGATTTCTGTTCGGCACTGGGCATCGCAGTGATGGAAAATCTTATGGTGCAGCGGCAAGCCCTTGAGTCCGTTGGCAAGATTCCACCGCAGGTGCAGTCGGTACGCCGCTATATCGAGGATCATATGGGCTCGCCCATCACGATGAAGCAGCTGGCCGAGCTGTCCGGGCTCTCGCCCCAGCATCTCAACCGGCTATATCAGGCCGCTTTTGATGAAAACCCGCTCGATTACCTGTGGCGATTGCGCGTGCGGCGCGGCGCCTATCTGCTCAGTCACACGGGCAAACAGATCAGCCAGATTGCTTATGAAGTGGGGTTCAAGACCCCCAATCACTTTTCGCGCCAGATCAAGGAAGCCTACGGTCTGTCACCACGCAAGCTGCGCACCGATAGCTGGACCCGCCGCCCAAGTTAGATGCCGATGATCACCATCGAAAATGGATAGATAAGAAAAGAGGCGAACAAAGCCGCCTCCTTCTCTCATGCTCACCAGCCCCACTCTGGGGTCAATCCTTCAGCCACCCGGCCAATTTGGCTTCATCGGGCAGGCCGCCCGTATGCACCAGCTTTCCATCCACGGCGATTCCTGGCGTGGACATGACGCCAGCCATGGCTATGGCCTTGGGATCGGTCACCTTCTCGACGTCAGCTTCGATGCCAAGTTTGCTGGCAGCATCCCGCATCATCTGAGCGGTTGTCTCGCAGCGCTTGCAGCCGGGGCCATAAACCTTAACCTGTTTCATATCAGTATCTTCCTTCCTTGATATTCAGAAAATCGCATTGAACAGGAAGCCAACGGCGAGAATGCCGCTGCTTACCACTGCGATAAATACGGCGATCAGGCGCAAGGTCAGCACCTGTCGCAAAATCAGCATTTCGGGCAGAGAGAGCGCGATGACACTCATCATGAAAGCCAGCACGGTGCCCAGCGCAGCCCCCTTGCCCAGCAGGGCTTCGACAATGGGAATCACGCCCGCTGCGTTTGTATAGAGCGGCACGCCCATGACAACGGCAGCCGGAACAGACCACCAGGCATCGGCCCCCATGATATCGACCATCATATCCTCGGGCACATAGCCATGGATAAGCGCGCCCAAGGCAATACCGATGATGATCCAGATCCAGACTTTGGAGAGAATATCCCTAACCGCCTCATAGCCAAGCTTGTAGCGATCATAAAGGGTCAGCTTTTCCGCTTCGATAGCGTTTGGCGCATTGGCACCGGAATGGATCTCCTGCACCCAATCCTGCAACCAGCCTTCCAACTTGAGCTTTCCGATTACCCAACCAGCAAGAATGGCCACTCCGAGCCCGAAAAACAGGTAAGTCAGTGCCACATTCCAGCCGACAAGACCGACCAACAGAATGAGGGCCACCTCATTGACCATCGGCGCTGCAATCAGAAAGGAAAAAGTCACACCAAGCGGTACGCCTGCAGACACGAAGCCGATAAAGAGCGGAACCGCCGAGCAAGAGCAGAAGGGCGTCAGGATGCCAAGGCAAGCAGACATGACATTGCCCACCCCTTCACGCTTGCCTGAAAGAAGGGCACGCGTCTTCTCGGGGCTAAACCATGAGCGCACCACGCCCATGGCAAAAACGATGAGCGTCAGCAGCATCAAGACTTTGGGCACATCATAAAAGAAGAAAGCAATGGCTTCGCCAGTGTGACTATGGCGGTCAAAGGGAAAGAGCGCTGTCACGGCTTCGGAAAACGGGATGAGCTGGCTATAGATCCCCCACCAGATCGCCACGCCAATCACCGTCGCCACGAGCAAAATCACGGGGCCCGGTTTGCCGGTGCCCTTCAGCCATGTTCCGTTTTCGCCCACTGTAGAACCATTGTCTAGCATGCCCGTTTCTCGCCCCCATCATAGCGCACCGGAGGCCGTACAACCGCAGTCAACCGTTCACAATCTTTTGCATATTGCGCATCCTGTTGGATCCCCTCGACTGCGGCTGCCAGAGCCTGCTTGCTCCAGCTTGGCAGAGTATCGGCCAGCGAATAGAGCACCCATTGCGCCTCGCGCCGGCTCGTCAGCAAATTGGCTTCGCTCAGCACCTTGCAGTGGCGCGAAATCTTGGGTTGGGGCAATTGCAGCGCACCGACCAGCTCGCACACGCAAAGCTCGGTCTCTTTTGCGATAAGCGCCAATATCCGCAAACGGATCGGGTCTGACAGGGCGCTGAAAATGTTTGTGAGATTTTCCATGCCTGCTTATATACACCTGATCGAATATTCGAGTCAATGCATATGCGTCAAAACGCATTGACAGCCTGTCTCTTTTCGACTATTCAAGATTTCTTGATATATAACAATTATAAATTCGGGCCTGTTCCTGAAACCAGTAGATCAGAAACCAGCCCCAACGAACGCAAGGATCCGCGCATGACACACTCCTCCTACAATGTCCTCTTCTTGTGCACGGGCAATTCCGCCAGATCCATTCTGGCCGAAGCAATTCTGAACCGGATCAGCCAAGGCCGTTTCAAGGCCTATTCTGCCGGGTCAAACCCCACCGGAACCGTTAATCCCAATGCCCTCTCGCTGCTCAAGAGATTGAATTACGACACGGATTTTGCTGCATCCAAAAGCTGGGATCTTTTCGCCAAGCAGGATGCCCCGAAACTCGATTTTGTTTTTACCGTTTGTGATAATGCCGCAGGAGAAACCTGCCCCGTTTGGCCGGGCCAGCCGATGACCGCGCATTGGGGGATACCAGACCCGGCCGCAGCCCGCGGATCAGACAGCGAAATTGCGCTTGCCTTCTCGGATGCCTATCGCATGCTCAATGCCAGAATCTCCATATTTGCCTCCCTCCCCATTGCCAGCATCGATCGCTTGGCGCTTCAGAACAGGCTTGATGCGATCGGTCAAAGCAAAGCGCAAGCGGACTAAGGCCTTTGGGTGCAAATGGCTTGCTCCATGCCTTCCAAGATCGGCGGCATCGTATGCTTTGAGATATGGCTTTCCATCCGGGTGGCCATGTCGATTACCGCCTGCATTGTCCCGTATAACGGGTTCCTAAACAGGTTTTCAACCGTCTTTTTTACGAAAAATCCACCTTCCAGAGCGCCACAGGAATCCTGTATCAGCATAAACTGGTACAGGATTTTCTCATTTTCAATTCCTTGACTGAATTCAAGGCGCTGCCCTGTTGCGCAGAAATTTGCGCAGAGCCATCAAGCGCTCAAATGAGATCCCGCATGCGGTTTTGACGGTCCCATTTTGGGTTGTAACAACCGGCCACAAAGCTTTTGGTCCTCTAAAAGTCACCTTGACAATATTTCGACTATGATGCAATTCTGACCTTGCGCAAACGGTAAACCAACAATGAGCAAACGTTATCTCATCGTTATTTTGCGCTTTACGGAAAGAAGGACGCCGTGGCCACAGAAACAAATACCAGACCTGGAATCGCTATCCAGCGTGCGACAATCCGTGATGTCGCTGCCAGAGCTGGCGTGAGTGTAACCACCGCATCTCGCGCCCTTAATGGCACAGGCAGAATGTCCGAAGAAACCCGTTTGCGCGTGCAGCAGGTCGCAAAGGATCTGGACTATCGGCCAAACAGCATGGCGCGTGGGCTCGTACAGCAGCGCTCCTTCACGCTGGGCCTTTTGACAGACGATACCTATGGACGGTTTACCCTGCCAGTTGCGGCGGGCCTGTCCTCCGCCATGACAGACCGTGGCGTATCGGTTTTTCTCAGTGCTGGCGAAAAAGACCCAAAACGTATGCAGCTCAACCTGCGCGCCATGGAAGAAAAGCGGGTCGATGGGTTGGTGATTACCGGCAAGCGCATTGACCGCTGCCTGCCAGTGGATGTTTCCAGACTGGGCATGCCCGTTGTCTATGTCTATTCGGAATGCCCCGATGGCGAGATCGGCTTTGTGCCCGATGACTTCAACGCAGCCAAAATGGCGACCGAGCATCTGATCAAACTGGGGCGCCGCAAAATCGCACATATCACAGGCATGTCCTCTTTCAGGGCCGCTCACCTGCGTGAGGCTGGCTGGCGCACTGCGCTGGAAGAGCATGGCCTTGCGCCATTCGGCACGGCGCAGTTTGACAATTGGACCGAGACCCATGGGTATGCGGCCGCTTTCAGGCTTTTTGAAACCGCAAAAGACAGGCCCGACGCCATTTTCTGCGGCAACGACCAGATTGCCAGAGGTGTCGTGGATGCCTTTGCGCTTATGGGGATCAAAGTTCCCGATGATATTGCCATTGTCGGCTTCGACAATTGGGAAGTTTTTGCCAACGCAACCCGCCCGCCGCTGACAACAGTGGATATGGGGCTTACCTGCCTTGGCAAAAGTGCAGGATTGGCACTGCTGGACATGATCGAAGGCAAGCCGATTGACGCTGGCTTACGGCAAATGCCCTGTCGTCTCGTCGTGCGGGAATCCTGCGGAGGAGAAGCGTCCGAATAAGTGGACGAAAAGCCCTTTTTATATGACGAAACCATGTTTTAAGGGAGGAAGACGCACATTTTGCGCAAACGTTGTCTCATGGGTGCAAGGACTGTTTGAGACAACCATAGAGGAGGATTTGAAGTGACTATTAAAGCATTGCTTAGCGGTGTTGCCATAGCAGCAATCGCGCTACCCGGACTGGCGCAAGCCGAGACATTTTCGCTCTGGGTTCGCTCGGACGGCTCCGAGTTCATGCCCAAGCTGGTTGAAGCTTTCAACGCCAAGGGCGAAGACAAGGCTGAATTGCAAATCGTGCCGGTCAATGAGCTGGTACAGAAATATGCCATCGCTGCAGCGGGGGGATCGCAACCCGATGCCCTTTCTCTCGACTTGATTTTTACGCCCTCTTTCGCCCAGGCCGGACAGCTCAAGGACATGACTGCGTTTGCCAAGTCCCTGCCCTATTATGACAGTCTGTCCCACGCTCACCTGAGCGTTGGCACCTATGACGGTAAAATCTATGGCATGCCTTTCTCGGCGGACGCTTCCGTTCTGGTCTGGAACAAGGATCTTTACAAGAAAGCCGGTCTTGACCCTGAAAAGGCTCCGGCCAATTGGGACGATATCCGCAAGGCAGCCGAAGCCATTGGCGCGCTGGACGACGATACTTATGGCTTCTATTTCTCCGGCAACTGCGGCGGCTGCAACATCTTCACCTTCACACCGCTGATCTGGGCATCAGGCGGCAACCTGTTTGAAGACGAAGGCGCTAAAGCCACCGTCAAGACGCCACAGATGAAAGACGCGCTCGAATTCTATCGCGGCATGGCCAAGGACGGTCTCGTCCCTGCCGGTTCACAGACGGATTCCGGCTCCAACTTCTTTGCAGCCTTTGCCGGTGGCAATATCGGACTCACCCCGTCAGGCTCCTTTGCCATCGGAGCGCTGAACAACCAGTATCCGGATCTGGATTACGGGGTTACCTATCTACCGGGCAAGGATGGCAACTGGTCTTCCTTTGCCGGTGGCGACAATATCGTGGTTTCGGCCAAAACGGATGACGACAAGATGCCAGCCATCGAGGCCTTCATCAAATTTGCCTATTCGACTGAAGGGCAGACCATTCTGGCCAAGAATGGCTCGCTGCCTGTGCGTGCCGATGTTGCCGAAGCGGCTCTTGAAGGGCTCGACAGCCGCTATCTGATTGCCGCCAAGGCCATGGACAAGGGCCGGACGCCCTACACGCCAGTCTTCAATGATCTCATCAACTCGCTGAATGGCCCATGGGTCAACATGCTCAACAAGGCCTTCTTTGCCGATAGTTCAGAAGAGGTTGATGAGGCGATGGATGAAGCACAGGAAGAGATGCAGTCCATTATCGATTCTTCCCGGTAGATCCTCCAAAAATCTGCCTAGCAAGAGCCGTCGACTGGACCATTTCCAGTCGGCGGTGCCCCTCGCATTCCTGCTTCAAAGGATCACACCATGACTGACAGTCTCATGGCAGGCCCGGAGACTTCTATGCCTACGCGCCGCCGGCGACGCAGACATTCCCAGTGGAACGGATTGCTGTTCGTTCTGCCTGCTCTTCTTCTCGTTACCATCTTTTTCATCGTGCCATTGGGCATGGCAGCCTGGATGTCGCTGCATAAATGGCCGCTGATGGGCGTCCCCCGCTGGGTCGGGTTCGACAATTACGAGCGCCTTCTGACCGACAAGAGCTTCTGGTCGTCCCTTTGGTTCACGATTGAATATACTGTCGTCATCACCATCGGCCTTTTGGGCGTTGCCATGGCCCTTGCCCTGATTGTTCAGGGACAGGGCAAAGCGATTTCTGCCTATAGAACGATCTATTTCCTGCCAGTGGTCACCGGCTTTGCCTCTGCCGCCCTGCTGTGGGTGTGGCTGTCAAACGTGGACACGGGCCTGTTCTCACCACTGGCGCAGGATATCGGGCTCACCGAAGGGCGCGTGAATATCCTTGCCAGTTTCACGCCTGCCTTCTGGTCGGTCATTGCCATGGTCATCTGGAAGATGGCCGGTTTCTACATGGTGATCCTGATGAGCGGCCTGCAGTCCATTCCAACCGACTATATCGAGGCGGCGCGGATCGATGGTGCCAAATGGAGCCAGCGCTTCCGCTTCATCATCATGCCGCTCATCCGCAAGCCCTTTGCGCTGGCCCTCATCCTGTGTATTTCGGGCTCGATGCTGGCCTTTGACCAATTCTACATCATCCTCAGCGGTGGCCCGCGCAACCAGACAGTGACCGCCGTTTACAAGATCTTCAACGAAAGCTTCATCTCGTTCCGTTTGGGGTATGGCGCTGCGCTCTCCATGGTGCTGCTGCTCATCCTTCTGGTGCTGAGTGTCATTCAGCTTGCATTCCTGAGCGACAGGGGGCCGAAAAAATGAATGCCGTGACTTTTTCCGATCAAGCCATAAGCTCTTCGGCTGCCCCCACCCAACGCAAGGGGCGCTTGCGCTATCACAAGCTGCTCTTTCATGTCACCTCGGTGCTGGTTGCCCTGCTGTTTCTGGCGCCGCTGGTGTGGGTGGTGCTCTCAAGTTTCCGCACCCCGGTAGAATCCACCCAGCCCCCAATTCCGCCTTGGCCGATGGAAGGCTTCAGCATCTCGAGCTATGAGCGGCTGGAAAATTTCGGCCAGTCTGTGCTGCATTATTCGGGCAACTCCCTGTTTGTCGCCGTGGGCACATCAATGCTGACCATCGTGGTCTCTCTTTTGGCGGGCTATGGCTTCTCACGCTATCGCTTCCCGCTCAAGGGCTTTGCCTTCGTGCTCATCCTGTCCACCATGATGATCCCGTTCCAATCGATCCTGACTCCGCTATTCCTGCTGCTTGCCAAGATGGGATTGCAGAATACGCTGATCGGTCTGGTCTTCATCTATACAACCCTGCAATTGCCCTTTTCGGTTTTCATGATGCGCAACGCCTTTGACTCTGTGCCCAAGGAAATCGAGGAAGCCGCCCGCATGGATGGCGTCAAGGGCTGGCGCATGCTGGTGCAGGTGATGGGACCACTGGTTTTGCCCGGTGTTGTGACTGTGGGGCTGTTTGCCTTCCTCAATGCATGGAACGAATTTCTCGCAGCCCTCGTGCTGCTCACCGATCAAAGCAAGTTTACCTTGCCGGTCCTGATGACCGCCGTCCAGCACGGACGCTATGGATCGGTGGACTGGGGCGCCGTGCAGGCTGGCGTCACGCTGATGATGATTCCCTGCATGATCCTCTTCCTTATTCTTCAACGCTCCTACATCCGAGGCCTCACGGCCGGTGCTGTGAAATAGGCAGCCCTTCCGCGAAAGGACACATCAATGAACTCTATTCCTTCTTCCAAAGCTGGTGAGGCCATGCAGCCAAAGGCAAAATTCAGGCCGCTTGCCGTCAACCAGATTGAGGTCAGTGGCTTCTTCGGCCCCAAGCTGGATGTGATTGCCACCACAACGGCGAAGATCCTGTTTGATCGCTGCATCGAGGCGCGGATGCTGGAACAGGTCGATCCGGACCTGCCCAATCCGGGGATTGTCATCCCTTTTCAGCATAACAACACAGTTACGACGCAAATGTTCTGGGATTCCGATTTCGGCAAGAGCATCGAAACGGCAGCCTATGCGCTCAACCGAAAGAGCGACGCCGAGCTTGAGGCCCGAGTCGATGAAGTCATCGATGCCTATGGACGCCTGCAGGCTGAGGATGGGTATCTCAACAGCTGGTATCTGCGCATCGAGCCGGGTAAACGCTGGACCAACCTCAGAGACCGGCACGAACTCTACAATGCAGGCCATCTGATGGAGGGGGCGATTGCCTATTATCATGCGACCGGCAAGCGCAAGTTCCTTGACATCATGTGCCGCTATGCCGATTGCATCGACGCCACTTTCGGACCGGAAGCTGGCAAGAAACGCGGCTATCCGGGCCATCCGGAGCTGGAGCTGGCGCTCATCAAGCTTGGCCGCGTTACAGGTGAACAACGCTATCTCGATCTGGCGAAATTCTTTGTCGATATACGCGGCGAGACACCCAATTATTTTGATGCAGAAGCCCATGCACGCGGCGAAAAGCCGGAGGACTTCCACTTCTCGACGCTGGAATATTGTCAGGCGCACAAGCCGGTGCTGGCGCAAAGGGAAGTGGTGGGCCACGCAGTGCGTGCCGCCTATCTCTATGCCGGCATGGCGGATGTGGCGACGGAGTTTTCCGATGCCAGCCTGGACCCCGCCCTCAACGCACTTTGGGCCCATCTGACCGAGCGCAACCTTTATGTCACCGGGGGCTTTGGACCTTCCAAGGACAATGAAGGGCTGACCTTCGATTATGACCTGCCCAACGACTCCGCCTATGCGGAAACCTGCGCTGCGGTAGCTCTGGTCTTCTGGGCCAGCCGGATGCTCGGGCGTGAGCCTGATGCGCGCTATGGGGATGTCATGGAGCGGGCCATCTATAACAATGTGCTTTCGGGCCTTTCCGATGATGGCAGCCATTTCTTCTATGACAATCCGCTGGAAAGCCACGGCTATCATCATCGCTGGCGCTGGCATCGCTGTCCTTGCTGCCCGCCCAACGTTTCGCGGCTGCTGGCTTCCATCGGCACCTATTTTTATGGTGTGGCGCAGGACGAAATCGCGGTGCATCTCTATTGCACCAACAAGGCAGAATTGACCGTTGCCGGACATAAGGTGACCCTTGGCCAGACCACCAACTATCCCGTTGACGGTTTGATCGCGTTCCAGATCGAGCCAGAGGAAGCCTGTATGTTCACGCTCTCCCTGCGCATTCCCGATTGGGCCGATGGCTATAGCCTGAAACTGAATGGCACGGCGCTCGATACCAAACCGGAGAAGGGCTATATTCGCCTTGAGCGTGAGTGGCAGGCTGGCGACACGCTAACCCTTGATCTCGATATGCAGCCGCACAAGCTCTATGCCAATACGCAGGTTGCCCATGATCAGGGCCGCACGGCGCTCTTGCGCGGCCCCTTTGTCTATTGCATCGAAGGGGTGGATCACGATGCCCCGCTCAACACCTATCTTGTCAAGGATTCGGTTCCGATTGAGACCTCTCGCATAGACAAGTGGCCGGACACTGTGGCGTTAAAAATGGAAGCTTTGGTGGAATATCGCAAGGACGACACCCTTTACAATACAGAGCCACCGTTGAGAAAGCCTGCAACACTCAAGGCTATTCCTTACTATCTTTGGGATAATCGCGAGCCGGGCGAAATGCTCGTCTGGTTGCGCAGGGAGGCATGACGATGAACGAGCAAGTCAATCTACAACGCATTCAACGACAGGCAGGCCTCTGTTTGCGGCGCGTCAGCAAGTCCTTCGGCTCGGTGCAGGTGATCCGCGATGTTGATCTTGATATCGAGGGCGGCGAATTTGTCGTCTTCGTCGGACCATCAGGCTGTGGCAAGTCAACCCTGTTGCGGCTCATCGCCGGACTGGAAGAAGTCACCAGCGGCGATGTGTTGATTGCCGGCAAGGATGTCACCGAGGAAGACCCTTCCGATCGGGGCATCGCCATGGTGTTCCAGACCTATGCCCTTTATCCGCATATGACGGTGGCGCAAAATATGGGCTTCGGACTCAAGGTGGCCGGACGCTCCAAGGCCGAGGTCGAGGAGAAAGTCGGGCGGGCCGCAGATGTCTTGCAGCTCAACGATTATCTGGATCGCCGACCCGGCCAGCTCTCCGGCGGACAAAGACAACGCGTGGCCATCGGTCGAGCGATTGTACGCGACCCCGATGTCTTCCTGTTTGACGAACCCCTGTCCAACCTTGACGCAGAGCTGCGCGTGGATATGCGCATCGAGATTGCCCGCCTTCACCAGAAGCTTGGCAACACGATGATTTATGTAACCCACGACCAGACCGAAGCCATGACGCTGGCAGACAAGATCGTGGTTCTGCGCGACGGGCGCATCGAGCAGGTCGGTTCTCCTTCAACCCTTTATGATGACCCGGACAATATGTTTGTCGGCGGCTTCATAGGCAGCCCGAAAATGAATTTCATGGACGGCATAATGCGCCCGGACGGGGTTGAGGTTGCCGGGGTTGTTCTAAAAACCCGCCCCATTGCCAACCGCCCTGCCGACGGCATGCCGGTCCATGTGGGCATTCGGCCTGAACATTGGCGGCTGGCCGAAAACGGGCAGATGGCAGTGCCCTTCAAGGTGGCTTTCTCGGAATTTCTGGGCGGCGCCAGCTATCTTTATGGCACCATTGGAGAGAAAAGTTGCACGGTGAATGTGGAACGCGAGGCGATCTCGGAGCGTGGCGCCATACTCAAGCTGACAACCGATGCGGATCATATCTGCCTGTTCGACCAGAACGAACAGCGCATTCGCTAGAAAAGCGGCCTGCTATTTGACAAGTTTCTTGCCCCCGGAGCATCCATATGCTTTGGGGGCTTGCTTTCTATTGCTGGCTTGTTTGGCTTAATCAAGCACCAGATCAGCCTTGATGCTCTGCTTTAGAACGAGGCGCGCATTGACCAGATCATTCATTTCCGTGCGCTTGGCCGCCGCTTCCGGGTCAAGGCCATAGCGCAGCCAGCGTTTATTGAGGCGTCGCGTCAACTCATCAAGCCCCGGATTGACGAAGACGCTGGTGGCAAAGGCTTCTGCCAGTCCATTCCATGGCGCGGTGCGGAGCAACAGATAGTTGCCCTCCACCACGATGATCGGTGTTGTCGGCGCGATTTCAATCGCACCGGCAATGGCAATATCCCGGCTGCGGTCAAAGGTGGGGAAATAGATGAGACCGTTGGGTTTTGCGAGGCTTTTGACAGCCTCACAAAATCCCACCGCATCAAATGTTTCCGGCGCTCCCTTGCGGGGAAACAGACCGTGTGCCTTCAGAATCCGGTTGTCCAGATGATAGCCGTCCATCGGCAGAAGCGCAGCATTGGGCACTCCGGCCTCGTGACCGGCGTTAAGGGCCGTCACCACGCTTTCGGCGAGCGTCGACTTGCCCGACGCAGGCGCTCCGGCGATGGCAAGGATCGTCCGTCCATCTGGCCTTTTATGCTGCTCAACGAGCGCGCAAACCTTTTCCGCCTTCTGTTTCAGGCTTTCCTTTTTCATGCAACCGCCTCTTGCTCGGGAGGGGCCATTGCCCCTGTCATCAAAGCAACCGCATCTGACATGGAATATTGCTTGGGATCAACAACGCAGAGCCGTTTACCCAACCTATGCACATGAATTCGATCTGCAACTTCAAAGACATGCGGCATGTTATGTGAGATCAGAATGATCGGGATACCCTTGCTTTTCACCGTCTTGATGAGGTCCAGCACCTTGCGGCTTTCCTTGACGCCAAGGGCTGCTGTCGGTTCATCAAGAATGACAACATTGGTTCCGAATGCCGCCGCGCGGGCCACCGCTACCCCCTGCCTTTGGCCACCGGAAAGGGTCTCGACAGTCTGGGCAATATTTTGGATGGTCATCAGCCCCAACTCGGAAAGCTTGTCCCGGGCAAAATTCTGCATCTTCTTCTTGTCTAGCTGCCGGAACACGCTGCCCATGATGCCCGGTTTGAGGATCTCGCGTCCCATGAACATATTGTCGGCGATGGTGAGCGCAGGCGAGAGGGCCAGCGTCTGGTAGACAGTTTCAATGCCATGTTCCCGCGCCTGAATAGGTGAGGAAAAATGGACCGGCTTGCCATCAAGGCGGATCTCGCCACTATCCGGTTTGAGCGCACCGGACAGGGCCTTGATGAGGGTGGATTTGCCTGCGCCATTGTCACCAATGACAGCGAGAATCTCCCCTGGCATCAGGTCGAAATCACAGTCTTCCATGGCAACAACGCGCCCATATCGTTTGTTCAGTTTGCGTGCGGTCAGAATCGGGCTGGTCATCACAGGCTCACTTTCCGAATGGTTTGGTCGACAGTTACTGCGAAAATAATAAGGGCGCCAATCAGCAGATAGGTCCACTGCACATCTGCCCCGAGCAGGCGCAGACCAAGCGTGAAGACACCGACAATGAGCGCACCGAACAGAGTGCCTGCCACTGAGCCACGGCCACCAAATAGCGAGATGCCGCCGATCACAACAGCCGTGATACTCTCGATATTGGCCAACTGTCCGGCCTGTGGCGACACAGAGCCAAGACGTCCGATAAGCGCCCAGCCAGCAAAGCCGCAGATCAGCCCACCAATGGCGTAGACCGACACCAGAGTGGCTTTCACCTTGACGCCGGAAAGCTCGGCGGCATCCGGATCATCGCCCACCGCGTAAACATGCCGTCCCCAGGCCGTCTGGCTGAGAATGTAGGACATGAGCAGCACCAGAAGCAGCAGCAGGATAACGCCATAGGTAAAGACCGCGCCGCCCACCGTGATGGTTTTGCCGAAAAACTGCAGGATCGGAGCAACCTGTGCGATCTCCTCACTGCGGATGACCACGCTGCCTGAATAAAGGAAGTTGGTGGCCAGAACGATCTGCCACATACCGAGCGTAACGATGAAGGGGGGGAGCTTGACGAAGGCGACCAGAAGCCCGTTGGCCGTGCCGAAAAACAGGCCGGTTGCTAGTCCGCACAAAACAGCAAGTTCGCCCGGAATGCCAAGATCGAAGGTGAATTTCCCCATGATAACAGAGGATATGACAGCAATCGCGCCAACAGAAAGATCAATCCCGGCGGTGAGAATAACAAGGGATTGTGCCACGGCCACAATGCCCACGATCGCCACTTGCTGCAGGATCAGTGTCAGCGCGAAGGGCGAGAAAAAGCGATGGCCGTTGAGAATGCCAAATATAATCACTGCCGTGACCAACACGAAAAGCGGAATGGCAGAGGGGGTTGTCTGGAGGAAGCCCAACAAATGTTGGAATCTTGATTTGTGAGAATTATTGAATTCTGCGACGGTCTCTTGCTCTGGCAAGCGTTCTTCAGCAGATCCTGGTGCATCAGTCATGAGATCGCATTCCTAATGAGTGCACGGGAGCGGGACGCCACCGGGCGCCCCGCGTTGAGATCTTTCAAAGAGGCATTAGCCCCAGCAAAGATTCTTGCCTTCTTCGACGGTCAGCTGTTTCAGCCCTTTAACCGGCTTGTCGGTTACGAGGCCAACGCCTGTATCGAAGAAATCCTTGCCTTCCGTTGCGGCAGGCATTTCGCCGGTTTCCACGGCCTTGACGATGGCTTCAACGCCTTTGGCTGCCATGTCGAGCGGATATTGCTGGGCTGTTGCACCAATCACGCCAGCTTCCACGTTGGCCACGCCCGGGCATCCGCCATCAACCGATACGATCACGGCATCATCCTGCTTGCCAAAAGCCTTCAGAGCCTCATAGGCACCGGCGGCGGTGGGTTCGTTGATGGTATAGACAACATTGATATCCGGATCCATGGCCAGCAGATTTTCCATGCCCTTACGGCCACCTTCTGCGTTGCCATTGCCGATTTCCTGACCAACGATGCGGCTGTCGGTTTCGTCACCCCATTTGCTCTTGTCGCCGATGTCGATGCCGAAGCCGGTGAGGAAGCCCTGATTGCGCAACACGCCAACGGATGGCTGGGTCACATTGATGTTGATGAGGCCAATTTTGGCATTGGCAGGATCATCTACCGTTTTGGCAGCCCATTTACCGATCAGCTCGCCCGCCAGGAAATTATCCGTGGCAAAGGTCATGTCTGCTGCATCCATCGGATCAAGCGGTGTATCCAGAGCAATCACCACAAGACCGGCATCCCGCGCCTTTTTCACCTGACCGGTGATGGCCTTGGAATCGGTTGCAACCAGCAGAATGCCACCAGCACCAGCTGCAATGCATGTTTCAATGGCAGACACCTGCGTTTCGTGGTCCCCATCATACTTGCCCGCAAAGCTGCGCAGCTCAACACCAAGTTCGTCGGCCTTGGCCTGAGCGCCTTCTTTCATTTTAACAAAGAAAGGATTGGTCGCGTCTTTGGTGATAAGGCAAACCGAGGTGTCTGCTGCAGACGCAGCGACGGACATGCCAGCTGTCATAAGCGCGGCAGTTGCCAGTGTAGTGAGATATTTCATAAGTGAACTCCAGGTTCTATTGCCTCAGTCTTCTGCTCTCTCGGGCAAGATCCCCCGACCCGGCCAGCAAAAGTCTCCTCCATGGGCAAAAGCCTCGAATGGGCCCAATCGGCTCATATAGTAAAATGTCGTCTCGAAGCTTCCTCCCGGCGGCGAAACCGCCGCCATGCTCTTTGGTACCCCCGTTCCGAAAGACTTGTCAATAAATACTTCCTAATGAATTAATAAGACAATGGACGCATTGACGCGTATTTGCGCTTGCGGACAATGGAGCGGATTCCTAGAATGGATGGGAGGCAGTCATGGTATCCGACCTGATAGAAAGCGCTCGTTTGAAAGTCGATAATATGAATAAGAATAGTCCCGACATGCTCCAGCGCAGCATTCAGAAGGGCTCCAATCAGGTCGCAATCAGAAGCTATAATGAGCGCTTGGTGCTGCAATTGATTCGGGAACAGGGCGCTGTGACCAAGGCCGATGCCACACGCGCCACCGGTTTGTCCCCCAATGCCATTTCAACGATTTTCCGCACGCTTGAGGAAGACGGCTTTTTGCTGCGCGACGAGCCGATCCGGGGCCGGATCGGTCAGCCATCGACGCCGATGCGGCTTAACCCGGAGGTGCGCCACTATGTGGCTTTTGCCGTAGGGCGACGCAGCATGGAGCTTGCCATCATCGATTTTCTCGGTCAGATCAAGGCATCCAAGCGTATAATCATTCCTTATCCGACACCGGAAGGGGCGGTCGCATTCTTTAAGGACAATCTGACCCCTCTGTTGCGCACAGCCAAGCAAAACCGCAGTTCCATTGCTGGCATGGGACTTGCTATGCCCTTCGAGCTATGGAGCTGGACGAGCGAATTTGACGCCCCCCTCGACGTGATGAGCGCCTGGCGGGATTTCTCTTTGGTGGAAGCTCTGCAAGATCTGGTGCCATGGACCATCGTGTTCGAAAATGATGCGACGGCGGCTTGTCGCGCCGAACTCGTATTTGGTTCACGCAGTGATCTGCAGGACTGGATCTATTTTTTCATTGGCACTTTCGTGGGTGGCGGGATTGTGCTCAATGGCAGCGTTTTTGCTGGCCGGAAAGGCAATGCTGGCGGCTTTGGCCCCATGCGCGTACCGGGCAAGGAAGGCGACCGGTTGGTCGACCATGCCTCACTGGTGGTTCTGGAGCATTGGCTCGCGGCCGACAATCGCGAGCCACTGGATATCTATCACGAGACCACCGACTGGAGCACGCTGGAGCCCTATGTCTCGAACTGGATTCACCGGGCAGCGCGCAATCTGGCGCACGCAACCGTTTCGGCTTTGGCGGTGATCGACTTTGAAGGCGTGATCATAGACGGCGCCTTCCCGGCAGAGATCCGCCAGCGCCTGGTGGATGAGTTCCGCCATCAAATGGATATCATCGATTTGCAGGGCGTGACGATGCCTGAGATCGGTGCGGGCCATGTCGGGCGCAAGGCCCGTATTCTGGGGGGCGCCGCAACATTGATCAATCAGAATCACATGATCGACCAGAACACGCTTTTGCGCTCACAATAGCGAAATTCGGCTGAACGCTCCCCTCTCCGGTTGCTCTCAGACATCAGCTTTCCCGCTTCAAACGCCGCGCAATGACGAAACTGATCAGCGAGAAAATGAGGCACCAGCCGCTCATGAAAAAGCTCTGCGTGGGGAAGAAAATGCCAGCATCAATAAAGAGGCCGGTGATGCCTGGCCCGATCGCAGTTGAAAAAACCATGACAGTCGTCGTCAAGGCCCGAATGGCCCCCAGATAGCGCGTGCCGTAGGCCACTGGCAGAAACACACCCCAGAAGGCTCCGGAAAGCCCCTGCGTGATACCGCAAAGCGCCAAAATGACATACCAGCTCCAGACCGGCGTTCCGATGGGTATCAGCAACACGCCAAGCCCCATGGGAACCAGAATGATCGGCAGCAAGCGCTCCGGCCCGAAGCGATCTGAAGCCCAGCCCATGATGAAGCTGGAAGCAACGGTTGCCGTAGCAAAGAAAGAATAACCCGGGGCCATCTCCATCAGAGACCATCCCTTGACCTCGGCAATATGGGCCTGGTGGAAGAATATGACGGTTGCAATGAAACCCGGCGTCAGCAACATCGGGATCAGCGCAGGCAAGAGCCAGTGGCGCGCCGCATCGCTCCGCGTCCAATGGCGCCCACCAAGCCCCTTCGTCATGGTCTGTTCGGCCTGTTTGCCAACCGGGGACCGGTCATCAAGGGAAAGGAACCAAACCGCAGGGGCCACAATCAGAATGAGGATCATCGAGACAATAATCCATGTCATGTTCCAGCCGATGGCTGCGATTGCAAACACTGCGATCAATGGAATGATCACTTCCCCCAGAGGATGACCGAGCATGGCTATCGAAACGGCCCGCCCACGGGAGGCATCAAACCAGCGTCCCATAGCCGTCATAGCGAGGTGACCAAACATCCCCTGCCCGCAAAAACGCAACAAAAAGATAGAAATCCCGAGCATGATCAACGAGCTGGAGAAACTGAAGCCCAGCGCCGCAATGGCAAAGAGAAGCGTGATGGCTGGCGCAAGTCGGGACAGGGCGATTTTGTCTGCAAGCGAGCCAAGCCAGAACATCAACAGGGCAGAGCTGAGGGTGGCGGCCGTGTAAAGCGACCCCCATGCGCCATCGCTCAAGCCGAACTCCAGTTTAATTTCCGTTGCAAAGAGCGAAATAAACCAAGTTTGACCGAAAGAGGAGGCGAAAGTGAGCAACAAGCCCGCGCCGAGCCACCGACTATTTTGTCTGATAAAGGTGAGCATTTCTCTCCTGAAGCGCCAGTTCGCGCCTTAACATCGCGGCCCAAGGGGCCATCCTATTAGATATGTGAGGGATCGTCCGGGAAGGAATTGTCTATACTGGACTTGTCATGCAATGACAATCACACATTGTGCATGTGAATGCCATGCCATGCAACCCGGTGCCATTCCGGATATCGCATTGGAATCAAGAAGCCCCAACATTGCCGCTTCTACAGGGCTTGGCTTTTCGGTGATGGACTTTTTGCGAAAATGGCATAGATCTCTCTTCTACTAAAAATGACAAGTGCGATTAATACAATCTCTACGGACTTGTGAGATTCTGGAAGCAATAAGAAACAATTCTGCCTTGGGAGCATCCGCTGGCATGTCTGTTTTAGCCTTCGCGAAGAAACACTTTGAACTAGGCATCGTATTATGTACGGCCGCAGTGTTTTGGCTGTTGGGCGCGGCAAACGATATATTTGAATTGTTTCACACCTATTCCAGAGCGCATGAAGCCTATGAGCTTGATGAAGCCGTCTGGGCCATTATGTGTTTTGGAAGCGCATGCCTATTCTATGCGCTGCGCTATCAGCTTCAGAAGAACAAGGAGATCAAGCGCAGAATTCAGGCCGAGGACGAACTGGAATGGCTCTCCAAGCATGACAGCCTCACCCGATTACCCAACAGGCGCTATCTTCAAAAGCTGAAGGATGACAGCTGCTACGAAAATTTCGCATCCAAATTCAAACGGTTCGGCCTTTTGTCCTTTGACCTGAATGATTTCAAGAAGGCCAATGACCTACTCGGGCACAAAGCGGGCGACGTTATTCTCAAGACTATCTCAGAACGCATCATGAGCGCCAAAGGTGTCGAGCTGGCATTCCGGCTGGGCGGTGACGAATTTCTGGCTTTCACGAATATCCCGTCTACCGCAGACCCCGTTGCCTTTGCCGAAGACATTGCACAGCAGATTGTGCGCCCGATCGACATCGATGGATCGACACAAATTGTTGGCGTCAGCGTCGGATTGAGCATCCTTAGCGAGGATGCGGACACGCTTTCCGATGCGATCCATTTTGCCGATCTTGCCATGTATGCGGCCAAGAGATCACGGACCCAAAGGGTTGCACGCTTCGAGCCGGAGATGCTTATCACGAACATCGAGCGAGCACGGTTGGAGAAAGATCTACTCGACGCCATCGCCAACAATGAAATTATGCCGTTTTATCAGCCTCTTGTTGAGCTGGAATCCGGCAAAATCAGCGGCTTTGAAGCTCTGGCCCGATGGGACCGCAGAGGACATGGCTATGTCCCTCCAGACGAGTTTATCAAGCTTGCCGAAGACATCGGCGTCATCACCGAACTCTCGGATCATTTGCTGCGCGTCGCATGCCTTGATGCCAAGAAATGGCCAAGTCATGTTTCCCTGTCTTTCAACATCTCTCCGCTACAGCTCTCCGACCCGCATCTTGGGCTACGTATACTCAAACTACTCAATGAAGTGGACTTTCCGCCCCAACGCCTTGAGCTGGAGATCACCGAAACGGCCCTCATCAACGAGCTGGATACCGCCACAGAGATCATTTATCAGATGCATCAACTCGGTGTCAGGATATCACTGGATGATTTTGGAACCGGCTATTCCAATCTGTCGCAGCTTTCTCACCTTGATTTCAACAAGATCAAGATCGACCGCAGCTTCATTGACAGCTTCCAGACCGATGAAAAGCGCATGACAATCGTCAAGAGCATGCTGGCTCTTGGTTCATCCCTGGGCATGGAAACCACCGCCGAGGGTGTCGAAACCAGCAATCAGCTCGCCGCCTTGATCGAATTGGGCTGTAGCCGTGGTCAGGGATACTATCTGGGGACTCCTGCATCCAGCGAAGAAACCCTCAAACTGTTTGAGACGCCGCTTTCTCAAGAATCTCCGGCAAAAGCTTAGGCCTCCAGAGAGTGAAGGCCTAAGCATTGGTATCTGGCATTGGCGTCTGGCAGCGTTGACGGATATGAAAACACTGCCAGTTCGAGCATCAATGCGATTCTGCACGCACTTTGTTTTCCGCGTTCCAGGTGCTGGCAATCAGAATGATAGCCAGAACGCATGAGACGACGAGCAAGGTGAAGCCACCCGTCCAGCCGAACCAATCCACGGTGTAACCAAGCGCTGCACTTGCTGCGACCGACCCGCCCAGATAACCAAACAATCCGGTAAAGCCAGCCGCAGTACCAGCTGCCTTTTTCGGGGCCAGCTCAAGGGCATGCAGTCCGATCAGCATAACCGGGCCATAGATCAGGAAGCCGATGGAAATAAGGGCGATCATGTCAATCGTCGTGCTGTAAGGGTTGAGCCAATACACCAGCACGGCAACAAGAACGAGGACCATGAACAGCACGCCAGCAGGCGCACGACGTCCACCAAACACTTTATCCGAGACCCAGCCGCATAACAGGGTTCCGGGGATGCCAGCCCATTCATAAAGGAAATAGGCCCAGGACGATTCATCAATGGCGAATCCCTTGACTTCCTTCAGATAGGTAGGAGCCCAATCGAGCACGCCATACCGGATCATGTAAACGAAAACGTTGGCGAAGGCGATCATCCAGAGCAGGCGATTATGCAGAATATATTTGGTGAAGATCTCTTTCGCTGTCAGCTCAACTTCACTCGCTTCGCTATAGTCGGGCGGATAGTCATTCTTCCATTCTTCAATCGGAGGCAGGCCTTCCGATTGCGGCGTGTCTCGCATCGTCAGCAAGGCAAAGCAAGCCACGAAAAGCGCTGCGGCCGCTGGGACATAGAAAGCGGAATGCCAGTCATTGAACCAGGCCATACCAAGAAGAAAGAGCGGGCCAATCAAACCACCGCCGACATTGTGCGCCACATTCCAGAACGAGACGATCTGCCCACGTTCCTTATGTGACCACCAATGCACCATGGTACGCCCACAAGGAGGCCACCCCATTCCCTGGAACCACCCGTTCAGAAACAAAAGGCCGAACATGATCGCAACCGAAGAGGTCGCCCATGGCGCAAACCCAAGCAGAAACATGATACCGGCAGACGCTGCCAGGCCAGCTGGTAGAAAGAGTCGCGGATTGGACCGGTCAGAGACACTCCCCATCAGGAATTTGGAAAGACCATAGGCAATGGAGATTGCTGAAAGCGCGACACCCAAATCGCCGCGGGAGTAGCCCTCTTCGACGAGAAATGGAATCGCCAGACCGAAATTCTTTCGGACAAAATAATAACCGGCATAGCCAATGAAGATTCCGATGAAAATCTGCCACCGCAACCTTTTATATTTGGGATCGATCTGATCGTCTGGAAGCCGAGGCTTATGCGCCTGCGGCTTAAATACTCCGTACATTGTTATCCTCCTAAGACAAACCGTTCATCCAGACCAAAGAAGAACGGTTTGAAACGGCTGTTAAACCAGCCTTTTGCAGCACCGTTCAGGCGCTTGTCTGCTGCAACCTCTTTTGCAGCGTGTCTCACTCCACGTTCAGTGTGAAGCGATACGGTACATGACTTGGGAAGGGCTCAAAGAGCTGCAGCTTTGTCGGTCAAAACCGATACGAAGCGCACTCATGCAACGCCTGGAACGCGCGGCAATCACATGAGTGATTGCATCATCCCCCCTTCAAATGAACGCACTTTCAGACCTCATCGGGAAATCCCGACAAGTTGAAAGGAATGGATCAGTAGCAAAATGGGAGGCGTCTTTAGAGGTGACTTCCGCTTTGTCATAATGTCACAAAACAGTAACATTTACCTTCGCAATTTTCAATTGAAATCAAATGCTCATTAACAACCGGCTTTTCACTTTCATTTGAATTCATTCCGATGGGCAATCCCACAGCAAGATCGTCAGATGGAGCCAATAGCGCGCGCCAGACGCAGCGACACTTTTTTGGAAATCTTCATTTCACTGACTTTGCTGAGGTGTCGTAGCAAGAGAGGTGAATCGATGCCAAGCCTAACAAAACAGAGCTCGGTCGCATCGCTTTTAGAATGCTGCTCAATGCACTGATTGTTTTCTATCAACTGGAAAGATTGGTGGCAGGTTCTGAGAGAGCGGCCCAATGGCGCTCGATCTCCAGAGACACTTCAATATGCCTCTGCTTGGCAATTTGAGGATCTTTTGACTTGAGGGATCGTTTTTCTTCCCGCTTCCCACTAATGCCCACGAAAGGCTCTGGGACGACTTTGCGGTAGTCGTAAATGCCGGTCTTGGGATGCTTGAAAGGTTGGGTCATCGAAAATGACCATTGATCCACCCGTTTGTACCACGGGATGACAACCAAACCATTGAAAGAGCTTAACTTTTTTTGACCATTCAATTTTAAAGATGAATGGTGCCAGGAGAGGAACCAACATCCAAAACAAACCATTGATAGCGCTTGATTTCTGCCAATCACAAAGATACCGTGGTACATAATTCAGTACACAGAAGCCAATTATATGACCAAATCAAGCAACCTCCCCAAGTATGTATCTCTCTCCAAAACAGGCGTCTATCAGTACCGCAGACGTGTCCCCGACAATCTCAGAGCAACTCTCGGTCAAACAGAGATCAAGCGAGGCTTTGGCAAGGACTACGGCACCATGCTCAAGGAATACGCCAAGCTTGAGCAGCAGGTGGACCAATGGTTCGCAGAGGCAAAACCTAAGCAAGGAGACAACTACGCTCCTATCGTCAATGCAGCAATGAGAAAGTACGGCATAACCATGCAACTACTGGCCACAGCAGCCAGAAACAACGATGACAGCAAGGATGGAAAAGCCCTAGATGCTGCAATACTTGCGATGCTTGATGAACTCGCGGGGAATGACCCCAGAAATCCCAAAATTCCCGCAGAGTTGATCAGAGAGTTAAGCGCTGGCCGTTCAATTGTAACACTCGAAAGCGCCTTGGAAGAACACAGGGACCGCCAGATACGAAAGAACCCAGCAAGTGAAACACAGATACGCACTCGATTTGCAAGACACATAGCTGCCCTCACAACATCTCTGGGGCGCGACTTGGTATCTAAGCGCTCTCTTGCCATGATTAGGCGCATCAACGCCAACAGTTTCCGTGACTGCTTGTTCGATTTAGGGCACAAGCCGTCAACTGTCCGCCGTACCTTCAATGACATCAATGCAGCAGTGAACAAGGCTATCAACGAACACGACTTGGATATGGCCAACCCCTTCTCCAAGATCGAAATCGAGGGAGCTCAGCACTCAAAGGATGACCGCCTTCCTTTCACTGACGAAGAAATGCAGCAGCTTGCGCCTGTGATGAAAGGAGAGGACATCCGAAGCCATATTTGGACGATTCTCAGAGACACAGGGGCAAGACCCAAGGAAATAATTGGTCTGCGCGGTTGCGACTTCAACGAAAAAGACGCCACCATCTATATTCGCTCCTATGAAGGCAATCGGTTAAAGACAGCCCACAGTGAACGAGAGCTTCCTATACCTGCCCGACTTGCCAGTAGACTCGCTGACCTTATACCCGAAAAAGCCACCGAACCTCTGTTCCCGTCCTATAAGAACGCCCCAAGGGGTAACGATAGTTGCACCCAAGCACTCAACAAACGCATACATCGCGCAATTGAGGATCAGAAGAAGTCGGTCTACAGTTTACGTCACCGATTCAAAGACCTGCTCAGGGATACCGATTGCCCCGAAAGTCTCGCAAGGGAAATCATGGGCCATTCGGACCAATCCAGTGCCGCCAATTATGGCCGTGGGTCATCCCTGAGGCGCAAGAGGGAAGCCATGGAGAAAGTGTGGTCTGTCTCACGAGAAGACTTGCAATAATTGAGTTGTGGTAACTATCTCGCACAATTAAAGTGAGTAATATCAAATTGTAGATATTTTCCAATGCGGAGCGAGAAGAGCATGAACATAGATGAACTTCGAAATCTCCTCCAAAATCCTTTAGCTGAATGCGTAATTTCCCAGATTAATGATTTAGATAAGCGTTCGCGTTTTAGGGCATATAATGCCGTGCGCTTCCTGCACTGGTCTTTAGAGACCGCTCCGATTTCTCCCAACGTTTCTGCATTTTGTGCGCTTCATGCGACAGAAGAAGCTGTTGCTGCGGTAATCTCTTCAGCCAAGCAGTTCGGCTATGCATCATTAGCTAGCAGAGTAAACCTCAAGGATCATGGACATAAAGCAATTGTGACTTCCTATGCATCCCTAATATCCAATGCCCTTGTGCGGGACTTCAAAATGGCGATTGCAGTACTCCCGAATAAAAAGGATTTGGCGATAAGGCTGAATAAACAAGGTTCTCATGAACCGAGCGTCCTAACTTTGCATTTGCTTCGCTTTAATGAAGAGAAAGGTGATTTATCGCCTCAGTCTGCTTCGGATTTCCTCATTGGTGAGTTTCCAAATGAAAAGGAAATGATCCGACATTTAAAAAAGAGGCAAGAAATTAGAAATTTAAATCTTTACGCAACAAAGAAGGATATACCTACTGGTCCTTTACAGCATGAAGAAATGCTAAGAAATGAGATTAAGCTCGCATTGGGTCTGATCTGGGCAACCATTGACATTCAAAAGAACAAAGATTTCCCCGCACCTATAGTTGCGCAAGTCCTTGGTGGTGTAGATTTTATTGCAAATATTATTGGAAAGCGAACAACCAAGTAACGGTCTTCAACTTCGAAACTATTGACCCCTACGGTATCCCAGAAACTGTGCCAATTCGGATCTTGATGATCGACGGGGAACCATGGTTCATCGCTGCGAATGTCTGCAAGGCACTGGGACATGACACTACAAATGGCGTTTATATGTTTACCAAGCGCCTTGCTCAGGATGAAAAGCAAATAGTTGATCGCAAGAACACCCCAAATCTTTTTAGGGGTAAGGTAGGGGCCTCTAAACTAACACTTATCGCTTAAAGTGGTCTCTACAAGCGAGTCTTTCGCGCCCAGCCTAACGTGTACCATCATGCCCAGAAGTTTGCCTCTGGTGAGATGAGCTTGACCGAGATGACCATGAAGGTTCTTGAGGGGTTTCAGGAACAACATAATAGCTCGATTGCGGAGCATTCATAAGTTACTGTAATCAAATGATATTTCAAAAAGGCGTCATACTAGGGGCCGTGAGTTATAGTCCTCTGGCATACCTAGGGTTTCCCAAGGGTTCCCTAGAAGTCTTTATTTGGGTCAGTTGTAGGGCATGTTTCCATGGTCAACCCCTAGGTGGCTAAAAAGCTTAGCCTACAGCGCTCGGTTGCTCAGCCCATAGCTGCATACCACCGCCGCTCCTCCCTCATCAGTGACTGTCTATACCAGAGAAAGTTCCTTAGCGCTCCAGAGAGACACCCTAAGCCTTCCCAAAAGAACCCCATTGGCTCACTCTGAATGGCTCTGTGTGAAGCGCTGCGGAACTACCCCCAACCACGTCTCCTCCTCAAATCATATTAATCAGAAACTTCAAGCGCATCATTGAAGGGTAACCACCTGATACAGGATATGGCCGGTCGACATCCCGATATAATCCAGCACATTTTTTGTCTGTACCTTCTCCCACATTTTTGAATTGCAAGACGCAGTAGTCCTCCGCCTTTGGTCTTCAATGTGCCCTATAGGCACCACAGAGATCTTCTAAGCTCCATATAGCCGATTTACGCAAAACATTACCGCGAACTACAAAAGATTCTCAGAGACCTTCTAGGACACATCTAGAAGCTATCGATATTCTGGGGGGATTGTGGCTATACCCACTTCCTGCAAATCGAAATCATCAGCCCCGTAGATTGCACCTGCCTTAAGCAATTCATGGCCTTGTATACATGCCTCCCAATAGCCGAACGCTTGGACCAGACGGGTCTCAACTACTTTGTCATTATCGTTGCTATCGCAAAACTCAACTGAGTAGATCAGGTCAGGCAGTTGTTTTTCATTCATGGGAATACCTCCAATCGTTTTACAAAGAGGCTTCCCATTATTCACGCGAATGACGATCATGCACCACAATTAACAAACTGATAGCAGAACGACCGGCCACCTCGTCAAACAAACAGCAGAAATTCACTATTGCCACCTTGGGTATGCTTTTGAACTTTTCGGTGCATAACGGGTGTGTGCCTATGCATTTCCAGCGTCTCACTCAAGGTACTTGGAGTCCCAAGCGATATCTTTGGGAAAATTTCTGAGACCATATATCGGAGAGAGTAAAAACGAATGTTCCCCCCTAGGGGTACCCTGCGACACCCAAAGACCTATGCCGCCAGTCTTCCACAGAAGAGGCGGTACATAAAGCGGTACACAGAAAGGGAAAAGCAGTACACGACGACCCCTTAAGATCGTTGAAAACATTATATTTTTAAGGGGTAATGGTGCCCAGGAGAGGACTCGAACCTCCACTTCCATACAGAAACTAGCACCTGAAGCTAGCGCGTCTACCAGTTCCGCCACCTGGGCACTTAAGGTGTGAGGGGGTATTTACGGGTCCTGCATGCTATTGTCAACGCATAGATTTTGAAAAAATGCACAATTCACATCATTCCTGTTTATTTTCTTTTGGAACGGTGAAAAAGTCGGAATATATGGCGATATGAGTGTCATTGGCGACAGGAAAAATACAGATGTCGACTTAAGCCCACCTGTTTGTGCGTGGATTTTCGTATAGAAACACAGTAGGTTGCAGCACATTCCTTACGACAGATGGATCCGATCTTCACGCGCTTGCGTATGCAGTCCCAAATCAGGAGAAAGCACCATGACCAGTCATGCAGGAAAAATTGTCACAGTCTTTGGTGGCTCAGGCTTTCTGGGGCGCCATGTGGTGCGAGCGTTGGCCAATGAAGGCTATCGCATTCGGGTCGCGGTGCGTCGGCCGGACCTTGCCGGCTTTCTGCAGCCGCTTGGAACCGTAGGCCAGATCATGCCTATACAGGCAAACCTGCGCGATCAAGCCTCTGTCGCACGCGCGATTGATGGCAGTGATGCTGTGGTCAATCTGGTCGGCATTCTGTTTGAGAGCGGAAAGGCAACCTTTGACGGGGTGCATCACCTCGGTGCCAAGATGATTGCCGAAGAAACCGCAAAGGCTGGCATCACACATATGGTGCAAATCTCTGCCATCGGGGCCGCCGCAGATTCGCCTTCCGCCTATGCGCGTAGCAAAGCCAAAGGCGAAGAAGCTGTGCTCAATGCTCTGCCTGATGCCATTATCGTTCGCCCTTCCTTGCTGATCGGCCCTGAAGATGATTTCTTCAACAAGTTCGCGGCGATGGCCAAGCTTTCCCCCTTCCTGCCTTTGGTGGGCGGTGGGGATACGCAGTTTCAGCCAGCCTTTGTTGGCGATGTGGCTCAGGTCATCGCGCTCGGGGTCAAAGGCGCGCTTGTGGCAGGCACGACCTATGAGCTTGGTGGACCGGAAATCAAGAGTTTCAAGCAGCTTTTGGCCATGACTCTGGATGAGACCCACCGCAAGCGCCTTTTGCTGCCGCTGCCTTTCTGGGCGGCCTCAACCATGGGATGGTTCTTTGAGAAGCTACCCATGAAGCCTGTCCTGACGCGGGATCAGGTGAAGCTGCTCAAACGGGACAATGTGGTTTCCGAGCAGGCCATTCTGGATCATAGGACCTTTGAGGGGATCGGCTTGACGCCTGTGGCGATTGAGTCGGTGATCCCCTCTTATCTATGGCCCTATCGGCCCAGCGGCCAATATGAAGCCAATCGCAAGGGCTAGCCTTCGAAAGACCAGCTTCTCCTTTTGGGCCGCCCTACGCTTGCATCGCCTCATTCTTGCGATCTATCGGGAAGTTTTGGCATGAGGCTCTGGCGGGCTTCAAAGCTTTGCCATTGCTTATGCTCAGGCCGTGTCCATGCGCTTTCAGCAATGGCTGAGAGGCGCGGGAAGACCATGTGATTGAAGCGCGCGTGATTGATCAGATTTTCACTCCAGATTCCGCCCTGAATGCCGACTAGCCGGTCCTTGTTGGCTCCCAGAGAGGCTCGCGCATCAAACTGATAGGTCTGGGCCGGACTGGATGTGCCAGCCCAGCTCAACCCCGGCTCCTGCCAGTCGGTTGATTGAGCCATATCGAGATAATAGACCTCGCCGGGGCACATCACGACCCGATAGCCCTGATTGGTCAGATCAAGCGCGCTCTGGCTATTCATCCAGGCCATGAGAATCACCTTGTCAGGGTCCACGCCTCCGCCCTTGGCCGCCTCCTGCCAAGCGAAGGGAATTTTGCCAGCCTCGACCAGACGCTTGACTACAAAGCGCAGGATCGCTGCCTGCATTTTCATGCTGTCTGGCTTGCCATCCTCATCCAGCAGGCCCTTGGCCTTGGCCCAGCTATTGGCACCGCGCGAACCGACCCAAGCCCCGTGGGCGACTTCATCGCCCCCGATATGGATATGCGCACCGGGAAAGAGATCTGCGACTTCACCGAAGATCGTTTCCAGAAAGAGCCATGTGGCGCCAAGGCCGGGGTTGAGCGCGTTGTTGACATAGCCCTGCACCGAGGCGCTCCCCTGCATGGCGCTGGGATCGATCAGCTCGGGAAGAGCCATCATGGCGGCGTGGCAATGGCCCGGCACATCCACCTCCGGCATGACATCAATCTGAAGGCTTTCCGCATGGGCCAGAATATCACGCACCTGCTCTTGCGTATAAAAGCCGCCATAGCGCGCCGCGCCCGAGCCATGCTGGGGAAGAAGAGCCAGCCCATGGCCGCGCCATGCTCCGATTTCGGTGAGGTGGGGATAGATTTTGCTTTCCAGCCGCCAGCCTTCGTCATCGGTCAGGTGCCAATGGAAGCGGTTCAGCCGGTGCCAGGCTAGGCAATCGAGAAAATCTCTTACGGTTTCTGCGCAATAGAATTGGCGCGAGACATCCAGATGCATGCCGCGCCAGTCATGGATTGGCCAATCTTCAAGACTGCCTTCGGCAGGGAACCCAAACAGGGAGGGCTGCTTCTGCGCGCCGCGCCAGATCTGGGCGATCGCTATAAGGGCGTAAAAACACCCCTTCTCGTCCGCTTCGATAACAATCTCTTGTGCTGCGAAGGACAGTTTGTAGCCGCCTTCTGGCTTCTCTTCTGGGCTCCCTACTACTCTTGTGTCTCTCACCGTTTGCCCATTTACGGCATAAAGGCGCAGCTTGATGTTGGAAGCAGCATCACCAAAGGGAGGCTTTTCACCAAAAAGCCGCATGTAAAGGGCATTCACCCTATAGCCGACCTCTTGTAAGGGCTGATCGAGCGCAAAGCCTGTAGGGGCAACGTCTCGCCATGCCGTCACAGCGCTATGGTTGGCCATCGGCAGCATCGCCAAAATGGGAGTTTCTGCTGCGCTCTGTTCGGCGCGTGTGCCCTGTTTGGCAATATCCACGTCCCTCTCATCTCTCTGCCCTGTCTCATCCTCCGGACGCAGCGGCTCGCACGTGATATCCAAGGTGCTGTTATCTGGCAGGATCAGGAAAGCCGAAGACGGCCCGTCGGTACAATGATTGGGCTTGTGGGAGAGCAAGGGGATCGTGATACGCCACATCAGGCCATCAGCCTCTGCCTTGAGGGGCGCAAGGGGCTGTAGCTCATGATAATTGGCCGTACGCGCGATATAGTGAGCGCCGACAAGCTCCGTTTCGGGCGGAATGCGGGTGATCGCCGTATAGGCCAAGCGCACAGCGGCCGGAAAAGCCGTATCCGGCGGGGCGAGCAAGCTCAGCTCCATCTGTCCGGTTTTGCTGTTGTCATCAATCCATTTGCTACGCAGAATCAGATCTGTTTTTTTCTGGTCCTCACGGGTCATGTCGCACCTCCTTTGATGCTATCAACTGCTGCCGTTTTATGGAAGAATCGCGCCCATGGAAAGAAAAAAGGGGCCGAAACGGCCCCCTCATTGCATCAAGTGCATCTGGAACTGAATGGTGTCTCCCGGGCATCATAGCTTACCCCGCAGAAACGGACGCGTAGTCCCGTGATTCACGCCTGAGGATATAGAAGGACGCCGCCAGAATGAGCAGAGCCCCCAGCCAGAATTGACCTGCCGGCGCGAAACCAAACACCACCCAGCCAAACAAGACATTGAAGGCCAGCTTGACATGGTCGAATGGCTGCACATAAGCCGCATCCGCAATCGAATAGGCCCGTGCGCACAGCAGTTGGGCCAGGTAGACCAGCAGACCGGAAAGCACGATGAAGCCCAGCGCCAGCATGGAAGGCATCACCAGATCGCTGCCCAGCAGCATGAAGGCGTTGACCGGGCTCATCAGCAACAGCAGATAGATGGTCACGGTTTCAGGCGCCTCACCATCGGTGAGTGTCTTGGTCATCACGGACGTCGCGGCCCAGAAGGCGGCAGCCACGACCGGCCAGAGCGCATGCATGGAAAAGGCATCAGACCATGGCGCCAAAATGATCATGCCGCCCAGAAAGCCAACAATGGTCGCGGCCAATCGATGCGGCCCGACCTTTTCATGCAGGAAGAGATAGGCGCCCAAGGTAACGAAAAAGGGCGATGTCATGATCAGCGCGATGGCCTGCCAGATTGGCACATAGGCGAGCCCCGCAGTCCAAGCCTGCGTGCCCAATACAGCAAACACCACGCGCACAACATGCTTGCCGACCTGATTGGTGCGGGCCGCACCAAGGCCAACCTTGAGAAGCCACGGAAGGCTGAAGAAAAAGGCAATGAAATACTGCCCGAAAGCGACAATCAGTGAGCTGACGCCCAACTTCATCGTTAGATATTGCGTTGAGAGATTGACGAGCGCAAAGGCAAGACCTGCCAGAACCATATAAATGGCGCCCCATACCGCGCCGGAGCGCATCAATGGCACGGAAGCCGCGTCGGTAGTTTGGGAAATCTGATTCATTTCGCATACCTTAAACAGGTTCCTCATACGCTTTGCATGAAGGGACCAAAGCCAAAAGAATCAGGACGCACGGACAGCACAGCATGACCCCACCGGGAGGGACTCCTGACGGAACACGCTTCTGTCACGTTCTCTTTCATCCGGACTTTAACCGTCGGCTCTGGAATCACACCAGATCTGCTGACCGTTCAAAAGAGGTCATAGCACCTCTTCCAAACGCGCTCGCGGGCTACAAGAACAGGTGGCCAAACTGCGTTGGTACCTCTCTTTCACCGCCGGTGGGGACTTTCACCCCGCCCCGAGAACAAGGCCCGCCTCAGGAGACCTGGGCAGAGCTGCGCTAAAATGGGGGGAATCTGAGGGAATTGCAAGTAGGGATTTATCGATAGGTCTGATGAATAAAATCGATGCATCAATAAAAAAGCGGGACCAATGTCCCGCTTCGTTGCTTCTGGTCCTGAAGATATCAGCCCTGATAGGAAGTGTCCGGGCCAGCTCCACCTGCCGGACCATGGTGGTTGGCATTGTGGCGCGCAGCCATGAAGCGATCGAATTCTTCCTTGTCCTTGGCGCGATGCAACTCGGCCAGAAATTCTTCGAACTCTTCTTTCTGTGTTTCCAACTTGCGGCGCTCTTCTTCCAGACGCTCCAGCTCTGCCTTGCGATATTCGTCAAAAGCCACATTACCTGTTCTCTCGAACCCGTGCGCGCGATGACGACGGCCACAGCCTGAGCCTTTGAATTCGCGGTCTATTCTCGTCTTGACGTCCCTGAACATTTCACGCATTTCATCACCCCAGATCATATAGGCCAACATTGCAAGACCAAGCGGCCAGAAGAGAATAAAGCCAAGTATCATCAGAGCTATATGAGAACCCTTCCAAGATGATTTGGCTGTTGCACTGTGTGACATTGTCTTCCTTTCGAATGGTTTACGTCTCATTTATGCATTGAACTTGAAGTATTCACTCATGAATATCTCAAAAAGTTTCAATGCTCTCTCACACAACAAGAGGTGGGTAAGTAAAAATCGAAGTTCAAGATATTTTTTGCTAAATATATTTTTGAACAAGGGTCTTGAAATGGCGCAAAACCTACCATTCTCCTGTCAAGATGAGACCTTGGTTGGCTAGCAGCCATCTGTCCTTTTACACCGACACGTCCTTTTTCAACAAAGAGTCATGCCAAAGGCATTCCTGTAGAGCCTGATTTGCGATAGAAACAATCAAGTATTTGCAACTCTTGCAGAAACAAAACCATACTCAGAAATGGCCGATGGTCGATATTCACCCTGTCTTCAGGCAACATTCGACAGCCGCGGCGGTTTCTGACACCAGATCAGCTTGCGGGATACGATGCTTTTTGCTTCTCCATCCGATCCGATATTTGTTGACCGTCAGATAAAACTGGACACGCTCGTGCGGCTGCGCTGGCTGGCAATTGGCGGGCAGGCCGTTGCTGTTCTCGCGGTCTCGGAAGGATTTGGCTATCGCTATCCAGCCCAATATTGCCTGTGTCTGATCGGGCTTTCCATTCTGCTCAATCTGTTTTTGCAGATGCGCTTTCGCAAGAGTGTGCGTCTTTCCCCTCTGCCCGCGACCGGTCTCCTGAGCTATGACGCAACCCAGTTGGGTGGGCTTCTCTATTTGACGGGCGGGTTACAAAACCCATTTGCCTTGCTGCTTCTGGTGCCTGCGGTGGTGTCGGCCACCATGCAACCGGCGCGTTTCACCGCTTTTCTCTCGGCGCTCATTATGCTGATTGCTACAGCGCTGATCTTTTTTCATCACCCGCTGCCATGGGCCAATGCCACTCCGCCCGACCTGCCCAAACTCTATGTCTATGGTATCTGGATTGCGCTCATCGTGACCATGTTGTTCCTGAGCGTCTATACCTCTCGCATTGCGCGCGAAGGCCATCAGCTGGCCAATGCCTTGTCTGCCACCGAACTTATTCTCGCCAACGAACAGCATTTGACGAGCATCGACGGTTTGGCAACAGCGGCGGCCCACGAGCTCGGCACACCTCTGGCCACGATACAGCTTGTGGCCAAAGAGCTTGAACACGAGCTTTTGACCGATGATCCGATCTTTGAGGATGTGGCACTCATCCGCTCTCAGGCCGAGCGCTGCCGTGATATTCTGGGCAAGCTGCGCTCTCTTTCCGGAGACGATCACAGCAATTTCACCAAGATGCAGTTCGAGGCGCTCATTTCGGAAATTGTCGAGCCTTTTGAAAATCCGGATGTCACAATCGAGCGTATATTTCCGGAGAACAGGGAGGATCAGCCCATCCTCAAACGCAATCCCGGACTTTTGTTTGGGTTGGGCAATCTGGTGGAAAATGCGGTGGATTTTGCCCGCAGCCGTGTCATTCTTGAATCGCAATGGAACGATAGCACCGTAACGCTTGTGATCGGCGACGATGGTCCGGGCTTTTCTGAAGCAATCATGACGCGCCTTGGCGATCCCTTCGTGACGAGTCGCTCGGAAAAAAACCAAGTGGATCGCGATGCAACCTCCGGGCCAGATTTGGCACGCAGACAGAAGTCCGGGCTCAATGGTGGAGGGCTGGGCCTTGGCTACTTCATCGCCAAGACCTTGTTGGAGCGCAGCGGAGCGAAAGTAACCATTCGCAAGAGTGGAACAATTCAAAAGGAAATAATGTCAAAAAAGATTAACGAAATCAGTGGAGCAGTAATCGAAATCACATGGCCGCGCTCTTTGCTTGAGGCAGATCAATAAAAGCGGTAAATTCGATGCTAGATTAAAAGCGAGACCGATTGCCACACCCCTCTGGATATCGTATTTTAAAGACATGGAAGACGTGCAATCATGACAGGACTAGCAGAAATGACAGTAACTGAACAAGGAATAAGCACCCAACCGGGCTATCTCTTGTTGGTAGATGATGATCGCCCTTTTCTCATTCGCCTGTCGCGCGCAATGGAAAGCCGGGGCTTCACGGTAAAATCTGCAGATAATGTAGCCGATGCGCTGTCCACGGTGAAAGCGGAAGCGCCTCGTTATGCCGTTGTCGATATGCGTCTGGGCGATGGAAATGGTCTGGACGTCATCGAGGCCATTCGCGATTCCAATCCTGATGCGCGCACCATTATGCTCACCGGCTACGGCAATATCACCACAGCGGTGACAGCCGTCAAACTCGGCGCTGTCGATTATCTGGCCAAGCCAGCCGATGCGGACGATATATTTGCTGCTCTTTTGAATGACGGTGAAATCAAGATCGATCCGCCTGAAAATCCGATGTCGGCAGACCGCGTACGTTGGGAACATATCCAGCGGGTCTATGAGCTGTGTGACCGCAACGTGTCTGAAACCGCCCGCCGGCTCAACATGCATCGGCGCACCTTGCAGCGCATTCTGGCCAAGCGCGCCCCACGCTAAATAGCTGCCCACCAGTTCGCTTTTCGCAAGGCGTTTCCCCATACCTGTTCTAGGTCGCATCTCCGGATGCGACGCCAGATGGCTATTTTATAATTTGGCAGGCTCGATATGGGTCGGCACACCCGGATCGTGGATCGCATGCAGACGTGAAGCGGCTATCTGGGCAAATCGCAGTGTCAGAGCCTTGCGGCGCGCGGCGGCAAGCTTGCGCTGTTCCACATCCCTGACAATCTCCGCGCCATGTGCATCGGCAATGATCAACCCCGTTTCATCGGGGAAGATCTCTTCAGGCGTCTCCTGATTGGTGGCGAAAAACAGGCGGTCGCAAAAATCCCAATATTCCGGCCATTTCTTGTCGGCGCGGAAATCGGCCAGCGACGACTTGATCTCGACAATCCAGATTTCGCCCTTGGTGTTGATGGCCAACAGGTCGGCCCTGCGGCCAGATTTGAGCGTCACTTCAGGCAAGGACACAAAGCCGTGGTGCCGCAAAAGGCGCCCGGTTCCACGCTGGATTTCGAGCGCACGGTCAGACTGTCGACCATCCACGGGAGCGGTCAAGTCCGGTTTGATCATTTTGCTCATGGTCTGTCTTGGATCGGTTTGGGTTGTCTGTTTGCCTGATGCTGAAAGGCAAGGCTGCCCAATTTGAGATCAATTCGCGCCGCCCTGCAAGCCCTTTTTGCCGATGTTGGCTCTCGCTAAACACAGCAAGGCCTAACCCGGCAACAGATGGCTAGAGCGCCCGCCCCGCGGCGGCCCCGGACGCCCAGGCCCATTGGAAATTGTAGCCGCCAAGCTGGCCGGTCACATCAACCACCTCACCAATGAAATAAAGGCCGGGCACCGCGTTGGCCTGCATGGTCTTGGAGGAAAGCCCTTTGGTATCCACTCCGCCGAGCGTTACTTCCGCTGTGCGGTAGCCTTCGGTGCCAACCGGCACCACTTGCCAGCGATGCACCACCTCATCAAGTTTACGCAGCACCTTGTCGCCTTGCTCGGCGATATGGCCCTTGACGCCTTCCCGCTCGGCAATGGCCTTTGCCAGTCTTTTGGGCAGCAACGCCGCCAGACTGGTGGCGACATCCTGTTTGGGATTGCTCTTGCGCGCAGCGATCAGGGTTTCAAGGCAATTGCCATCGGGTGCCAGATCAATGGTAACCGGCTTGCCTTCCTGCCAATAGGCCGATATTTGCAAGATTGATGGGCCGGACAGGCCGCGATGGGTAAAGAGCAGGCCCTCGCGGAACCGGACCTTGCCAAACCGCACTTCCGCATCCACCGACAGACCGGAAAGGCCCGCGGCGAATGTCTTCTGGCTGTCAGAAAAAGTGAGCGGCACAAGAGCTGCTCTCGTGGGCACCATATCAAGGCCGAATTGCTTTGCGATGTCATATCCCAGACCGGTGGCCCCCATCTTCGGAATCGACTTACCGCCGGTGGCCACGATAAGAGCCCGGGCCTGTTCGCTGCCACGGCTTGTGGCAACATGAAAGATCTCATCGCGCTTCTCGACAGCCTTGATGTCCGTCCCGAGCTGCAGGTGTCCTCCGGCCGAGTTCAGTTCATCAAGCAGCATGGCAACGAGATCTTTTGCGCTGTCATCGCAAAAAAGTTGGCCAGCGGCCTTCTCATGCCAGGCAATGGCATAGCGATCAACAAGCTTGACGAAATCGCTTGGCGTATAGGCCTTCAAAGCAGAAATGCAGAAGCGCGGATTGTTGGAGATATAATTCTTGGCGCTGGCGTCGAGATTGGTGAAGTTGCAGCGTCCTCCGCCCGAAATGCGAATCTTTTCGCCTGCATTGCGCGCATGATCAAGCACGAGGACACGCTTGCCACGGCCTGCAGCGACGATCCCGGCCATGAGGCCTGCGGCTCCGGCTCCCAGAATGATGGCATCCCAAAGCTTGCCCGATGGCTTTTCGAAACGATTGGTTTCAAAACTGAGTGTCGTGGTCTTTTCTTCAGGCATGACGAAATGCGCCCCTATTGCTTGCAAAGGCCATTTTTGGCCCTCTGGCAATAGGGGACACATGTCTCAAGGTCAAGGAATAAGCGCAAGAGCGCCCTCCTCTCAATGATTGACGATCATCTCCTTTTGATGGGATGATTGTTGCACGGCTTCCGGCTTTGGCAGCGAAACCGACAGGATATGTTCAAGATCGGTGATTGCTTCGGAAAGATTGGCGGCCAGTTGCACCATATGTCCGGGCCCTTCCTGATCCAATTCCGCCGCCGTCATATCTCGCCAGGAGAGGCAAAGATCAAACACCGAGCGCGCCCCGATATTGGCTGCAGCCGAGCGCAGGGCGTGGGCACCATCGCGAAACTCCACGTCATCGCAATGGCTCACCGCATCATAAAGGCGATGCAGGGCGGCAATCCCATCTTCACTAAATTGATGGGCAAGATCGACCACAAACTGGTCGCCCCCAAGATCTCTCAAATCTTCAATAATCTGAGTCGTATACATTTCTTCTAACCCCCAATTGTCAGAAATAGTGACTTTCTTTCTATTTTCAGCAATATGCTGTTTTTGCACGATAAATTCATCGAGCAATTCCTTGAGCCGGTAGCGTTCGACCGGCTTGAGCAAGCAGGCTTTCATGCCTGCCTGCAAACATTTATCCTTGATCTTCATGCCGGGATCGGCGGTAAGGGCATAAAGGCGCGGGCGATGCGGCATCCCCCCGGACTCGGCAAGCATATGGACGCGGCGCGCGGTTTCCAGACCATCCAGAACCGGCATGCGGATATCAAGAAAGGCCAGATCAAACCTGCGGTTCTGCATTGCGGCAATGGCCTGTTTGCCATTGTCGGTCAACGTCACCTGATGGCCAAGACTGGCCAGCATCTTTTCGATCACCATCTGATTGGTGCGGTTATCATCGGCAACAAGAATGTTCAGGCTTTCAGCAGGACTGATGTTGGCGACGCCGTGTTTGCTGTTCGTAGCGACCTCATGCCCATGCAATTGTTCGGCAAGGCGCAGTAATTTGCTGAAGCGATAATGCCAATCGTCCCGATCGAGAAAGGCCAGACCGTGCTGAGGATGAACAAGCGCCAGATTGGCCGCATGCTCATCAGAGCGACAAATCCAGAGCACATAAGGCAATCCGCCTCGACCGCAGGATGCGATCTGCATCTGAGTGAGAGCGATATCACAATCCAGCCCCTGACGATCGATCACCACAATAGAAGGCATCTGCTCTTCGCAATAGCCAGACAACACCTTCAGCGCGCCGCGTAGATCTTGCAAAATGTCACAATGAGACACCGAAGGCGGCATCATATCGCCCAGCTCCGGGTTTTTGGTGATCACCATCACCGGTCGCTTGTGCGTCTCTTCTCCTTCGGTCTCGACAGGGGCTGTCAGCCCATGTTTTAAGGTCAGCCCGAAGGGAGCCGTAAATGCAAAAGTGCTGCCATCGCCCGGTTTGGACGCAACCTGAATATGACCGTCCATAAGCTCTGCATATTGGCGACATAGGGCCAGCCCCAGACCGGAGCCGCCGAACTGGGCCATGACGTCCTCGTTGGACTGGGTGAAACGATCAAAGATCCGTTGTTGGGCCTCAGCTGCGATCCCGATACCAGTATCGATGACATCAAAGCAGATCTGGTGCGTCCGGCTGCTTTCTTCTACCAGCCGCACACGCAGGGTGATTTGTCCCTGATGAGTGAATTTGACCGCATTGCCCAGCAGGTTGGTCAGAATATCTTCCAGGAAACGCTCGTTGCCATGATAAAGACGGCGGAGTGAAGGATCGAAACAAACATTCAGATGCAGATTCTTCTGGCGCACCTGCTCAGCAAAAAGCCGATGCAGGCGACCAAGAAGCACGGACAGATCAAAATCCTCATTATTGACCGGCATCGTACCATTTTCGGCTCTGGCATAGTCGAGCAGATAGTTTATGAGAACCAGAAGCGTGTTGCCAGCCTGTGAGATTGTGCCAACCATGCGCCGCTGATCCGCATCCAGCCGGGTGTCATCAAGCAAGTCACTCAAGCCCTTTATGGCCTGCAACGGCGTGCGCACTTCATGGCTAATGCCGGCAAGAAAAGCCGATTTGGCGCTGCTGGCCGCCTGTGCCGTGGCAATAGCCTGTCGGATCGTGTTGAGAAATGTGGCCATCGACAAGGCAAGCGTGATGACAAAACTGATTTGCAAAAGGCAAACCAGATAGCTGGTCTGCCATAGTCCGAAAATATGATAGTGAACGGCAAGAAGGACAACAGTCGAGAGGGCAGACGTCAAGAGATAGAGGGTGCCATAGCGAAACCCTGCTGCCAGCATGATCCACAAATAGAAGGGATAAAGCGCAGAACCGGTTGGGCCCATACTAAATGCGAAATAGGCAAGAAGAACCTGATCGGCCACAACTGCCATCAGGCGACGCACAGCAGAGTTACTGGCCGAAAAGGCCAGATGGGTCCCTTGCAAGGCTAGCGCAAGCCCATACAGGCTTGTTGCCACGAAAATCTGCTCATAGCCGCCTGCTGGGATTTTCTGCAAAAAGAGATAGTCAAAGACAGCAAAAGCCCATAGCGCAAAAATCATGCAAAAACGCACGATAATCGCCACATGCTCCGTGTCTGGCCGATGAGACAGAAAATCGATGAGACGCATCACTGGGGTGACAACAGATTCGAGAAAAGCAGTCCGCCGGGTCATGAAAGTCCAATCATTAGCTGATCACCCCAAAGACACCAATTTGGTCGGCATCCGTGCCTTGATCACCCGCTGCAGCTCTTCTGCTGACTGTGGTTTTCCGAAAAAGTAGCCTTGTGCCTTGTCGCAATGCTCCAGCTCCAGCTGGCGAAGGACATCTTCTGTCTCAACACCTTCAGCGATCACTTCAAACCCGAGCGAATGCCCAAGATTGATGGTCGCCCGGACGATGGCGGCATCCGATGGATTTTCAAGCAAGTCATGTACAAAGGACTGGTCTATTTTCAATCGATCGACCGGAAAATGCTTCACGTAAGAGAGGGAAGAACAGCCGGTGCCAAAATCATCAATGGAGATTTTGACCCCCAGATCGCGCAACTGTTGAAGCTGCAGGGCAACCTGCTTGCGATCATGCAGCACGATGCTTTCAGTCAGCTCCAGATCCAGGAGATGCGCAGGCAGGCCCGTTTCGGACAAGATGCGCGCAACCAACAGGGGAACCGACTGGCGCTGGAACTGCACAGGCGAGAGATTGACCCCAACGGAGAATTCCGGCAGGCCCATTTCGCGCCATTGCGCTCCTTGCCTGCACGCTTCCCGTATCACCCATTCATTGATCGGCATGATCATGCCGTTGCGCTCGGCGCGCGCCAGAAACTCGCTCGGCGCGACAAGACCACCATTGATGTCACGCATTCTGAGCAGCGCTTCGCAGCCAACGATTTCACCCGTCTTTACATCGACTTGACGTTGGTAGAGCAGTTCGAATCGGTCGCTATCCAATGCCTCGCGCAAGGTGGCATCCAACCGGCGTTCCTCTCGGGCGCGCGCATCCATGTTGGAGACAAAGAAGCTGAAGCCATTGCCGCTCGCCGCCTTGGTGCGATACATGGCAAGGTCAGCATTGCGCATGAGATGTTCGTAGCTGTTGCCGTCTTCTGGATGCACAGAAATACCCACAGAGGCAGTAACCGGCGTTGTCAGTGGCACACCGGCAATCGCGCCTGGCATGACGCTCATTGCCGCCTTACACATATCCTCCACCTGCGCTTCCGACGTAATATTGGATTGGAGGATGGCGAATTCATCGCCCCCAAGACGCGCCACAAGATCATCTTTGCCCGCAACAATACGCAGACCTTCGGCAACACGAGCCAGCAATTCATCTCCCGTCGCATGGCCATGCACGTCATTGACCTGTTTGAACCCGTCCAAATCGATCAGATGCAGGGCAAAACGGCCATCGCCGCGACGACATCGGCCGATTTCGCGCTCAACCCTATCGCGTAGCAATGCCCTGTTGGCCAATCCGGTGAGCGTATCGTGATGGGCCAGATGATGCAGATGTGTCTCGGCGGCCTTGCGGTCGGTAATATCCTGTGACGAGGTCACCACGCCGATGACATTCTCCCCTTCCACGAGGGGCGATTTGTTGGTCAGAAAGATGCGCTTGTTGCCATCGGAGCCGACTATTTCTTCCTCAAAGGAGCGGATTCCATGTTTGGATGCAATAACCAACTGATCGATGGAATCGTAGCGCTCGGCAACCTGCGAGCCGAAAATTTCGGCCCTGTGACGCCCGACGACTTGCTCAACCTTGAGGCCAAGATAGTTGGCCTGATTGACATTCATAAAGAGATAGCAACCATCCAGATCGGTTGCGCTGACCATGACGGGAAGCGTGTTGATCACATTGACTAGGCGTGATTCACTTTCACGCTGTGTCCAGGCGAGAATGCTTTCGCTTTTCTTCAGGGACTCCAGCAATGAATTGGCCCGATTGGAGAGCACTTTGCTCTGGCGATGCATCTTGAGCAGATTGCGCGCACGGGCAATGAATTCCCGGTGATCGACCGGACTGATCAAAAGATCCGTTGCACCGGCATCCAGAGCACGCAGCCGCAGGCGCCGATCCTCATATACGGTAATGACGATGACCGGAATGTCCGTCAGACGCCTGTCAGCACGAATCTGGGTGATAAAGTCATCCCCCTGCATGCCGGGCATACTGAAGTCGGTCAGGATCAGATCTGGACTGTTTTGTGCCAACCATGAAAGAGCTTCGATTGGCCCCGAGCATGTAACAACTTCGATTTCGGCTTCAATACGCCGTGCGATCTGAGCATAAATTTGTCTGTTTGTGTTTTGATCATCAACGATCAAGATAAGTGCCATTTTGAGCCCCGCGTGTCCCCTGTGCGTTTTTCGCTCTTCCCCAAGAGCGAACGGCTTCGACGAATTGCCATGTACTTTAGGTCAAAGACGTTAATGACGCAGGTCAAAAATGATCAAAGCTGACCTTCGACGACCAAAAGGTACGACTATCGTAAATATTCTATTTATGAACACTTGTAGCTTAAAAGGCACTCTTGATCAGTGCGACGGCTCCGGAAGCAAATTCGGTCAGCGCAAACCGTTCCATGGATCATCCGGCAAGCGGGGGCCGGCCTTTCGGGCGGGCCTTGGTTTCAGCTCAGCCATTTGGCGGGCTCGGGCGACAACAGCGGCAACTTGCGGATCATTTCTTATAAATTCATTGCGTGCTCCGGAAACCGTCAACTGTCCGGTGGCGGCAAGATAGCTATAGATCGCAATGACGCTGTCAGCCTGTGAATAGATTTCCATCTCTCGCGCGTCCAGCAAGGAAACCTCGGCATCCAGAATATCGAGATAGGAGCGTTGACCGGCCTTCTCTTCCATCTTGATGCCGCGCAGCAGATTTCTGGCAGCCGTAACTTCGGCGCTGGCCTGACGCATGGACGCCACTGCGGCCTGATATCTCAGGAATCGCTCGCTGGCATTGGCCTTGATCCTTGCCCTTAGCGCATTGGTCTGATGAACCTGTTGGCTCAGCGCGGCACGGGCTTTCTGCACTTCGGCAGACCGCGCCCCGCCATCGAACAGGGGCAAACTCAGGCGCAGGGAAAGACTGCGTTCGGACTTGTTGCTTTCGGCCGCGCTTGAGGCGAGATTTTCCGACATGTTGCCGGTCAGATCAATTGTTGGCAGAAAGGCACCTTGTGCGGACTTTACCGCATAGTCGGCGGCCTTGTCGCTGGCGTGAGCCGCTCTAAGATCCGGATGCATGCGAAGAGCCTTTTTCACCGCCTCCTTTTCATCGGCAGGCAAATACCGCACCGGCATCTGCGGATAGATCAGCTCGCCGGGTCGATAGCCCACCAGCGCCTCATAACGCCCAGAAGCGCCGCCCAAGTCCGCATGGGCTCCTTCCAGAGCGGCGCGCGCGCGATAAAGCAGGGCTTCGGTCTTGGAAAGGTCGGTTCTGGTCAACTCGCCAGCGCGAATGCGGGCTCTGGTCGCACGGCGTTGTTTTTCCAGATTGGCCACATGGTCGCGCCGCAAAGCAATCATTCTGCGCGCGGCATAAACATCCATATAGGCCTTCACGGCATCAAGAAGGATTTCTCTTTCGCGGTTCTTCAGCTGATAGTAGCCTGACTTCTCTTCATATTTGGCTCTGATAAGATTATTTCTGCCCTGAAAGCCATTGAACAGACGCTGGCTGGCCTTGATGCCATATTGGCTGGTACGGGTGCGCTCGGTACGACCCGTTTTCAGCCGCTCTTCCACCATGGATTGGGAAGCATAGGCACTAATCTGCGGCATGAAGGCCGCATTGGCCTTCTTGGTTTCGGCTTGCTTTATAGCAAAGCCAGCTTCCTGCGCATGAATCTCGGGGTTGTTGTCATAGACATCATAGAGCATCTGCGCCAGATTATCCGCCAGCACAGGCCGCGCCACAAGGCAGACCGAGGCCAGCAGCATCAAAGAGGCAAAACGGTTGCCAAGGCTGGCCACACGCCACACCGCATCGGCCTTGCCCGCGGGTGTCACTCCCAGACCTGTTCTCAGTTTGCCATTCATGCTGATCTTCCACTGCGCGGCCATGCTTGGAGCTCGCCGCTTACGCGCTACCTCCCTCCAGTCTTATGGGCGTATGGTTAACAAAGCGAAAACAGGCACCGATTCATGCCTTTTGTCGGCCTATAAATGCAGTTAAATCAACGATATGTTGAGAAGAACGCCTTTGGCGCCAACCTTTGCAGACCCAAGGTCTCCGCAAGGCCATCAGCGCTCGGAGAAGGCCACGTCCATGGACCGGTAAACCGGCTTGAGCAGATAGTGCGCAAGCGACTTGGAGCCGGTCACGATATCAGCCGTCACGACCATGCCCGGCAATACCGGATAGGCCATGCCCTTGCGGTTGAATTCATTTTGATCAAGCGCGATCTGCACCTTGAAATAAGGTTGACCATTTTCATCCTCAAAAGAGGTTGCCGAAATGGTTTTCACATTGCCTTCCAGCGAGCCAAAGACATAAGGATCAAAGCTCGATACCGTTACCTTGGCGTCGGCATTCAAATGGATATGCCCGATATCCTTCGGTTTGACCCGCACCTCAGCTATGATCTTGCGATCATCCGGCACGATCCGGGCAACCACCTCACCAGAGCGAACAACCGCCCCCACTGTATTCACCGGCAACTCCTGCACGATACCATCGGTCGGAGCTGTCAGGGCAAGGCTTGAAACACGATCCTGTTGCTTGTTCAAAAGGCGGTCCACTTCAGCCAGTTCGCTGGCATTCTTGGACTTCTCCTTGGCCAGATCGCTTGAAATCTGAGCGCGCGCCTCTTCTAGCTGTATCTGGGCTTCCTTAACCTGCTCGCGCGTTGTCGAAAGCCTGCCATCAAGAGAATAGAGGCGTGAGCGGGATTCTTCGAGCAGAGCTTCGGCTTCCAACACCGAACGGCGCGAAGCATAGTGCTGCTTGAGGAGGCCATCGAGCATCGTAAACTGCTCCTTGGCGATCTCCATGCGCTTTACGGCGCTTTTCTGCTCGGCGATTGTCGCCCGATATTCTGCCTCCCGGCGGGCAAGCTGGGACGCATATTTGGCCAATTCCCGATTGATGCGGTCTTTCTCCGAAGAAAAAACACTCATTTGTGACTGTGCGATATTGCTATACAGGCGACCGGCGTCATCAAAAGAGACGCTGTCCTTATGTTTCATCAGCGCATCTATGGTCGCGATTGACATACGAAGGGACGCAGCCCTGATGGCCAATTGGTCGCGTTCGCTTTCGGTTGCTATCGGACGCAAGCGCAGCAGCGGTTGACCAGCCTTGACCCTGTCGCCTTCGGAAACCAGAATTTTGTCGATATAGCCGCCTTCAAGATGCTGAACGGTCTGGACAGAGCCAACCGGCTGAATTTGGCCTCCCGCATGGGTGACTTCCAGCACAGAGGTGACAAAGGCCCAGATGATGAAGGCTCCCAGGAAGATAAAGCACCCCGTGACCACATAGGCAAAAAGCTGGGGCGGCTGCTCGGCTTCCAACGCCAGCGGCAATGTCAGCGTCTTGGAATCAAGACCTGTGCTTTTTGAAGCAAACAACTTCACTGAATTCACCCCGGAATGCCTTTTGCGCCTTCTGCTGAAAAAGCGCAAAGCCCGTGCCTGTTCCACTCATACTCGAGAGCGAAAAGCTCAAGAGCTTTCCCTTCTGGAATATGACCCCAAATGATTGCAAGCAGCATATGCCGTACCACCTGCCCAACAATAGCGTGCTTAGAGTTAATACATCCTTGCCCAAAAGGGTTTCTGTTGTGCCGACCGGCCTCAAGCAACTGACTTGTTGAAGCTATCCAGCTGCGGCAAGATCTTTTCAGGTGGGCCACTCATGATGACCTGCCCCTCATAAAGCACCAATATGCGGTCTGCCATTTTCATGTGGCTTGGCCGCTGCGTGGTGAACAGAATGGTGGCCTCGCCTCGCATGGTCTGCAAATAGTCCATGAATTTGCGATCCGTTTCAAAGTCCAGATAGTTGGCAGGTTCATCAAGGAAATAATAGGTCGCGGATTTGCTAAAGCTACGACACAATAGCAGCTTGTGCTTGAGGGAATCCGACATCTGGTGGATGGTTTCTGCTTTCAGGCGCGTTGCCAGTCCATCGGGCAGATCCGGATGATCCGCTTCGATATTGAAGGTCTCCATGAGTTCCCTCATTTTGGAGACATCAGCCTCGGGATCATTGAGATGGAAATTCTGCGCCACAGTGCCGTAGAAAAAGGTCGCATTATCAGGTTGATAGCTGATTTCGAAGCGCAACTCTCCCAAATCCATCTGACGGATATCCAGATGATCAAAGGCCACAGCCCCTGCCACGGGACGATAAAGACCGGCCAATAGCTTCAGGAAGGTGGATTTGCCCCCGCCGCTTGGCCCGGTAATGGCAACAAGTTCGCCCGGATTGATGGTTACATTGGCGCTTTTAATCGCCGCATCTGCGGCTTGCGGATACCGGAAAGACAGGTTCTTGGTCGATATGTGCCCCTGAAATTTGCGTGAAATGCTCGGCACGATACCGGGCATGCGCTCGGGCTGCGTCCGCATAAGATTATTCACCATGCGGATGGCTTCGATCAGTTTGCCAACGCGGGAAAGACTGAGAAAGGCATTCTGCAAGGGCGCCAGAACCCGCCAGATAAGGGCCATGATCGCGATCAACCCACCCACGCCCAGATCCCCTTCCATCACCATGATCGTACCGGTCCCCAACGTGGTGATGCCAGCCCCCATGGAAAGGGCCTGCGTGATGGTCTGCACTTGGCGGGAGAAATGCTGCGCCCTGAAATCAAGAGCGGCAAAGCTGGCGGCCGCATCCTCATAGCGCTTCTGCCAGATGGCTTCCCCTCCGACATCCTTGATTTCGCGATGCATCAGAAACAGTTCCATCATGATATTCTGTTTCTTGGATTTTGCGTCGCCCGATTGCATGCTCTGGCGTTTGGCAATGGGGATGGTGACCATGGCCAGTATCGCGTATAGCCCGACAAGCGTTGCAGGAATAGCGGCAATCCAGCCGCCAATCAGTGCAATGGCTGTGATGAAAACAAGGACGAAGGGCAAATCCAGTACGGCGGTGCCGAAAGAGCCCAGAAAGATCTCGCGCAGCTTTTCAAACTGCCGCAGGCGTGCCAGCTGAGCGCCGATGGATGCATTCTGCACCATGCTATAAGGCAGATAGAGAAGGCGCTGGAAAACTTCTATCGACAGGGCCGTATCAAAGCGCGCACCGACATAGGCCAGAATGCGTGTGCGCAGGGATCTCAAGGCATAATCAGCGGCAACGATCATGCCCACACCGACAACGAACATCATCAAACTGCTCGGAGCCTTGGACGGGATCGCATAGCCATACACGGTCATGATGAAAATGGGCACAGCCATGGCGGCAAGATTGATGCCGAAATTGATGACGAACAGAGAAAAGAACAGTTTGCGAAAGGACGCAGCGGCATGTGTTACCCAGCCGAAAGATTGCTCAATGCGGGTGCGGCTGGCCACATCCAGCGGTTTGATATGGTGAATGATCACTGGCTGCACCGGGCAGGCCATGATCTCTTCTTCTCCGGTCAGGCCATTAAAGCAGACAACCCGATTGGCACCATAATCAACCGATAGAAGGATACGGACGATGCCGTCCTCCTCATCCTTGTAGAGGCAAGGCAGCTTTTCTTCAGACAGGTTTCCAAGCTTGGCTTCATCCGCAATGGCCACATAATTGAGCCGCGTGAGAACCGCTCTTAGTCCCGTCATGTCATGGACGGTATTGAAATGGGGGAGAACCTGCGCCAGATGACGTCCGCCGCCGCCCCAACCGATCAATGCCAGCAACACCTGTATGCACCGGCCGGCCGAACTTGTATAGTCAATCCCCGCCCAACGCTCCCTGATGCCAAGGCGCTGTTCAAAATCGGAGAAAGGCACATCCTGTTCAGCAGCACCATCGCCGCGATAGGCCGAGAAGCGTTCCTCATCAGTGTGGGGCCCATTGGGCTCATCATGCTCAGGCGCGGCGGTATCCTTGACGAAATGTTGATCGGCAGAATAGTCCGCCAGATCTGCGAGACTCACATCCTCCTCGCCAGCGTGACGCGCGGCCTCGGTCAAGGTTGCGCCTTCAAGCGGACGAGGCTCGGATCTTTTGAGCAGCATCGGCTTGCCCCGCACCTTGCCCCTGCTGTTGCGTTTGGCTGGCGCAATCGGCTTGATCTGCAATTTTCCAGCACCGTGTACGGCCCGCTCTGGCGGAGGCGGCAAGCCATCTTTGCTTGATCTATCGTCGCTCATGCCTCGCCTCCAACTACCGATCTGGTGTTTGTTCCGGTCGCCGGTTTTTGAGTGGCTTCTTGCGTCAATGGGTGGGCTTGCTCGCCCCCGAATGGCAAAAGAGAGCCATCCTTGAGGATTAGCTGCCTATCGGCGAGCGAGAGGAAGGAGGGGCGGTTTGACAAAAAGATGATGGTCATGGAGCCGCGCAAGGCTTCAATCCCTTTGCGCAAAAGGGTATCGGAGCGCTGGTCCAGCATTGCGTTGGCTTCTTCCAAAATGAGAATCTTCGGCTTTCTGGCAATCGCCCGTGCGATGCAAATGCGTTGGCGAAAACTGGGAGGCAGGGTTTCGTTGCCGCCGGATCCGAGCATCATGTCATACCCGTAAGGCAGCAGTTGAATGTCTGTCTCCAACCCTATCAACTGCGCTGCCTCGCGTGCATTCTGCAATCCCTCACGCGGATTGAACAGCGTGATATTGTCCAGAATGGTGCCACTGAAAATCGCCGGACTATTGGGAACATAGGCAATAGAGGCGGACACATCCGCATCCACCAGATCATAGATCGAGCGGCCACCCAAGAGGATATCGCCGCCATCCGGGGCGATCTTGGTGCGCAGCATTCTCAAAAGATGATGATCATCGCTTGCCAGATTCCCCTTGATCCCGATGGTGGCCCCATGTGGAATGGTCATCGAGATCCGGTAGGAGCCATAGTCATCACCCATCTGGGAGTCGATGACAGTATCATCCAGAATGACCTCGCCGGATGCCAGCGCGCTTGATACCATCACCTTGTCTGGCTCGGGATTGACAGACAGAAGCTCATCCACATTCTGCTTGACCAGATCGAAGTTGCTCAATTCACTCCATGAACGCACAGAGCGGACCAGCACCTCCACAGCCCGACCACCAAGCAGCAGGCAGCAGGCCAGCGAGCCGATGGACTGGGTGCCCTCGATTACCAGCAAAGCGCCGCTGGAGACAATCGTGATCATGGTAATGGAGGCAAAGGAAGCACTCAGGGATTGCGTGGCACCATCCAGCTTGACCGAGCGATGAAAGGCAACAGCAATGGCTTCCTGGAGGCGCTCATAGCGGCGCATCATCTGCGGTTCACATGTCATGGTCTTGATGGATTCAATGCCCGACAAAGCCTCGATAACAAAGTCATATTTGCGCCGATCAAGCTGCTGTCTTTCATCTTGCAGCATCTGGATATCCTTGGCGCGTTTGAGCAGACGCCAGGCGAAGATGGCAAAAACCGCAACCAGCAAGCCCGCAATGGTCGGGCTCACAATGGCCATCACGCCTAGAAAAATAAAGATAAAGGGCAGATCAACCAGCCCCATTCGGGCAGGGCCAGCAAACATGCGCGCCGTGGAGGAAAGCGCATTCATGCGATCAATATGCGTGCTCGCCGCGCTCTTCTCCAGAGCCTCCGGAGGAGCCCGCAAAACCCGCTGGATCGCCTCCACTCCGGATACATAGTCGATGTAGGAGGAAGACCAGCCGGAAACATGGGAGCGCACGACTTTCAGGATGGTATCCAACACCAGAACAGTGACGAGACCTGCCATCAAATAGAACAGCGTCGCGTAAGACTGGTTTGGAATGATGCGGTCATAAATTTGCAGAATGACGAGGGGCATCCCCAGTCCAAGCATATTGATCACGAAAGACGCCGCCATGATCCGCTTGGGAACACGCACCTGTTCGGAGAACCATGTTGTCTGCATGGAGCTAGGAGGTTGAAATATTGCATGAAACCGCGCTACGCGAGCTTGAAAAGCTGCGATCAGGCCTGTTTGTTCTTCTGCTTTGCGACCTGTCATCATTCATTGCGCTCATGTGTCATTACCCTGCCGCAGTGATGACCGGGAGGACAATTGAGTTAACGGAAATTTCCAGACGGCCTCAATATGGCGCCAACACTCTTGATCTTTTCTTAACCACCTTTGCGATTTTTAAGTCATTCCAATTCGATACAACCGGAAAAGCAGTCCTTAACCCATTGATAACCAGTTTCGGAAAGGCCCGATTAAGCACACATATTATACTGTCGGCGCCAAATGCCTGATCGTAGACGGCAAAATTTTGTTAAGGAAACTGGCAATGGCTGACACCAATACTCCAGATGTAAAATCCCAAGCAGCTGCATCCAAATATGAATCCAACCGCGCCCAGCAGACTTTGCAAAAGGCAGAAGCGGAAAAAGCCAGCGACTATGACACCGGCGACCATATTGCGCTACGCCAGGATATTCTGAACCCAAACCTTCATTATGGCCTTGCCAATGAGGAAGAAACGCTGCTCCCCACGCATCAATCGGGTGAAGCTGGCGTGAATACGGCCAATGTGGGCTCCGACTCTTTCTCAACACAGCCCTCTTCGCTGTCATCAGCCCCTGCCGGTGGCGACTATGTCTCTCCTTCTTCCCCTTCCGGATTGTCAGCCCCGGAAGATATTGTAAGCGCGGGTCAGGAAAGCCCGATCCTTTCCATCAACAATGCCTCCGAAGGTGTGGCACTCAGCGCCCCTCTAGCTGGAGGGGACACTTCGGCTGTTGGCCCTAGCATTCAAAGCAGCCCGATCAACACGGGTTCGCCTTCGGCTGGCTCTTTGCCTCCGGCAAATGGAGGGTCTACCGTAAAGGGAAATGCCCCGGTCAAAGCGGAAGATATTTCCGAGACCACGAGCGAGAATGTGGCTCTTCGCGGGTCCGTTACGGCAACGGATCTGGATGGGGATGCCATCTCCTATAGTCTAGACGGGCAGCCAGCCGAGGGCAGCGTTACCCTGCATGACGATGGCTCCTACAGCTTTGAACCCGGCACCGCCTTTGATGATCTGGCGGTCGGGGAAAGTCGTGAGGTGTCCTTCACCTTCGGCGCCGATGATGGCAAGGGCTCAACCGATCAGGGCACCGTCACCATAGAGGTGACCGGCACCAATGATGCGCCCACCGCTGTGGATCTGTCGTCTGCAAGCGTTGACGAGAATGCCTCAGGCGCCGTGATCGGCACCCTCTCCACCACCGATGTGGATACAAACGATACCCACAGCTACAGCGTGGATGATGCCCGCTTCGAGGTGGCCGAGCAGGATGGGGCCTTCGTCCTCAAACTCAAGGACGGGGTTTCCCTTGATCACGAGACCGAGCCCACCGTCACCCTGACGGTCACAACAAACGACAATCACGGCGGCAGCGTCAGTGAAGACTTCACCATCGATGTGGGCGATCTCAATGAGGCCGTCACCGCCAAGGATGCAACCGAGACCACGAGCGAGAATATGGCCCTTCGCGGGTCCGTTACGGCAACGGATCTGGATGGGGATGCCATCACCTATAGTCTGGACGGACAGCCAGCCGAGGGCAGCGTTACCCTGCATGACGATGGCTCCTACAGCTTTGAACCGGGCACAGCCTTTGATGATCTGGCGGTCGGGGAAAGCCGTGAGGTGTCCTTCACCTTCAGCGCCGATGATGGCAAGGGCTCAACCGATCAGGGCACCGTCACCATAGAGGTGACCGGCACCAATGATGCGCCCACCGCTGTGGATCTGTCGTCTGCAAGCGTTGACGAGAATGCCTCAGGCGCCGTGATCGGCACCCTCTCCACCACCGATGTGGATACAAACGATACCCACAGCTACAGCGTGGATGATGCCCGCTTCGAGGTGGCCGAGCAGGATGGGGCCTTCGTCCTCAAACTCAAGGACGGTGTTTCCCTTGATCATGAGACAGAGCCCACCGTTACCCTGACGGTCACAACCACCGACAATCATGGCGGCAGCGTCAGTGAAGACTTCACCATCGATGTGGGCGATCTCAATGAGGCCGTCACCGCCAAGGATGCAACCGAGACTACGAGCGAGAATGTCGCCCTTCGCGGCTCCGTTACGGCAACCGATCTGGATGGGGATACCATCACCTATAGTCTGGACGGACAGCCAGCCGAGGGCACAGTTACCCTGCAGGACGATGGCTCCTACAGCTTTGAACCGGGCACAGCCTTTGATGATCTGGCGGTCGGGGAAAGCCGGGAGGTGTCCTTCACCTTCAGCGCCGATGATGGCAAGGGCTCAACCGATCAGGGCACCGTCACCATAGAGGTGACCGGCACCAATGATGCGCCCACCGCTGTGGATCTGTCGTCCGCAAGCGTTGACGAGAATGCCTCAGGCGCCGTGATCGGCACCCTCTCCACCACCGATGTGGATACAAACGATACCCACAGCTACAGCGTGGATGATGCCCGCTTCGAGGTGGCCGAGCAGGATGGGGCCTTCGTCCTCAAACTCAAGGACGGGGTTTCCCTTGATCACGAGACCGAGCCCACCGTCACCCTGACGGTCACAACAAACGACAATCACGGCGGCAGCGTCAGTGAAGACTTCACCATCGATGTGGGCGATCTCAATGAGGCCGTCACCGCCAAGGATGCAACCGAGACCACGAGCGAGAATATGGCCCTTCGCGGGTCCGTTACGGCAACGGATCTGGATGGGGATGCCATCACCTATAGTCTGGACGGACAGCCAGCCGAGGGCAGCGTTACCCTGCATGACGATGGCTCCTATAGCTTTGAACCGGGCACAGCCTTTGATGATCTGGCGGTCGGGGAAAGCCGTGAGGTGTCCTTCACCTTCAGCGCCGATGATGGCAAGGGCTCAACCGATCAGGGCACCGTCACCATAGAGGTGACCGGCACCAATGATGCGCCCACCGCTGTGGATCTGTCGTCTGCAAGCGTTGACGAGAATGCCTCAGGCGCCGTGATCGGCACCCTCTCCACCACCGATGTGGATACAAACGATACCCACAGCTACAGCGTGGATGATGCCCGCTTCGAGGTGGCCGAGCAGGATGGGGCCTTCGTCCTCAAACTCAAGGACGGTGTTTCCCTTGATCATGAGACAGAGCCCACCGTTACCCTGACGGTCACAACCACCGACAATCATGGCGGCAGCGTCAGTGAAGACTTCACCATCGATGTGGGCGATCTCAATGAGGCCGTCACCGCCAAGGATGCAACCGAGACTACGAGCGAGAATGTGGCTCTTCGCGGGTCCGTTACGGCAACGGATCTGGATGGGGATGCCATCTCCTATAGTCTGGACGGGCAGCCAGCCGAGGGCAGCGTTACCCTGCATGACGATGGCTCCTACAGCTTTGAACCCGGCACCGCCTTTGATGATCTGGCGGTCGGGGAAAGTCGTGAGGTGTCCTTCACCTTCAGCGCCGATGATGGCAAGGGCTCAACCGATCAGGGCACCGTCACCATAGAGGTGACCGGCACCAATGATGCGCCCACCGCTGTGGATCTGTCGTCTGCAAGCGTTGACGAGAATGCCTCAGGCGCCGTGATCGGCACCCTCTCCACCACCGATGTGGATACAAACGATACCCACAGCTACAGTGTGGATGATGCCCGCTTTGAGGTGGCCGAGCAGGATGGTGCCTTCGTCCTCAAACTCAAGGACGGGGTTTCCCTTGATCACGAGACCGAGCCCACCGTCACCCTGACGGTCACAACAAACGACAATCACGGCGGCAGCGTCAGTGAAGACTTCACCATCGATGTGGGCGATCTCAATGAGGCCGTCACCGCCAAGGATGCAACCGAGACCACGAGCGAGAATATGGCCCTTCGCGGGTCCGTTACGGCAACGGATCTGGATGGGGATGCCATCACCTATAGTCTGGACGGACAGCCAGCCGAGGGCAGCGTTACCCTGCATGACGATGGCTCCTACAGCTTTGAACCGGGCACAGCCTTTGATGATCTGGCGGTCGGGGAAAGCCGTGAGGTGTCCTTCACCTTCAGCGCCGATGATGGCAAGGGCTCAACCGATCAGGGCACCGTCACCATAGAGGTGACCGGCACCAATGATGCGCCCACCGCTGTGGATCTGTCGTCTGCAAGCGTTGACGAGAATGCCTCAGGCGCCGTGATCGGCACCCTCTCCACCACCGATGTGGATACAAACGATACCCACAGCTACAGCGTGGATGATGCCCGCTTCGAGGTGGCCGAGCAGGATGGGGCCTTCGTCCTCAAACTCAAGGACGGTGTTTCCCTTGATCATGAGACAGAGCCCACCGTTACCCTGACGGTCACAACCACCGACAATCATGGCGGCAGCGTCAGTGAAGACTTCACCATCGATGTGGGCGATCTCAATGAGGCCGTCACCGCCAAGGATGCAACCGAGACTACGAGCGAGAATGTCGCCCTTCGCGGGTCCGTTACGGCAACGGATCTGGATGGGGATGCCATCACCTATAGTCTGGACGGACAGCCAGCCGAGGGCAGCGTTACCCTGCATGACGATGGCTCCTATAGCTTTGAACCGGGCACAGCCTTTGATGATCTGGCGGTCGGGGAAAGCCGTGAGGTGTCCTTCACCTTCAGCGCCGATGATGGCAAGGGCTCAACCGATCAGGGCACCGTCACCATAGAGGTGACCGGCACCAATGATGCGCCCACCGCTGTGGATCTGTCGTCTGCAAGCGTTGACGAGAATGCCTCAGGCGCCGTGATCGGCACCCTCTCCACCACCGATGTGGATACAAACGATACCCACAGCTACAGCGTGGATGATGCCCGCTTCGAGGTGGCCGAGCAGGATGGGGCCTTCGTCCTCAAACTCAAGGACGGTGTTTCCCTTGATCATGAGACAGAGCCCACCGTTACCCTGACGGTCACAACCACCGACAATCATGGCGGCAGCGTCAGTGAAGACTTCACCATCGATGTGGGCGATCTCAATGAGGCCGTCACCGCCAAGGATGCAACCGAGACTACGAGCGAGAATGTCGCCCTTCGCGGCTCCGTTACGGCAACCGATCTGGATGGGGATACCATCACCTATAGTCTGGACGGACAGCCAGCCGAGGGCACAGTTACCCTGCAGGACGATGGCTCCTACAGCTTTGAACCGGGCACAGCCTTTGATGATCTGGCGGTCGGGGAAAGCCGGGAGGTGTCCTTCACCTTCAGCGCCGATGATGGCAAGGGCTCAACCGATCAGGGCACCGTCACCATAGAGGTGACCGGCACCAATGATGCGCCCACCGCTGTGGATCTGTCGTCCGCAAGCGTTGACGAGAATGCCTCAGGCGCCGTTATCGGCACCCTCTCCACCACCGATGTGGATACAAACGACAGTCACAGCTACAGTGTGGATGATGCCCGCTTTGAGGTGGCCGAGCAGGATGGTGCCTTCGTCCTCAAACTCAAGGACGGGGTTTCCCTTGATCATGAGACAGAGCCCACCGTCACCCTGACGGTCACAACAAACGACAATCACGGCGGCAGCGTCAGTGAAGACTTCACCATCGATGTGGGCGACATCGACGACAGCGTGACGGCTCAAAATGAAAACGGAACCACCACAGAGGATGATGCACTCAACAGCGTTGCCCATGCCCATAGCCTGAATGGCGGCGACATCAGCTACAGTCTTGTCGATCAACCCGGCGAAGGCTCCGTTGTGATGCATTCGGACGGATCCTATACGTTTGATCCGGGTCAGGATTTTCAGGATCTTAGTCTCCATGAAAGCCGGACGGTGACATTTGAATATTCCGCAAGGGATAGCTCCGGCCAAAGCGGCACCGGCACGGTGACGATTGAGGTTCGCGGTACCAATGACGCACCAACGGCAATCGAAATTTCCAATTCAAGTTTTGACGAGAATGCCTCAGGCGCTGTCATCGGCACCCTCTCCACCACCGATGTGGATGCCAATGACAGTCACACTTACAGCGTAAATGATGACCGTTTCGAGGTTGTCGATGATGGATCAGGCGCCATGGTCCTCAAGGTAAAGGACGGCATAACCTTCGATCACGAGACCGAACCGTCCGTTGATCTTGTGCTTACCACCACCGATCAAGGTGGCCTCAGTCACAGCGAGCCCCTCACGATCAATGTGGCAGATGTGAATGAGGGTCCAACGCTTGACGCGACTGGATCTTATAACTTCCTCTATAACGGTAGCTTCGAAGTGTTCAACGGCGGAGTTCATGGTGGTGGAGATGGCACCGGTTGGTATGAAGACGCCTATATTGATGGCTGGAAGCAGAGCAACATCGATGTGCATGAAGCCGGTCATATGGGGCTAGGTGCCACCGATGGTGCCTATCACGTTGACCTGGCGGCTCAGTCCAATGGTACTTTGACGCGCGAACTCGAAGGACTGGCAGATGGGGACACATATAGCCTTTCGATGGATTTGAAATCCCGCGGCGTCAATGGCGATGGGTCATCTGGCACCGCTGAGCAGGCATTGGGCCAGAGCGTGGTTCAGGTTGTCTGGAACGGCGAGATTATTGCAACCATCGACCCGGCCAATGATGGGCTTGGCTGGAACACCTACACGCTCGACCTCACCGCAGGCACGGGCGATGGTTCCAACACCATCACCTTCATTGAAATGGGGTCTGAAAACAACAGCGGCACGCTGCTCGATAACTTCCAGATCAACGACTCCGATGGCTTCGGAGTGCTGGAAAACGAAACCGGCGCCGAAATCGCCACACTCAGCGTGAGCGATGTCGATAATCGAGGCAACATCTCCTACGGCGTCGATGATAGCCGCTTCGAGGTTGTCACGCAGGATGACGCGATCGTGCTGAAACTCAAGGATGGCATTTCTCTCGATTATGAGAAGGAAAGCTCCGTTGATGTTACGGTCACCGCTACCGATAGCGGCAATCTCTCGACCAGCCAGACCCTTACCGTTGTTGTGGGGGATATCGATGACATGAGCAACCTCAATCAGATTTATGGCAGCAGCCAGAACGACACGCTCAATGGTACGCGCGGCGATGACATGATCACGGCCTCTGATGGCAATGATGATATTTCCGGATATGGTGGCAACGATACGATCTATGGTGATGCCGGCCAGGATACAATTGATGGTGGCACTGGCAATGATGACATTTACGGCGGGGCCGATTCGGACTCGATTTCCGGTGGAGATGGCAAAGACTTCATAAATGGAGAAGAAGGGGCAGATATCCTTTATGGCGATGCTGGCGCCGATGCTCTGCACGGCGAAGCTGGGAATGACCAGCTTTATGGCGGCACTGGCAACGACACGGCCTATGGTGGCACCGGCGATGACATTCTGTTTGGTGGCGAAGGGACTGTTGCAAACAACACGACATTTACAGACATTCCCAATTCTGGGGATGATGCCCTCTATGGCGGTTCAGGCAACGACACCCTCATCGGGGGAGATGGGAATGACTATCTTTCCGGCGGTGAGGGCGACGACACCTTCCTCTATATGATGGGGGATGGCAATGATACGATTGATGGCGGGTCGGCAGGAGACTGGACCGACTCCTTGGAGATCCTTGCTGCCGATGGTACAGACTCAACAACCTATGGCACCGACTGGACGATTTCGCTTGATACCGGCACGGCGACTATGGTTGATGGCAGCGATCAAATGCTGCTTTCCGATGATGCGACCGGCACCATCGATTTCAGCGACGGCAGCCAGATTGAACTGGAGAATATCGATAATATCTCCTGGTAAATGACCGACATCTTGAGCAAATTAATCCTGTAATTTTAAGGGGTTATTTGATCATCATTGTCTACAATCGGTTAACTCAATCTTAGAAACGAAGAGATATAGTTCTTAAAAAATGCAAAACAAAGAGGCAACCATGTTGGATAATATTACAGACCTCGCCAGAGAAAAATCGAGCGACAAAAGACGTGAACTGCTCGGTCGAGTGGCGGATCTGTTTTTCGATGGTGCCGAAAACCATACCGAACAGGGAACCCTGATCTTCCGGGACATCGTTTTGAAGATGCTCAACGATGTTAGTGTTGAAGGACGTGCGGAATTTGCTGATCGGGTAGCCTCTGAGGACAGGTTGCCCAATGAAGTCGCTCTCAAGATGGCCCAGGATGAAATGTCTGTTGCGGGGCCTATGCTCCAGCACAGCCCGGTTCTTACGGACGACGACTTCGTTCACCTATCCCAGACTCTGCCGGAAACCCATTTGGAGAGCATTGCCCAACGCGAGCATCTCAGCGGCACAGTGACCGACGCCCTGATCGAGAATGGCACGCGCGCCGTCTGGCACAAGGTTACGCAAAACAAGAGTGCGGAGATCACCTCGAAAGGCTTCAGCACCCTTGTCACCAAGGCCGATGGCGACGCTATTTTGCAATCCACCCTCTCCGCACGGCCAGACATTACAGAGGATGCTGCCAAGCGCCTGCTGCCATTGCTGCCGCCGGAAGGGAAAGCAAGGCTGGCACAATTGTTCCAGGACGATGAAAAGGCGGCGCATGATCTGGTGGACCGGGCCCAAAAGGCGGCGTCTGATCAGACGATCGTGGGGCGTCAGAGACGGCTTGAAGCCAAGATCGTAATTGCGGACGTCAAGGACGGGAAGCTGGATAAGTCAGATGCCCTGAGCATGTTGGTTGATACCAATCGCGGGCCGGATATCGTCATGTTCCTTGCGGCCATGACCGATCTGGAAGAACCGATTGTATCCAACGCCCTCTACCAGACCAGTGATGAACCTATCAGCCTTCTTTGCAAATCCATCGGCATCTCCAGCGGCGCCTTTGGCAAATTGATGGGCCTGAAAGCGGATAAACTGAACAAGAGCCTCTCCGAAACCGGACGGACAGTCGCCTACTACAAGGATCTTGATGTCTCATCGGCTCAGCGCGCCATGCGGTTTGTTTCCATGCGCAAAAAGACCAACACGACGAAAACAGGCTGATGATAGTCCGCAGCTTTCGCGCACGGACCCATTCACAGGACTATAAAAAGGGTGATCATATATCGGTCACCCTTTTTTCATTTTAAAGAGCGTGATACGGGCCCGTTGGACCGTTCAGGCCGGAGTTGCGGCCTGTTTGTCTTTCCCCTCGTCTTTTTCTCGAGTTGCCCCTTCTTCGGCGGCGGGTGGCTCGCTCTTTTCTTCTTCAGATGCAGCCTCGGGGCTGAGCACTTCGGCCAGAGCGTCGCGTGACAGACTGCCTACGAATTCCCCCTCTTCATCGACAACAGGAACAGGGTAGTCAGAGGCCAAAGTCTCGGGCAGGATTTCCTCAAGTGCGGCATCCGGCGCAATCGGCTCCAGGTCCTCATAATGCTCTTCGGTCAGATTGCCCGTTTTGTCTTCCTGATAATATTCTTCAAGACTTTCCTGCGACAGCATGCCCTGATAGCCATCTTCCGTGACGTGATAGGCATAGTCATCCTTGTGAGCACGCATCTGCTTGAGGGCATCTTCAATGGTCGTGGCTGTGATACGGAATTCCTGCGGCTGCATCACCGTTTCAACGGTGAGGGCACGCGCGCGGTTCACATCCCGAACAAAGGCTTCCACATAGTCGGTTGCCGGATTGAGAAGGATTTCCTCTGGCTTGTCGTCCTGCACCAACTCCCCGTCTTTGAGGATGGCAATATTGTTGCCAAGGCGCAGCGCTTCATCCAGATCATGGGTGATGAAAATTATGGTCTTCTGCAACTTGTCCTGCAGTTCCACCAGCTGATCCTGCATTTCGGAACGGATAAGCGGGTCGAGCGCCGAGAAGGCTTCATCCATGAGCAGAATGTCTGCATTTGTGGCCAAGGCGCGGGCCAGCCCGACACGCTGCTGCTGGCCACCGGAAAGTTGCGCCGGATACTGATTCTCGTACCCTCCCAGCCCTACCGTTTCGAGCCATTGCACGGCGCGATCATGGGCTTCCTTCTTCTTGATGCCCTGAATGGTCAGACCAAAGGACACATTGTCGAGCACGGAGCGATGCGGCAGAAGACCAAAGCGCTGGAACACCATGGACATTCTGTGACGCCGGAATTCCTCCAGCTCCTTCTCCGACAGGCTCATCACATCGGTGCCTCCCACCAGAATCTGCCCCTCGGTCGGTTCGATCAACCGGTTGAAATGGCGGATAAGCGTCGACTTGCCCGAACCGGACAGCCCCATGATAACAGAGATATCGCCTTCCTTGATGGACAGGTTGATATCCTTCAGGCCCAATGTATGACCCGTCTTTGCCAGAATCTCGTCTTTGCCCAATCCCTGATGCACCAAAGGCATATGTGCTTTCGGTTCCGAGCCGAACAGTTTGTAGAGCCCTTTGACTTCAATAAGAGTGTTGCTCATGAATGGGCTCCCTTCATGTGTCTCTGGCTCCGCTTGGCGTATGCCTGAGACACGCGATCAAAGATGATGGCCAAAGCGACGATGGCCAGACCATTGAACAAACCAAGTGTGAAATACTGGTTCTGAATGGATTTCAACACCGGCTGGCCGAGCCCTTTTACGCCGATCATGGAAGCAACGACCACCATGGCAAGTGCCATCATGATGGTCTGGTTGATCCCCGCCATGATGTTTGGCATGGCAAGCGGGATCTGCACATTGAACAGACGCTGGCGACCATTGGCCCCAAAAGCGGTGGCCGCTTCCAATACTTCGGAATCCACCAGACGAATGCCCAGATTGGTCAGGCGGATCACCGGCGGAATGGCATAGATGACAACGGAGATCAGTCCCGGAATCTTGCCAATGCCCAGCAACATGACCACCGGAATGAGATAGACAAAGGCCGGCATGGTCTGCATGACGTCGAGAATGGGCATCATGACTTTCTGGAACCGGTCGGATCGCGCCATACCGACGCCGATGGGAATACCCAGAATGATGGAAATCAGTGTGCAAACCGTGATCATGGACAGGGTCGACATGGTGTCTTCCCACATGCCGAAGAAGCCGACCAGCAGAAGAGCAATCACGACACCGGCCAACAATCTCCAGGATCGGCTGGCGAAATAGACAATTGCCCCGATCACCAGAATGATGATTGGCCAAGGCGTGTTGATCAGAAGCTTTTCAAACCACACGAGAAAGGCCAGAACGGGATGAAAAATGCTCTCGATCGCATCGCCATATTCCCGAGAGAATGCCTTGTAAGCGCCATCAAGCGTCTTACGGATAGTCAGCAGGTCCATTCGGCTCAGCTGGGGAAATGAAGTTAACCATGACGCATCCGCCATATAGATTCTCCAATTGCTACCATGAAGCGGCAGATGGTCCTGGTCTTGTTTCGATTGTCAAATCGATGCCGCCTCAATCAATTTACCAATCTCCTTGTCTGCAGCCAGATCTGGTTCACCAACGGTAACCGCCTGAGGATAGAAAAGCAGACATCCCACGAAGAAACCCGGACGAAAGACTTCGCCCGGGGGAACCGCACCTTTTCAGGTGATGTCAATTACATGCCTGCGACGGCGTCTTTCACTTTGGCAGCCACGTCTTCTGGCAGCCACTGGCTCCACATGTCTTCATAATTTTGCAGGAAGTAGATCGCAGCGAATTCACCGTCGGCCTGATTGTCTTCCATCCATGCGAGCAGTTCGTTCATTTCACTGTTTTTGAAGGAGAGTTTGCCAAGGAAATCCATGATCTCCGGATGGGCCTTGGCAAATTCACCCGTGGTGACAGCACGCACAGGAGATGGCGGATACATGGTCACTTTCGGATCAAGACAATCATTTTGAGACGTACAGGCCTTGTAGTGCTCTTCATCAACGCCAGAGCCGAAATCAACCTTGGTCATTTTGTATTTGCCGAGAATGGCGGTTGGCGCCCAATAATAGCCGAACCATGGTTCACCGCGCTCATAAGCCTTGGCAATGGAGCTGGCAAGGCCTGCGCCTGACCCCGGATCCACGATTTCAAAACCAGCATCTCCCAGCTTCAGAGCGCGGAAGAGGTTTCCGGACGTGATCTGACAGTTCCAGCCAGCCGGACAGCCATAAAAGGCGCTCTTCTCAGGATCTTCCGGATGCTCGAACAATTTGGCATTTTTCTTGACGCCTTCGATGGTTGCAAGGCTTGGGTCTTTCTCGACCATATAGTCAGGAACCCAGAAGCCTTCTTCACCACCATCTGACAGGGACTTGCCTGCAATGGCCAGTCGCCCCTCTTCAACGCCCTTGTCGACGGCCTCTCGCATGGAGTTGGCCCAGAATTCCGGGGCAATATCAGGCTCACCCTTTTCGGTCATGGATGCGCCGGTGGGCATCGTATCGCCAGGGACCATCTCGGCATCGCACCCAAAGCCATGTTCCAGAACGAAGCGATCGATGTTGCCGATCAGTGTTGCCGAATTCCAGTTCATGTCTGCGATGGTGACTTTGCCGCAGTCATCTGCAGCCTGAGCGGATAGGGCCGAGCCAGATATCATCAGGGCAGCGATCAATAGGCGTTTCATATTCTACCTCCGGGAGTCGTCGATCAATGTGTCTGGTAGGGAGAGCTCGCACACAAGGGACACAACATCTCCAAACAACAAATTTTGGTGGCGAGCCTTTCGCTTCTGCAAACCACCATCCAAACACCGCGCACGGTCAATCGCGCGATGCGCAAAAGAATAAATTTATCCCGCACATCCATCAATCAGTCTAACGGAACCGACAGATGGTCGAGATTTTTAACACACTGAAATTTAACAAGCCTCACATAAGGGCGTCAATCAATGTCTTGTAGGAAAATGGTAGTTTGGGGGGGGCGTCATTTTAAGAGGTTTTTATTTTTCTTGTTCAATATTCTCACGCCACCAATCAAGGAAACGCAACACGCATTTCTATTTGGTTTATTCTTTCATTGCTTCAATCAATATTGGAATTTTTGTAAAATCAGCGCGTGACGATCTTGCGCAAGTTGCCTTCTAGGTAGGGAAGGCACAGTGCTTTCAAGACTATAAACAAATATTCCTTATCCCTTTCAGGCAGCCACGCCAAAGACCCCTCCCGCTCGGATGGATCGGAAATTTCCTTATTTTGGATGGGGAAAGGGGAACAATGCTGCAAATGAAAGGCGCGATAAAACACATTTCCGCCACATTTGGGCGGCCACGGCTCAAGCCGTTTTGACAAAAGGGAATTATCGAAAAGCCCTGTGGGCGCTATTCGCCTTCGCCGAAGCGATCCGAGATCAGCTTGTTCAAGGCTTCCATGACAGCCTCAGCCTCATTGCCTTCGGCAACGACGTCAATGGCGCAACCGGGGGCCGCTGCAAGCATCATCAATCCCATGATGGAATTGCCGCACACGGTCTGGCCATCCTTGGACACGCTGACCAAAGCATCGAATCGTTCCACCAATTGCACGAATTTTGCCGAAGCACGCGCATGCAAACCACGTTTATTCTGGATGATCAGTCGGTCTGAAACTGAAATATTGGTCACGGAAACCGAGTTCTTTCTATCTGCTCTTGCTCATGACTTGCTCATGCATTCACCCGAATGCATGGCTCTGTCTGCTTGCGGCTCATTCACCGGAAAGCAGCTTGCTTGCAATGTTGATATATTTGCGCCCTGCTTCGCAGGCTTCGCTAACCGCCTCAGACAGGGTCCTGTCTGCTCGCACGCTGGCCAGCTTGATCAGCATGGGCAGGTTGACCCCAGCCAACACTTCGATCTTGTTTTCATCCATGACCGAAATAGCCATGTTAGAAGGCGTTCCCCCGAACATATCGGTCAGAAGAACCACGCCCTTATCCTTGTCCACGGCCTCTACCGCATCCAGAATATCCTGACGCCGTTGCTCCATATCATCATCGGGACCAATGCAAATGGTCTCGATCTGATTCTGAGGTCCGACAACATGCTCCAGGGCTGCGCGGAACTCTTCGGCCAAACGGCCATGGGTTACAAGGACAAGACCAATCATGATGTCTCTGCTCTCCTTCATTTTTGGAGCCTGCTGGCTCCTCTTACTTTCAGCTCCGGCTTATAGAGACGGTCATTGCCATCCGGAGCCTGAAGTATCGCCTATCATGACCACTCGATTGCCGAACGCAAGCCCAAAAGTCGAACACTGGCCGCTAAAGCCTCTCCTTCCATGTGGATAGAAGGGCAAAGACCAGATCGCAGGCTTCAACGACCGAGCGTTCAGGAACCGACAGATGTGCAATCGGATAGCCCAGACAGGACCGGACTGTCTCTTCACTCGAAGGCATCCGGTGTATGTCAGCCGGTGGGCATAAATCAACCAGCAAATGCATCGGAGCATCCCCTGTGAAGTTGTTCTCCCCTACCGAGATGACCCCGAGCCCGCGTACTTCTTGCAAACCGCGCGTTGAGACGGGGCCATAGGCTCGCAGTTCGGGTTGCCCTGATGGGTCTGACGACTCGATCTGGCGCACCAGCTTGACATAGTCATCACTGACAAGGGCTGAAGGAATAGAAAGCGCGGCGGCTTCACGGCGCAATGTGCGCTGTAGCATGGACTTGCCAGATCCGCTCTCCCCTCTCAGCAACAAGCCATAAGGGCCGATCACAATGGCCGCTGCATGCATGATCTCGCTGGGGCAGGTGGATGCAATGGCATCTGGCAGGTCGAAAATCGGTCCATGTCTTGCCTGATCGTGGTCTGGATCAAAATATAGGGACATATGTCTCCAATCCTCTCGCTCGACTGCAGTCACAGACCAGTCTAGACAGTAGGATCTGCCTTTGGCTCGGGTTTTTTCGTCGCACTATGGGCGATGGCGGGGAACCGCACGGTGAAACGGGCACCCAATATTGTCGGTTCTGTCTCGTCAGATGCGGAATCATACCGGTTGGATGCGGTGATTTCCCCACTATAGGCTTCGACAATCTGTTTTGAGATCGAAAGACCAAGCCCGGAATTTTGACCGAAATCTTCCCCTTGCGGACGATCCGTATAAAAGCGCTCAAAAACGCGCGACACATCTTCAGCCTGAATACCCGGCCCGTCGTCATCCACGGTGATTTCAACCCATGGACCATCATGGGTGAGACAAACGCGCACCTCGCCTCCCTCCGGCGTGAAGGAGCGGGCATTATCCACCAGATTGACGAATATCTGACCAAGACGGCTGTCATTGCCGCGAACACAGAAGGCCTTAGCCTTGTCAGCTGCGTTCTTGTCTTCTTCCAGAATGACGCGAATATTGGATTTGGAGCCGATTTCATCCTGAATGGACACAATGGTTTCCAACAGCGCACGCAGATTGATTTCGTCGGATTCCTGACGCGCCAACTCGGCATCCAGTCTGGACGCATCGGAAATATCCGAGATCAGGCGATCCAGTCGGCGGACATCATGTAAAATGATGCTGACCAGCCTTTCGCGTGCTTCGGGTTTCTTGGCCAGAGGCAGCGTTTCCACTGCCGAGCGCAGGGATGTGAGCGGGTTTTTCAGCTCGTGCGCCACATCAGCTGCAAAGGCCTCAATGGCATCCATGCGCTTGTAAAGCGTGTTGGTCATGTCGCGCAGGGACTGGCTGAGCTGGCCAATTTCGTCTTTGCGTTCTGAGAAATCGGGTATTTCCTCACGCTCCTTGACCCCGCGTCGCACCCGCTCGGCCGCTTCAGACAATTTGCGCACGGGGCCGGCAATGGTGCCGGCCAGCAGAATAGACATGGATCCTGTCACCAGCGCCGCAATCAGGAAGACGCGCAGGATACCCCAGCGCTCAGCTTCCACGATCTTGTCAATGTCACCATCGCGCGTGGACAAAAGAAGAGCGCCGGAAATGATCCGGGAGCGCTGAATCGGCACTGCCACGGACACGATCAACCGCCCCTTGGTGTTTACGCGAACAATAGAGGCTTCTGACCCATCCAGCGCCTTGGTAACTTCAGGATATTTGCGCCCGTCGGTGTTGGCCATTTCCTTGTAAAGGGGCAGATCTGCCTGACGAAGCCAGCTGACGAAGCGATCCCAGCGATCTCCCCAACTGTCGGACTCCTCCATCTCCGGCTCTGGCAGATTGAAGCGGAGCACGCCATCAGAATGGAGCTGGTTTGAATCGACGACCATATTGCCCGCAAGATCATAGATTCGAGCGCGGGTATCCGTTGGCGAAATCGCCGCCCGCAAAATAGGCGCGGCTTTTTCAGGATCGATGGGAAATTCGAAATAACTGAAGGTATCGTCAGCAGGAGAAAAGCTCTCCCCGGCCTGCAACTCCAGAAGCCGCTCGGGATTGATGGTGATGGCATCGGTATCGGAGGCAGCCGACGCGGCCACGGCTCCAGCAATGATCTTGCCCTGTGTCAGCATCGAGGAGACGCGGGCATCAATCAGCCCTTCACGGAACTGATTGAGATAGAGAATCCCCAGCACCAAGACCGCCAGCGCGGCCACGTTGAGAAAGACAATGCGGCGTGTCAGAGACGAAAAGGCAACCGTATTGGAAAGACGGCCAAGAAATACGCGCAGACGCCTCAGAGACAAAGACTTGCGTCGCCCCTTCTGGCCATCCTTTGTTGTGCGTTTTTCTATTTGCATTCTCTGCAACAATATATGTCTTTCAACAAATCGGAGCGGCCACGGTTTCTCGATAGCCACTCCGTCCGGTCTATCTGGAATGCAGCCCGATGCGGGCTGCACTCTTTATACATCATGCTTTATAGAAGCATCTGCCAGCCAGTTCCACCACTGTGTGACGCGCCGGGGCATTGGGAAGCATGACAGCCATTAAAAGCCAGCTGCGTCTATTCTTCCCTGAAACGATAGCCGACGCCATAAAGGGTCTCAATCATATCGAAGCTATCGTCCACTGCCTTGAATTTCTTGCGCAGACGCTTGATGTGGCTATCGATGGTGCGATCATCCACATAGACCTGATCTTCATAGGCTGCATCCATCAGCGCATTGCGGCTTTTGACAACGCCGGGGCGCTGGGCCAACGAATAGAGAATAAGGAACTCGGTTACCGTCAGGGTCACCGGCTTTCCATCCCAGTTGCAGGTATGGCGCTCACGATCCATGGAAAGGAGCCCACGCTCGAGCAGATCGCTCTTGGCAACAGGTCCGCCTGTTTTGACCGCCGTCTCGCGTGCCTGCGCCCGCCGCAACACGGCCTTAACGCGCTCAACCAACAGGCGCTGGGAGAATGGTTTGTGAATGAAATCATCCGCGCCCATTTTCAGGCCGAACAATTCGTCAATCTCATCATCCTTGGATGTCAGAAAGATAACCGGCAGATCCGTCTTCTGGCGCAAGCGGCGCAACAGCTCCATGCCATCCATGCGCGGCATCTTGATATCGAGGATAGCAAGATCAGGCAGGGCGTGGAGCAGACCCTCCAGTCCGGATGCACCGTCCGTGTAGGTATCTACTTTATAGCCTTCTGATTCCAATGCGATTGAAACCGAGGTCAGAATATTGCGATCATCATCGACAAGGGCAATTGTTGCCATGTCTTTCCCTTCCTTCTCTCCATCCCCGCAAGCTCTCTTCTCAGGCTGGCGAAAACACATACGCATATATCAAGTGCCATCGCTCCGCAGCTATGACACCATGCATTATGGTGTCTGAAAAGACGACGAACAGAGTGTACACGCTTCGACCAGACAGAACCACTGTTCCTCTTGGTCAGCTTCACCCGCTGCACTATTCTCTTATTTAGGAATGCTTCTTGCTTTCGCCAAGGCCGGGTTTTCTGCGAATCCAATTCACTTTCCAGCAGAACTAACAGGAAATTCACGCCGGATTGTCTAAAAAGCATCCGCTTCAAGCCAAGCATTTTTGCCGCAACTAACATGCGCAAAACGCATTCCTTGAGTTTAATGCAGACCTAGTTTCTGAAAGCTGCAAAATTGTGGCAGCCCAGTTTTGTTCACAGATTGGCGCGCAAATTTATCACTTCCAGACAAAGCCCTGTTTTCTGCCGTTTTCGACTTTAGTGGTAGAAGATAAGCGGGAAGTGATGCAGCATCCAAAATACGCAACCCCACAAAAGACCAGCTTTCAAATGCGCGGGGGGTGCTTTAAGAGGAAATGGTCACGGGACTGGGTTCGGCTCGGACTTTGCGAAATATCAACGACACAATTTTGTGAGATGGGTATGAAATGCGCGAGTTCGACGAAAAGACTGTTGCAGGGCTGCTGCCGGGAGTAGAGGACAAGGCAAAGCAGCATCTCAGGAGGTTGGGTCAAACAGAAGAGCGGATAAATCCGACAGGTTATATCGACTTCCGCAGGACTTGAAACGAACCCCCGGTCAAAGCCATTCAGGCGTTGGCCGGACTGACAGATCCTGTCAGTTTCCCACAACCTAAGTGTGTCTCAAGGGGCTTGAAAAGTGAAACAATTCGGCACGTGGAACGAATCCAACGGCGTTGACAAACTCGGTCTTCGCAATCTCGGTAGCGTACATTACAACTATCGTTTTCCTAAGCTGGTAGAAGAAGCGCTGGCTCGCAAGGAAGGTCGTCTGATCGAAGGCGGTGCTTTTGCAGTGGATACCGGCAAACATACCGGCCGTTCCCCAAAGGATAAACATACCGTTCGCGACGCTACCACCGAAAACACCATCTGGTGGGACAACAACAAAGCCATGACGCCTGAAGCTTTCGATCTTCTTTATGAAGACATGATGGCTTATGCAGAAGGCAAAGAAGTCTTTGTGCAGGACCTGTACGGCGGCGCTGACATTGACCACCGTCTGCCAACCCGCGTAGTTACCGAGCTCTGCTGGCAGTCTCACTTCATCCGCAACATGCTGATCCGTCCGGAACATACTGAACTGGCAGATTTCGTTCAGGAACTGACTGTGATCGACTTCCCAGGCTTCCTCTGCGACCCTGAAAAATATGGCGTTCGCTCTGAAACCTGCATCGCTCTTAACCTGACCAAGAAAATCATTCTGATTGCTGGGTCTTCCTACGCTGGTGAAATCAAGAAATCTGTCTTCACCACCCTTAACTACCTGCTGCCTGAAAAAAATATCATGCCAATGCACTGCTCTGCAAACGTTGGCGATGATGACGACACGGCTATCTTCTTCGGCCTGTCCGGCACCGGTAAAACCACCCTGTCTGCTGATCCAAGCCGTACCCTTATCGGCGACGACGAACACGGCTGGGGCGAAAACGGCGTCTTCAACTTCGAAGGCGGCTGCTACGCTAAGACCATCAATCTTTCCGCTGAAGCTGAGCCGGAAATCTATGCGACCACGCACACCTTCGGTGCAATCGTCGAAAACATGGTTATCGATCCAATCACCGATAAACCAGACTTCGCTGATGGGTCCAAGACCGAAAACACCCGTGTTTCCTATCCGACCTACTTCATCCCGAACGCATCGGCTACCGGTCGCGCTCCTCAGCCGAAAAACATCATCATGCTGACGGCTGACGCATTCGGTGTTCTGCCTCCGATCGCCAAGCTGACCCCGGAACAGGCAATGTATCACTTCCTGTCTGGCTACACCGCTAAAGTGGCTGGTACGGAAAAAGGCGTTACCGAGCCAGAAGCAACCTTCTCTACCTGCTTCGGCGCTCCTTTCATGCCTCGCCATCCTTCCGAATATGGCAACCTGCTGCGCGAAATGATGGAAAAACATCAGGTTAAATGCTGGCTGGTTAACACCGGTTGGACCGGTGGTGTTTATGGCGTCGGTTCCCGTATGCCAATTAAAGCAACCCGTGCTTTGCTGACCGCAGCACTCAACGGTTCTCTGGCATCTGCAGAATTCCGCACCGACGAAGTCTTCGGTGTTGAAGTTCCTGTAGCCGTTCCTGGCGTTGACACCACCCTGCTGACGCCACGCGACACCTGGGCAGACAAAGCTGCATTCGACGCAATGGCAGCTAAACTGGCTGGTATGTTCGTCAAAAACTTCGAATACTATCTGCCACACGTCGACGACGCTGTGAAAGCTGCTGGCCCAAAAGCCTAAGCTGACAGATATCAGTATTGAATATGATGGAAAGGCCCGCTCTTTGGCGGGCCTTTTGCTTTTCATACGCATCATGCATCACTTGGCCGCCTCTTTTGAAACGGGGGTCAGAAGTGCATACGTCCTGTGTCGTATTTTCCCGAAGGAGATATGGTAGTATTGTCCCATCACACCCTTCTAGAGACCCCATCATGAGAGCGCACATTATCGTCGCGTGCCTGCGGGGGAGGATTTACCATGTATATTCGCGAGGAAACGTCCGCTGATGCGGATGGCATTCATATTTTGACACAAAAAGCTTTTGCGCCCATGCCTTACAGCTCTGGCAGCGAAGGCCCGATTATCGATCAATTGCGCCGGGATGGCGATCTTGTTTTGTCATTGGTGATGGATGACGATGGCCCGATTGTCGGCCATGTGGCTTTTTCGAAAATCCAGATCGATGGCAAATGGGATAAATGGTATTGCCTTGGCCCCATCTCAGTCGCCCCAGACAAACAGAGCCAAGGCATCGGCAAGGCACTGGTTGGCGAGGGCATGAGACGCCTGCGCGCTCTTGGCGCCAATGGGTGCATCCTGATCGGCAACCCAGCCTACTATGTCCGGCTCGGGTTCCAATGTAATGGCCAATTGCGCTATGGCGCGCTGGATCCTTCGCTGATTCAGTATATGGCTTTTCAAGGCCCCGCGCCAAAAGGCACATTGACCCATGCCGATGCCTTTGAGCAGGCATTAAAGCAAATATCTGCTTGATCAGAGTGTTACGATGATCGGGCCCTTTTTGCCGATCACAATCGTATGCTCGAATTGAGCGGTGAGGCATCCGGGAGTGAAGAGCTCCCATTCCCGGGCTCCATCGCTGGCATAGGAGGCACCTGTCGAGAGAAATGGCTCAACGGCAATCACCATGCCTTCCTGCAACTTGCGACGATCCCGGCGGTCCGGTACGGCGAGAATTTCCGGCCTGTCATGCAAGGTTGTTCCAACACCGTGACATCCCAACAGGTTCTGGATGATGGTATAGCCACCGGCCTTGGCCTCCTTATCGAAAGCCTTCGGGATGACCTGCATAGGCTGTCCTGCCCGGGCCTGAGCAATCGCATTGTCACGGGCGCGCTTTGCGGCTTCCACCAGAACCTGCTTTTCCGGAACAATCGGCGGCACGATGAATGTTGCCCCGGCATCGGTGAAGTAGCCATCCTTGCTGGCGGACACGTCGATATTGACCATATCGCCCGGCTTCACCCTCTGACTATCAGCCCAACCGTGGGCAATCACCGGTTCGATGGAAATGCATGTCGCTCCGGGGAAATCATATACGGACTCAGGTGCCGATTCAGCCCCTTCTTCTTCCAGAATACGGCGCCCAAGATCGTCCAATTCCTGCGAGGTCATGCCCGGCTCAAGCGCAGCACCCATTTCACGAATGGCACGCGCCACGGCTTTGCCGCAGGCTTTCAGGCCCTGAAGCTGTTCTTCGGTTTTTACAATCATGGATGGCTGCCTATCTGAAACACGGATTGGAATTGCGGCCATCAGTAGCGCATTTGCTCCAGTGACTGCAAGCCTTCTCTATGAGGCAAAAAGTCAAGAGATCAAGGCCCGCAACGCTTTCCCTCGCATCACTGCGGGTAGGCGCTATCGCACGAAAAAGCCCACCCCGTGATAACAGGGCGGGCCTTTCTTATTCCCAAATCACATCTTGAGCGTTTATTTCACAGCCCAGAGCGTGACCGTCCCAGACACTTCGTTGGCAACGGCAATCATCGGCTTGCCATTCGGACTATCCTTGCCAGCGATGAACTTGATGCCTTCCGGCGCGATGTCCCCTGCCGTGAGCTTTTCAGACTCGCCATCAAGCTTGGTATTGCTTGCATAGGTTACGAAAGTCGCTTTGGCCGGGTCCGTGATGTCATAGACCACAATACCACTCATGCGTTCCAAACCGATAAAGGCATAAAGTTTGCCATCGATCTCGGCCAGTTCGAGCGCTTCAGGTTCAGCGCCCTTATCGTCTGAGCGGTTGTCGAAGCTCTCATTGGCACCCTGACTGTTGAAGGCACTTGGCACCAGCTCGGCCAGCTTGGCTTCAATTTCGCCAGCGGAATCAAACACCATTTCGCCGGCTTCATTAAAGATGGAGAATGAGCGACCACCATAGCCATAGATCACGTCGAAATCGCCGTCGCCATCAGTGTCGCCCTGAGACGTGGTGATTTTCAGGCGACCGAGATTCTCTTTCTTCTGCAGCTCTTCAGCATGCGGAAAAGCGGTCGGGTCCAGCTTGACCTTGCCCAGACGCTCTTCTTCGGAGTAGCCATCATAATCGCGGCTATCGCCCTCATTGGCCATCACCACATAGTTGACGCCCCCCTTGGAAAAGGCTTTCACGGTGTCCGGCATGCGGAAGGATAGCACCGGCCAGTTCTGCCGGTTGATCTTGCCATCCTTGTCGGAAAGATCGGCCTTGACCTTTGAGTAATCCTGAAAGCCCAGCGAAAAGACAGTCTTCAGCTTGGCTGTTTCTGTGTCGATGACAGCGATGGCGTTGCTTTCCTGAAGAGACACAAAGGCGGTTTTGCTATCCGGCGTGATGGCAACATATTCCGGCTCGATCTGCTGCTCGAAGGAAATGCCCTCTGGTGCTGCTGTGTGGAAGTCTTCGCCGAAGTCATCCGCTTTGAGATCTTCAAAGGATACGGTTTTGACCTCCAGCGAAGGGATGGAAATGATGGACACCGTGCCGACCGGATCGGTTTTGAAATCGTCGGAAGGTTCGCCTTCGTTGGCCACCATGGCAAATTTGCCATTGGGCGCAAAGACAACGCAATCGGGCAATGCGCCCAGTTCGACATCGCCGACCAGTGTTCCATCGGTCTTGTAGAGAACCAACTTGCCGTTGGCTTGTTTGTCCTTATTCTCAACGGCAATGGCAACATAGTCGCCATGTACGTCAACAGAGTTGGCGCCTTTGCCAAAATCGGTAACATTCAGCGTACCGGTTTGCTTGATCGTGGCAGGGTTTGAAATATCGAAGATATCGATGGCCTTGTCATGGCCGTCGACGACAAACAGTCTCTTGCCTGCCTTATCGTAAGAGACGATCTCGGCGGCCCCTTCATCAAACACATTGGCCGAGTGCGTGGCAATCGGCTCCAGCGTGAGTGCATAGGCCGGAGCCCCGAACGGCGCGGCGAGGCAGCTTGCAAGAAGCAGAGCCTTGGAAATGGATTTGAACATGCGACCCTCTGTAATATCGGACAAAATCTGTTGCTGCTTTAGCGAAGGCAGATGACAGCTGCATGACTGCCCCTGCCGGCGCGCCTTCGTCTTCCCTTCGCGGTCTCTTTTCTCTGCTGTTTCATCTTATTGTTCGCCAAACAAGAATTCCGCAAAAGGCCGCTTTTCCTTGCTGTCATCCGGATATAAAAAGAATTTGAATATATTCATCTTTGGAGACTTAAATGTGCCGCTGGGTCGCTTACAAGGGACAGCCTGTTTTCCTTGAACATTATGTAACAACAGCCGACCATTCTCTGATTCATCAGAGTCTGCATGCGGAAAAGGGAAAAACCGTCACCAATGGCGATGGTTTCGGTATTGGCTGGTATGGCGCCAGAGACAATCCGGGCCTTTACAGAGAGATCCTGCCGGCATGGAACGATACCAACCTGAAAAGCCTAGCCTCCCAGATCCAGTCTTCCCTGTTCTTTGCCCATGTCCGCGCTTCTACGGGCACGGCGACCAATCGCTGCAACTGTCACCCCTTTGCCTATGACAAATGGTTGTTCATGCATAATGGCCAGATTGGAGACTATCACAGAGTCCGTCGCGGGCTGGAAGCACAATTGAGCGATGGCTATTACGAACACAGGTTCGGCAGCACTGATTCCGAGTTGCTATTCTTGCTTGCTGTTCAGGAAAATTTGCAGGGATGCCCGGTCACAGCCATGCGCAATGTGCTCCACAGGGTACAAAAGGCCATGGTCGACAAGGGCATCCGCACACCTCTGCGCTTCACTTCATGCCTGTCAGATGGCAAGCGCCTTTGTGGCTTCCGCTGCTCGACCGACCATCACGCCCCTTCGCTCTATTATCGGCGCTATGAGAATGGCGATGTGGTGCTGGTTTCCGAACCGATCGACCGGCAATCGGAATGTTGGGTCGAGGTGCCTCAGGATCAGGCTGTCTGCTTCAAGGAAAATGGCGATATGGTGCAAACAGACATGCACCTGCATTGATCAATCAGGCTGCGCACAGCCTGACATGCGGGCATTTAAGCCCAATCAATTGAACAGATTAAACTGTGTCCATTTATCCCTTGGGATTTCATCACCCTTTTTGTAGGTGAGCTTAAGCACCTTCATCTGGTCTTTGCTGGTGTCGCATGAATAGCTCACCTTATACCAATGCCCATGGCGGCGATAAGCGGCGCCAGCGGCCTTGACCTTTTGCTCACCAATCTTCGGGCTTGAGAAGGTGTAATCAACCAGACGATCCGCATCGAGCTTGCCCATGGCTTCCATATTGCAAAGTTGAAGCATGCGCTCTTGGGGTACCATATCCTCGAGCCAGGCGCGCATCTTGTTGCTCATTGCGAAGGCCGCTTGCGGATAGGCCATTGCCAGAAGCAATGCAAGCGAAAGTTTGCCGGTGTGGGATATCATGCCCTTGACCTTTTTTGGTTCTTATCATCTTGACGGGAGCGCCCCAGCTTGTATCGACTGTCACTTGAAAGGGTTAGCTGGTTCTGGCCAACCATTCGAAACATCAGGGCTGTATCTGCTGATGTGACTCTTAAATGAGGTTAAAGTTTGTCAGATCCGGTCGATATTGCTAGAGCATGAAGGCTAGCGGTTAAAATTTTATTTACCTTAAAAATTCATTGTTTTTTTATGTTTGTGAACCCGGACTTTCCCGTAGATTTTACAACCTCAAATTATTTTCTCATCACATCTGCAAGGATTGATTTAATTCGCTGGCTTCAAGGCTGTGGACGCATGCCAATAGCGCCATCAATATCCCGACCATAGGGCTCGTTCAGGCAGAGCAGCTTTTTAGTTGGCCCGCCTGCCCCTTCATGCTAAAGGCTCCCCATGCCAACCTGGATCTTGATCACTGTTTCAGCAGCTTTTCTGCAAAATATCCGCTCTGTCCTGCAAAAGCACCTCAAGGGGGCGCTGAGTACGACCGGGGCGACCTTCGTGCGTTTTGCCTTCGGGGTGCCCTTCGCCCTTCTCTATCTGTTCGGCTATGTGTGGCTATCGGGCAAGGGATTGCCAGCCTTCAACGGTCCATTTCTCTTCTGGGTCGTGCTGGCAGCGGTGGGGCAAATCGGGGCGCAGTTTCTGCTGGTGCATCTGTTTTCCTTCCGCAACTTCACGGTGGGCACGGCCTATAGCCGTACCGAACCGGCGCAGGCGGCGCTATTTGCCTTTCTGTTCTTTTCCGAAACGCTGAAGATGTCCGCATTGCTGGCCATCGGGGTGGCTGTGCTCGGGGTCATGCTGATTTCGGTAGCGCGCACGACCCTGTCCATCCGCACACTGATCACCTCGACCTTTTCCCGCACGGCACTTATCGGCCTTGCTTCGGGTTTTCTCTTCGGTGTCACTGCGGCCAGCTATCGCAAGGCCTCTTTATCGCTTGAGCCAACCATGGTCACGCCGGATTATATCCTGCAGGCAAGCTTCACCTTAGCAACCGCCATCCTCATCCAGACCATATTGATGGGCATATGGATCTCCTTGCGCGAGCGGGAGCAATGGGGATGTGTGGCGCGGGCGTGGAAACCGTCCCTTGCTACCGGCTTTGTCGGCGCATCGGCCAGCTTTGGCTGGTTCATGGCCATGACTCTGCAACAGGCCGCCCTCGTCAAGGCGCTGGCTCAGGTCGAAATGCTCTTCACCTTCGCCTCGTCGGTCTTCATCTTCAAGGAAAAGATCAACCGACTGGAGCTGATGGGCTGCGGGTTGATCATCTGTGGCGTTTTGATTTTGGTGCTGGGGTGAGGCTTAGTACTCGGCTCTTAAAATGGCATCAAGCGTCCGACCGGGTGGGCGCAATACGCGCCCGCCGTGGGGCGGGCGGACGCGTCCCGCAGCAAGCTGCGCGAGAGGGAATACTCTATCCTTACCAAAAGTGTTAATCTACCCTCAGGAAAGACTCTCAGGTATCAGGAGCTCGCTTTATGTCAAAAGATGACTATTTCAATCAGTTAATGGCGCTCGAGCCCGATAACTATACCGAAGCCTTTTTTTCGGGAAGAGCAGGAGTGGATATACTGCTCAAAGCTGAAATCGACTGGGAAATGCAATTGCACGCGATAAAATGCGTATTGAAGAGAAACAAAGAATTTGACGATGACCTAAAACAAGATTTGCAATCAGAAAAGAACAAACTTGATGATTACAAAGGGAATAACATCGAAAACCTAGCAGACAGCCACCAACATTCTATATATGTCAGCTACTATCACGATCTAGCGAGGAGCATGTCCTTTGTATCTATGGTGGTACCGTTTATCGAGAGTATCTTGCAAAGGTGTTTCAAAACACTGGGCAGCATGTACGATAAAAGCAAGCTAGCACCGCCCAGTCACGTGCGGTGGCTTGCGAAAAATCCTAATCACAAATGGGACTGTAGTTATAAGATTAAGTCAAATGGATCCTCAGACAAAGGTTTCGCGAAAGGCACGAAACAGATTTTCGAGGCGATTGATCTTGCTCCTCCGGAAAATTTCCTCAATCTTCTTAGTGCCTTAGTAGAGTATCGCAATTTGATGTTTCATCAAGGCTTTGAATGGGACAAGAAGACAGGAGAAAGATTCTTCGGCCTTCTCAAAAGCAACAAATGGGAAAGACACTTCATTGTTGGTTCTTCGAGTGGCAATAAAGTGTTTCTCATCAATGACAATGCAATTGATGAAGTGATTGAAATGATCGAAACGCTGCTGGATAGCCTTGCAGAATTTGCAAGGCAGCAACCATGGGAGTTGACTTCGGCAGAATAGTCCCCTCAATGCGCTTCGTCCCAGTTGTCGGCCGCTTCAGCGTCTACCTTCAGCGGCACGCTCAGCTGTAGGGCGGGCATCGGGGCGTTTTCCATGATGGTGCGGACAACCTTGATGGTGTCATCAACCTCGCCTTCCGGCACTTCGAAGATCAATTCGTCATGGACTTGCAGTAGCATGCGCGCCGAGAGAGAGGCATCACTCAGAGCATCTTCCATGCGGACCATGGCGCGGCGCAGGATGTCGGCCGCCGAGCCCTGAATGGGGGCGTTGATGGCGGCGCGCTCCTGAAAATTCCGCATGTTGGGATTCTTGGAATTGATTTCCGGATAATGAATCTTACGCCCGAAAATGGTCTCCACATAGCCCTGCTCGCGCGCGGCCTTTTTGGTCGCCTCCATATAGTCGCGGATGCCGGGGAAGCGCTCGAAATAGGTATCGATATAGGTCTTGGCCTCGCCGCGGGAGATGCTGAGCTGGTTGGCCAGCCCGAAGGCGGAGATGCCATAGATGATACCGAAATTGATGGCCTTGGCACGGCGACGGGTGGCGGCGTCCATCTCGTCGAGTGGCACATGGAACATTTCAGATGCCGTCATGGCGTGAATGTCGAGGCCCTCTTCGAAGGCTTTCTTCAACTGCGGAATGTCGGCCATGTGGGCCAGCACGCGCAGTTCGATCTGGCTATAGTCAGCCGAGATCAGCTTGTTGCCAGATTCAGCCACGAAGGCTGTGCGGATCTTGCGCCCCGCTTCGGTGCGCACCGGAATATTCTGCAGGTTCGGATCAGACGAAGCCAAGCGCCCCGTGCTGGTCGCTGCCAGTGAATAGGAGGTGTGGACACGCTTGGTCTCGGGGTTGATGAAATGAGGCAGCGCGTCGGTATAGGTGCTCTTGAGCTTGGAAAGCTGGCGCCATTCCACCACCTTTCTGGGCAGCTCATGGCCTTCGGCGGCAAGATCATCGAGCACGCTGGCCGAAGTGGACCAGGCGCCGGTCTTGGTCTTTTTGCCGCCGGGCAGGCCCATTTCGCCAAAGAGAATATCGCCCAGCTGCTTGGGACTCCCGATATTGAAGGGAGAACCGGCCAGCGCGTGGATTTCTTCTTCCAATCCAGCCATGCCTTGCGCGAAAGTGCCCGACAGATGGGACAAAATCTGGCGATCCACCGAAACGCCGCGCTTTTCCATGCGACGCAAGACAGGCAGCAAGGGGCGTTCGAGCCGTTCATAGACTCCCGTCATGCCATCGGCAGCAAGGCGCGGCTTGAGGATCATCCAGAGGCGCAGGGTGACGTCGGCATCCTCAGCCGCATAAGGGGTGGCCTTTTCCAGATCCACCTTGTCAAAGGTGATCTGGCTCTTGCCACTGCCCGCCACTTCCTTGAAAGAAATCGGCTTGTGGCCCAGCCAAAGCTCGGAAAGCTCATCCATACCATGGCCATGCTTGCCCGCGTCCAGCGCATAGGAAAGCAGCAATGTATCATCAAATGGCGCAATCTCGATGTCATAGCGCGAGAGCAGCAGCGTGTCATATTTAAGATTCTGACCGATCTTCAGAATAGAGGGATCTTCCAGCATGCTTTTAAGCGCCGTAACCGCGTCCTTGAGAGGGATCTGGCCTTCCACCAGCCCACCGCCAAACATATCCCCTTCGCCTGAGACATGGGCAAGCGGAATATAGCAAGCCTTGCCCGGTTCGGTTGCCAGCGACACGCCGACCAGATTGGCCTGCATGGCGTCAAGGCTATCGGTTTCGGTGTCCACCGCCACATGGCCAATGCGCTTGGCTTCATCAAGCCACACTTGCAGCTCCTCCATGGAGCGCACCGTCTCATAGCTCTGATTGTCGATCGGGAGCGCGCCAATATCGGAGGCCATCTTGGCAGCAAGATCCAGCGGACCGGGGATCTTTTCACCATCTTCGGCGTCTGCCCCATCGCTGGCTGCGGCCGGATCGGCGGCTTCCCATCCGGCAACCTCAAGGCTCACCGGCTCCACTTCAGCAGCCTCGGTTTCGGTTGCCTCGGCGACACGGCGCGTGAGTGTGGTGAATTCCAGCGCCTTGAGGAAGGAGACCAGCTTTGCCCCTTCCAGATCACAGCAGGCCAGCGCATCAATGCCAAGCGGCAACGGTACATCGCGCTTGAGATAGACCAACTCTTTGGAAATACGAGCCTGATCAGCAAACTCGATCAGATTCTCGCGGCGCTTCTTCTGCTTGATGCCGTCGGCTTTTTCCAGCAGGGTTTCCAGATCACCATATTCATTGATCAGCTGGGCGGCGGTTTTGATGCCAATACCGGGCACGCCGGGCACATTGTCGACCGAATCGCCCGCAAGCGCCTGCACTTCAACCACCATGTCGGGAGAAACGCCAAATTTATCGGCAACCTCTTCTTCTCCAATGCGCTTATTCTTCATGGTGTCGACCATCATCACACCGGGACGCACGAGCTGCATCAGGTCCTTATCAGACCCGATGATGGTCACATCAGCCCCTTCAGCGAGCGCCTGCTCGGAATAGGTGGCGATGATGTCATCCGCCTCATAACCTTCCAGCTCAATGCAAGCGATGTTGAAAGCGCGCACGGCTTCGCGGATGAGGCCGAATTGGGGAACCAGATCTTCCGGCGCAGGCGGGCGCTGGGCCTTGTATTGATCATAGATCGCGTTGCGGAAGGTATCGCCCTTGGCATCGAAGATCACGGCAACATGGGTGGGCTTAACACCAACAATACCCTTCTCGCCATCGGCGATCAGCTTCCAGAGCATGTTGCAGAAGCCGGAAACCGCGCCCACAGGCAATCCATCGCTCTTGCGCGTTAACGGCGGCAGGGCGTGATAGGCTCGAAAAATATAGGAAGATCCGTCAATCAAAAAGAGATGCGGTTTTTCGGACATTGGAATTTCCCTTTTAGCCTCTGCTGGATGCACGCATGGGGCGAACAAACCATGATCATAATGTCATAAGACCTTAGCGCATGCATGAGGGCAATGAAAAGGGCAAAAGAAAAAGCTCCCGAACAGATCGCCTGTCCGGGAGCTTTTGTTCAAAAGATTTGCGATAAAGGCCCGCTTGTCTATTCGGCAGCAACCGTAATCTGTTCGGGCTGTTTGCTCTCTTTGTTGAGTTTTGCCCACTGGGGGCGCGCATAGAGGAAGGTGCCGATTTTCAAACGCATGACCACTTCATACATGAGGATCGCCCCGATCACTGCGGCCATGGATACAATCAGAGCCGAAAGCCCGGGATCACCATTACCGAATTTCAGCACCAGAATGCGCGTCACGCCCATGGGCAGGAAGAAGCCCAGATAGATCGGCAGGGAATGGCGGCCAAGATAGCGGAAGACCTTTGCCAGCCCCCGACCGGGAGCGAACTCGGTAAGGATGCCCATGAAGTCGATAACCGCCATGAAGCCAAGCACGCCCATGATAATCGCCACAGGCACGATCTCGTCATAGCCGAACCAGACGACGAGCCCGTTTGCAACCGCCCAGATAGCAAGCCCGACCACAGACGCCAGCTTTTGCTCACGTGCGGAATGCGCAAGCGCAAACCAGATATCCCGCCCGAAGTGACCAGCAAGAAAGAAGACATAATATTTCGAGAAGAAATCGATCAGTTCAATGCCGGTTGCCGTCAGCGTGAATTTGCAGGCAATCGCGATGGCAAACTGCAAGAGAATCGGAAGCGGGCGCATCAGGCGCAAGGCAAGAAAATAGAAGGGCAGCAAATAGATGAACCACAGCGGGCCAAATGGCTGCACGAAAGACAGCAGATAATAGAGGCCCGTTTCATGGGCACCAAATTGCTGCACGAAGAAAGGCGTCTTGAAAATGAACTCGATGGTCATCCAGAGGAAATAGAAATAGCCGAAATGGAAGAATTTCTTATCCAGAAAAACAGGCCATTCCTTGACGATGGCGCGGGCAGCAAAAAGCCCGGCAACGGCGAAAAAGACAGGCATCCGAAATGGTGTCGCATAGGTCAATACCGGGTGCATCCAGCCTTCGCTCCCCAGATATTTTTCAACACCATTGATGGAATGCATGACCACAACCAGAAGGATCGTCAACCCTTTGGTCAAATCAACCCAGTCTACATGTTGCTTTGTGTTTGGATCCCGATTTGTCAAAAATACCCTCATGCGCCTTACGCTTAAACGGCTCTTGTGTTTAATTTTTTAAAAATTCCAGTTTAAAATGACGGGATTTTACTTAAAAGTCTCTCTAAATGTTTTATTAACCTTAACGGCTACGTTAAGTATTTGCTTTTTCGCAAGTTTTCCATTTTGAATCAATTAGACAAAAGCCGTTCATAATTCATTCACCATGATTTTAGCGGTTTTTCGGGATAAATGGGGGTTGAAGCCCCCAGCGTCACGTTGCCCCCATTGCTTGTGCATGGTGTTCTCAGGCATATCTATTGTTAACAAGGCCTTTGGGATCTGTGCGTTAGGATAAAGGCCAGCAAGGCACAAAATCCATCAGGACGGGCTGCCTTATTCATGAATTTGCCTCAATATGGAACCATAGTCCCTTGCTGACTATAACAGGCTCTGCTGAGCTGATCGCCCCAACAAGACACGTCCATCGCATGCCATTCTTGCGAGGACAATAATAGAGATTTTGCCGAACATCATGACGTCGCAACGCAGTTCTTCCCATATGGGCTCCCTGAGTGACATTCGCCTGAGCGATGAAGATAGAAACCACCCCGGAGCCTCTCCAAAACGAACCGCAAGACGAAAAAAGCGTCCTGATGGCAAATCCGGCCAGCGCCCCGCCAAGGCGCAGGTAGGCAGAGGCGGTGGCCAGGGCGGCTCAGGAGGTGGATCTGGCGGTGGGCGCCGTCCTCCAAACGGCGGCAGGAAACCTTCGGGCAGAAAGCCCTCGGGCAATCGGCCGACACGACGCCCTTCCCTGCTGAGCAAATTGCTTCGATTTGGTCGGCGGGTGGCCTATTGGCTTGTGATTGCCGGCATCTGGGGCTCGATTGTCGCTGGCGGCATCATTCTCTATTATGGCGCCAAGCTGCCGCAATCCACCGACTGGAAGATTCCGGACCGTCCGCCCAATGTGCAGATCGTCTCACTGGATGGCGGGCTGATTGCCAACCGGGGCAAGACCGGGGGGCAAAAGGTGAGCATTTCCATGATGCCGCCTTATCTGGTTGATGCCGTGGTGGCCATTGAGGATCACCGCTTTTTCCATCATTTCGGCTTTGACCCGATTGGTTTCACGCGCGCGATGGTGACAAACCTCATTCGCGGGCGCGTTTCCCAAGGGGGCTCGACGCTGACGCAGCAGTTGGCCAAGAACCTGTTCCTTGAGCATAAGCGAACCATCGAGCGAAAGGTTCAGGAACTCATTCTGGCCATCTGGTTGGAAACCAAATATTCCAAGCAAGAGATACTGGAAATGTATCTCAACCGGGTCTATCTCGGCTCAGGCGCCATTGGCGTGGATGCGGCCGCACGAACCTACTATAACAAGCCAGCCTCCATGCTGACCCTTTCTGAGGCGGCCACCATTGCAGGCCTGCTCAAAGCCCCTTCCCGCCTTGCACCCAACAAGCATCCCAAAGCGGCAAGGGCACGCGCCAAGCTGGTTTTGGCAGCCATGGAGAGAGAAGGCTTCATCACGCCGCAAGAGCGCAAATTGGCCCTGACCCAGAGCGTTGATACAGTTGCCCGCCACCGCTCCAGCTCACTCAATTACATTGGTGACTGGGTGATGGAACAGTTGCCCGATCTAATCGGAGACGTGACTGAAGATGTGATTGTCGAAACAACCATCGACTTGCGTATGCAAACGCTGGCCGAAAATGCCATAGTCAATGCCCTTGATAAGAAGGGCAAGAAATATGGTGTGGAACAGGGCGCCCTTGTCAGCGCCACACCGCAAGGGGCCGTGCGGGCGCTGGTTGGCGGCAAGTCCTATCGTGAGAGCCAGTTCAACCGCGCCGTTGATGCCAAGCGGCAACCGGGCAGTGCCTTCAAGCCCTTTGTCTATCTGACATCTCTGGAACTGGGCAACCGGCCTGACAGCATGCGCGTGGATGGTCCGGTTTCCTATAATGGATGGACGCCGCAAAACTATTCCAAGAAATATATGGGCCAGATTTCCCTACGCCGAGCATTAGCGCTTTCCATCAACACCATTGCCGCACAGCTAACCTTTGAGGTTGGGCCAGCGCAAGTGGTGGAAACGGCTCACAAGATGGGCATTCAATCCAAACTGGCGAATAATCTGTCCATTGCGCTTGGCACAAGCGAAGTCACACCGCTGGAACTGGTCGGGGCTTATATTCCCTTTGCCAATGGCGGGGCACGTGCCACGCCTTATGTCATCCAGCGCGTCGTTACCAAAGAAGGCAAGGTGCTTTATATCAACCCCAATATTCCGGGCCCAAGGGTGATCAAGCCGGAGATTCTCTCCATGATGAACCAGATGATGCAGGAAACCCTGATTACCGGCACGGGCAAGAAAGCCATGCTTTCAGGTCGCCCTGCTGGCGGGAAGACCGGCACCAGCCAGAGCTACCGTGACGCCTGGTTTGTCGGATATACCGCCAATCTTGTTACCGGCGTGTGGTTTGGCAATGACGATGGCTCTCCGACCAAGCGTGCGTCGGGTGGGAACCTGCCTGCCGAAACATGGAAAAAATACATGGTTGGAGCGCATAATGGCATGACGGTCGCAGGTCTGCCAGGGGTCAGCATGGAGCAGATCGCCGAAACCCGCCGCAAGGCCGGGGGCGAAAAGAAACCATGGATAAATCCCGACCTCCTGCCAGAGGGCCAGAGCACTATGCCTCTGCCCAAGGAGCGCAAAGGATTGCTGGAACGCCTGTTCGGCAACTAGCAGGATCGCCGGATGATTGGGTGTCTGATTGAAGACTGACCGAGGAACAGATTGGCGTCTCCGCTTGCATGGCGGGGCGCTCCTCAAGTCAGTCGTCTGCCTCAACCCCATAGGAATGCAGCCTGCGACCATGGTTGCGCAGCCATGCCTGTCCATCCAGATAATTGGGGCAGATGGCCTCGACATGGCGCCAGAAGCGATCTGAGTGATTCATCTCGCGCAGATGGGCCACTTCATGGGCTGCCAGATAGTTCAGCACGAAGGATGGCGCCATGATGACACGCCATGAAAAGGACAGGGTGCGGTTGGCACTGCACGACCCCCAGCGGCTGGTGGTATCCTTGATGCGGATGGATGACGGCTTGACATCCAGAGCGGCCGCATGACGCGCAACGGCTTCTTCAAGATCCTTGCGCGCCTGTTTCTTCAGCCAGTCCGTCACGCGGCGGGCCATATGGGACTCATTGCCAGAGACCAGAAGAATACGGCCTTCCTCCAACTCCAGAAGGCGCACAGTGCCGCGCGCGACATCATTATGCTCAAGGGTATGGGATAGGCCGCGCACCGGAATGACCGCGCCATGTTCAAAGGGAATATTGGGCGCACGGGCCTGCTGCTTTTCAACCAGCCAATTGACGTTTTTCTGCAGGAAATGAAGGATCTTGCTTTCGCCAAGGCCGGGTGGACAGGTCGCCACTGGCTCACCTGTCTTGCTGTCAAGACGCAGTATCAGGCGCTTGGCGCGGGCATTGAGCTTCAGACGCACCTCTATCTTGCGACCTTCATGATGCAAATAGACCGTTTCAGGCAAGCGCGCGCGGCGTCCGGTCGAAAGCAGTTTTCTCAAACGAGCATCATCCCCCTATAGCCCTGACACCAGCCCGGACTCATTTCCTATATTGCAGATTGACGAGGTTCGCGTAGAAACCGTCTTTGCTCAGCAGCTCGTCGTGACTGCCTTCCTCGATCAGTTTTCCATCCTCGATAACGCATATCTTGTCCGCGTTGCGAATGGTCGAAAGGCGATGGGCAATCACCAAAGAGGTGCGATTTTCGCTCAGGCGCTCAAAGGCAACCTGCACCTTGGCCTCCGATTGGCTATCGAGTGCCGATGTTGCCTCATCCAGCAATACGATGGGGGCATTCTTGAGCATCGCGCGCGCGATGGCAACCCGCTGCTTCTGGCCGCCGGACAGGGTTGCACCATTCTCGCCAATCAGAGTGTCGTAACCATGCGGTTGGGCCAGAATGAAATCGTGGGCAAAGGCATCCTTTGCGGCCGCTTCCACCTCTTCATCTGTCGCAGTCATGCGCCCGAACCGGATATTCTCGCGAATGGACCCGGAGAAAAGAACGGTGTCCTGTGTGACCAGCGCGATATGCTGATTGAGAGAAGCAATGGAGCAGTCGCGGATATCGGTTCCGTCGACGGTGATGCGTCCTTCATTCACGTCATTGAAGCGCTGCACAAGCCCCATGATCGTAGACTTGCCACCGCCTGAGGGCCCCACAAGAGCGGTCGTCTTGCCCCCCGGAATGACAAGGGAAAGATCCCTCAAGACTGGCTCATCTTTCCCATAGGAGAAGAATACATTCTCAAAGGCAATCTCACCGTTGGTGACATTGAGGGCGCCTGCGCCTGGGCGCTCGATCAGGTGGGTCGGCCTATCAAGAATTTCGAACATCAGGCGCACACCAACAAGCCCGCTTTCCATATTCACCTTGAGGCGACTGAGACGACGCGCAGGATCGGCAGCGAGAAGCAGGGCCGTGAGGAAGGAGATGAATTCTCCTGGGCTCTGACCTCCAATGATGGTGCGCCAGCCGCTATAGAGAATCACCAAGGCAATGGCAAAGCCACCAAGCGTCTCCGTCATCGGGTTTGTGCGCGCTGTCAGCGTCGCGATCTTGTTGGCACGTTTCTCAACCCCTTCGATTGCGTCATCCATTTTCGCAGTCATGACACCTTCAAGCCCGAAGGTGCGGATGATGCGGAAGCCGAGGGCGCTTTCCTGCATGGTCTGCGTGGTCTGGGTCATCGAGATGAACTGCTCCTTGGCAATCCGCTTTACGCGGCGCACGAGCATGGAAATCATGATGACAGCGGGCGGAGCAACAACCAGAGCTATGAGAGAAAGCAGCGGATCCTGAAACACCATCACGCAAACAAGGCCCAACAGAGAGAGGGCATCCCGGCCAATACTGGTGATGAGAACATCCATCACCGAACGGGCTGCGGTGGCATTATGGGAGATGCGGGTGATCAGCTCGCTGGAAGGAAAATCATGAAAGAAGTCTGCCCCTTGTTTGAGGAAGTGGCGATACATCTTGCGCTGCTGATCTGCCACGATGGCGTTGCCGATATGGGCCAGAATAGTCGTCTGCCAATAAGTTGCCAGCCCCTTGGCGACGAAGATCACGATCACCGCACCGGAAATCAGCCATACCTGATTGAAATCCTTGGAGACAAAGATGCCGTTGACAATATCCTTCATGATCCATGCGCTCAGCGCCGTCGTTGCGGCAACGATCGCCATCAGAGTGAAGGCAAGAGCATAGCGCTTGTAATAGATATGGAAATTTTCAGACAGGAGCCGGTAAATGAGATACCGGGAATTGCTTTGATCTGAGAAGAGACGATCCCTAAGGGTCCGGATGGTTGCGGCTATCATGCCATTCCTTCATTCTTCCAGTGGCATTTCACCAAATAGCACAGGAAGCCAATATCATCGAACAGGTTTTGAACTAGGCCTCTACTTAACGTGTTTGATTGCGATGTTAAAGAGAAATTGGTCATTTCCCGTGAATTTACGGTCCGCAAGCAGATACAAAAAGGGCGGCAGATGAAACACCGCCGCCCCGAAGCTGGATGAAACTGGATACTATCTATCCGGTTCTACTCCTTGAACTGATCTTCGGAATAATATCCGCTGTCGATCAGGATTTCTTTCCAGTTGTCTTTGGTCACTGCAACAGGCTTGAGAAGATAGGATGGAACAATCTTTTCGCCATTGTCGTAGGTTTTCGTATCGTTGATTTCAGGCTCGCCACCATTCAGGATCGCGTCAACCATGCCAACGGTAACACCGGCCAAAGCGCGGGTATCCTTGAAGACGGTTGAATATTGTTCGCCTTTCAGCATTGCCTTGATGTTGGCAACTTCGGCATCCTGACCGGTGATGATCGGCATCGGCATGTCTTTGGTGCCATAGCCAACGCCCTTCAGCGAGGAAATAACGCCGATTGCAAGGCTGTCGTTTGGAGACAGAACACCATCGATCTTCTTGTCGGTGTAGAAGGCGGAAAGCAGGTTATCCATGCGGGCCTGAGCGGTTGCACCATCCCAGAACAGCGTGCCAACCTTGTCCATGCCCATCTGACCGGAAACCACAACGAGTTTGCCGCTATCCAGATATGGCTTCAGAACAGACATTGCGCCATTGTAGAAGAAATATGCGTTGTTATCATCAGGGGAGCCGCCGAATACTTCAATATTCAGAGGGCCTTTTGCATTCTCGATATCGAGCCCCTTCAGCAGGGATTCAGCCTGAATGACGCCAACCTGGAAGTTATCGAAGGTAGCGTAATAGTCAACATTGGGGGACTCACGAATCAAGCGGTCGTAAGAGATAACCTTGATTCCGGATTCCGCAGCCAGATCCAGAGCGCTTGAAAGGGCGGTGCCGTCAATCGAGGCAATAACCAGCACATCCACGCCCTTGAGGATCATGGTTTCGATCTGACGCAGCTGCGTGGCGACGTCATCGCTCGCATATTGCAGTTCAGCGTCATAGCCAGCAGCTTCAAACTGTTTGACCATGTTGTCGCCATCATCAACCCAACGAGCGAGCGACTTGGTCGGCATGGCGATCCCGACGGATCCCTTGCTTGCAGCCTGTGTCAATGAAGAAGAAAAAGAAAGTCCGAGCGCCAAAGCCATGGCGCCAACGGTCGCTGATTTGATCAGCTTACGAAGTCCCAGCATAGATACCTCCCTTGCCAGCAAAACTTGTATATGACTTTACAGACGACAATTTCGCCGGAATTCCCCAACCCCTAAAAGCTGTCTGTCTATAAGTCCGCTCAATTCCTCCTGCGAGCGGGCGCTCTATATTATTTTTATATACAAAATTAATTCAAGGGAATTCGTAGGGTATCCACCGACATAATTGGGAATATGCTCTTATTCGATAATTTTATTTCACATTATTAGAATTATTAAAAATTATTGTACGCCAGACCCAGTCTATATTTTAAGCATAAAATTTAATTGCGCCTGTAGGGCCAGCAAATCGTCGTCCCACACAATCGCGCAGGACGATCTTTGTCTCTCATAGGACGGTCCCTTAACAGATCACGCCAACCAATCTTAAGTTGCACAAAAAATATCTCAGTTTGAAAAAGTGACTAGTATTTGTGCATATGCTTGTCACCAGCGCCGCTAAATCGGGCCTGGAACTGATATTTCCAGGTATGTCGAGCGACACGGGTCATAGGATACATTCTGTTTTTTAGATATTTCCATTTTAAACAGCACTTTTTCAAAGTCTTAGCAAATTATTTGAACCGGCTGGGGCTCCGGATAGATTTTGGCACAGCCATTGCAAAACAAACTCCATCACCACCAGATGGAGTTATAAAAAGTGTCTTCCAGAATTTCACATTTTGCTGCTGCCCTTGCTCTGACCACATCCCTGATCTCTGCTTCTGCAGCCCTCGCAGAAGAGACCATCAAGGTTGGTGTCCTGCATTCTCTTTCCGGCACCATGGCCATTTCCGAAACCACTCTTAAAGATGCCATGCTGATGCTCATCGAAGAGCAGAACGAAAAAGGCGGCCTGTTGGGAAAAAAACTTGAACCGGTTGTTGTCGATCCGGCCTCCGACTGGCCTCTTTTTGCGGAAAAGGCCCGAGAGCTGATCGATGTCAACGATGTGTCCGCTGTTTTCGGCTGCTGGACCTCGGTTTCCCGAAAATCCGTCCTGCCTGTTTTCGAAGAACTGAACTCGATCCTGTTCTATCCGGTCCAGTATGAAGGCGAAGAATCCCAACGCAATGTGTTTTATACCGGCGCAGCGCCGAACCAGCAGGCCATTCCTGCGGTCGATTACCTGATGAAACAGGAAGGGGTCGAGCGCTGGGTTCTGGCTGGCACCGATTATGTCTATCCGCGCACCACCAACAAGATCCTTGAAGCCTACCTCAAGGCAAAGGGTGTCGCGGCCGAAGACATCATGATCAATTATACGCCATTTGGTCATTCCGACTGGCAGACCATCGTTTCTGACATCAAGGCCTTTGGCGAAGCAGGCAAGAAGACGGCTGTTGTGTCCACCGTCAATGGGGATGCCAATGTACCATTCTATAAGGAACTCGCCAACCAGGGCATCAAGGCCGAAGACATTCCTGTGGTTGCCTTCTCGGTAGGTGAGGAAGAACTCGCTGGCCTCGACACCAAGCCACTCGTTGGCCATCTGGCTGCCTGGAACTATTTCCAGTCTGTCGATTCCGATGCCAACTACGAATTCATCGACGCCTGGCACGCATTCACCAAAGATGAAAACCGCGTCACCAATGACCCGATGGAAGCCCACTATATCGGCTTCAACATGTGGGTCAAAGCAGTGGAGAAAGCTGGCACCACCGATCCGGATGCTGTCATTGACGCTCTGGTCGGCGTGTCCGTTCCGAACCTTTCGGGCGGTTACAGCGCCATGATGCCGAACCATCACATCACCAAGCCGGTTCTTATCGGCGAGATTCAGGACGATGGGCAGTTTGACATCGTTTACGAAACACCGGGTCTTGTGCCGGGCGACGCATGGTCTGACTATTTGCCCGATTCAGCCAAGCTGATCTCCGATTGGCGCGCGCCTCTCTCTTGCGGCAACTTCAACACCGAGACCAATGAATGCGGCGGCAAAGGCGCTGAATAAAGCACCTTGATGCATTCGAACACCCGGCATGTCCCCGGTGACGGTTTGTCCGTCTCCGGGGAAGACATGTTTAGCAAGAGAGATTTTTATGACAGTCCTGCGCGCCCTGCTTGTTTGTCTTGTCACGCTCCTGACCTCTTATTCCACCATGCCCCAGGCCATGGCCGATGATCTCAAAGATGCGATCAATGCACTGGCTGAGGGAAGCCTCAAGGATAGAGAAATCAAGGTAGACGCCCTGTTGCAGACCGGAGACGACAAAGTCGTTCCGGTTCTGACTTATCTGGCAGAAGGGGACCTCTATTTTCGCAAATCCGATAAAAAGGTGTTTCTGGCCGACAAGGCAGGCCGGACCTATCGCCTGACGGATCCGATCAGCGGCGATGTGATCCCTGACATTTCCAAAAGAGACATCAAGAAAGTGCGTGTCAACAACAGCTTACGGCGTCAGATACGGGACGGGCTGAGCCTTTTTGCTCTCAATAGCCAAGATCCGGCCAAGCGCCTTCAAGCGGCAGAGACCATCTACAAGGCGCAAGATGCCAGCGCCCTCCCCGCCATCGAGGCCCGCCTTGAAAAGGAGCAGGACGAGCAAGTCATCGCCTTTCTGCAAGAAGCACGCGCTGGCTTGACGCTGACCTCGGACGCACCAGAAGAGGCCAAGCTTTCGGCCATTGCCATTCTGCGAGAGAAAGGCGGGCGGCAAGCGCTTTCCATCCTTACCGAAACGGCAAAAACAAGCGATGGAGCCGTCAAGGAGGCTGCATCTCGCGCCGTTGTTGCCATCGAGCGAATGCTGGCCATCTGGAATGGCATACAGAATGTCTGGTATGGCCTCTCCCTTGGTTCGGTTCTGCTGTTGGCATCCATCGGTCTTGCCATCACCTTCGGCGTGATGGGCGTCATCAATATGGCCCATGGGGAAATGGTCATGATCGGCGCCTATACAACATTTACCGTGCAGCAGGCGATCCAGACGACGATGCCCGGCCTGCTTGACTATTCGCTTCTGTTTGCCATTCCCGCCGCTTTTCTTGTTGCCGGAGCCATCGGCTTTGTGCTTGAGCGGGGGATCATCCGCTTTCTCTATGGGCGTCCACTGGAAACCCTGCTGGCAACATGGGGTGTATCGCTCATTTTGCAGCAGGCCGTGCGCACAATTTTCGGCCCCACCAACCAAGAGGTGAGCAACCCGAGCTGGATGTCCGGCGCCATTGACCTTGCAGGCCTGTCGCTGACATGGAACCGGATATGGATCTTCTTCTTTGCGCTGGCCATGTTCGGGCTGCTCTTTGCACTGCTCAAACGCACGCCAATGGGCTTGCAAATGCGGGCCGTCACTCAAAATCGGAACATGGCCTCCTCCCTTGGGGTCAAAACCCCTTGGGTGGATGCCTTCACCTTTGCGCTCGGGTCTGGCATCGCCGGCATCGCCGGGGTCGCGCTCAGTCAGATCGGCAATGTTTCGCCCAATCTTGGACAGAGCTATATCATCGACAGTTTCATGGTCGTGGTGTTTGGCGGGGTCGGCAACCTTTGGGGCACGCTTATCGGGGCCCTGACGCTCGGGGTCGCCAACAAATTCCTTGAGCCCTTTGCCGGAGCGGTTCTGGGCAAGATCCTGGTCCTGGTCTTCATCATTCTCTTCATTCAGAAAAGACCACGCGGTCTGTTCGCTCTTAAGGGAAGGGCCGTGGAATAATGGTTTCAGCTTTTCTGTTTCGTGGCCTTGCGGGGCGTATTGCGTGGGTGGCGGGGTTCATTGCATTGCTTGGCGTCCTTGTGCCTCTCAGCAATCTGATGCTGCCGTCCGATCATGCTCTTTATGTGCCCGATTACATCGTATCGCTGTTTGGCAAATATCTCACCTATGCCTTGCTGGCGATGGCGCTGGATCTGGTGTGGGGTTATTGCGGCATTCTCTCGCTGGGGCACGGAGCCTTCTTCGCCCTTGGCGGCTATGCCATGGGCATGTATCTGATGCGCCAGATCGGTTCGCGGGGCGTCTATGGCGATCCGCTCCTGCCGGACTTCATGGTCTTTCTCAACTGGAAAGACCTGCCGTGGTACTGGTATGGCTTTGATCAATTCTGGTTTGCGGCCATCATGGTTCTAGCCGTTCCGGGCCTCCTGGCCTTTGTCTTCGGCTGGTTTGCCTTCCGCTCACGGGTGACGGGCGTTTATCTCTCCATCATCACACAGGCCATGACCTATGCTCTGTTGCTCGCCTTCTTCCGCAATGACATGGGCTTTGGCGGGAACAATGGCCTGACAGACTTCAAGGATATTCTCGGCTACACATTGCAAGAGCCTGCCACACGCGCCGGGCTCTTTGCTGTGGCAGCTTTCGCACTCTGTCTTGCGCTCATCATAAGCTCGGCCATCGTGCGCTCGAAATTCGGCAAGGTGCTGCTCGCCACACGGGATGCGGAAAGCCGCGCCCGTTTTCTTGGCTATCGGGTCGAACATGTGAAGCTGTTTGTCTTTACCTTGTCAGCCATGATGGCGGGGATCGCGGGCGCGCTTTATGTGCCGCTGGTCGGTATTATCAATCCGGGCGAATTTGCTCCAGCCAACTCAATCGAAGTGGTCATCTGGGCCGCAGTCGGCGGGCGCGGCACCCTGATCGGCCCGATTATTGGGGCCATCACGGTCAACCTTGGCAAAAGCTGGTTTACTGCCCAGTTCCCTGAATATTGGCTGTTTGTGCTTGGTGGCCTGTTTGTTGCTGTCACGCTCTTCATGCCAAAGGGCATTCTGGGCACTCTTTCGAGCTTTTCAGAAAAGATCAGCGCCTTTACCTCGGGCGCAAAGGCCGAACCGAAAATTGGCGCAACAGAGTCCGCAGAGATGAGCAAGGAAGGGGACGCATCATGATAGAAACACCCACCCCGGTCACCTCGTCGCTGCTCTATCTTGATGACGTGTCGGTTTCCTTTGATGGCTTCAAGGCGATCAACGGCCTGTCCCTTGCCATCGAGCCGGGCGAAATGCGGGCCATTATCGGCCCCAATGGCGCAGGCAAAACCACCATGATGGACATCATCACCGGCAAGACCCGCCCGGACACCGGCGACGTGCTGTTTGAAGGCACGATGGACCTGACACAGCATGACGAAACGGAAATCGCACAAGCGGGCATTGGACGGAAATTCCAGAAGCCGACCGTGTTTGAGAACCAGACCGTGCGCGACAATATCGAACTGGCACTGGCGGGCAACCGCAGCGTCTGGTCTTCTCTCTTCTATCGGGAAAGCGATGAAGACGCTGCCCGCATCGAAGAGATTCTGCAAACAGTGCGCCTGCAGCAACGCGCCCACGAATTGGCCTCGGACCTTTCCCACGGACAAAAGCAATGGCTGGAAATCGGCATGCTGCTGGCTCAGGACCCAAAGCTCTTGCTGGTGGATGAGCCAGTTGCAGGCATGACGGACGCCGAGACGGTGGAAACCGCCAAGCTTCTGCGCCAGATTTCCAAAACCCATTCAGTCATTGTCGTTGAGCATGATATGGGCTTCATCCGCGATCTCGACGTGAAGGTCACCGTTCTGGCAGAAGGGTCGGTTCTGGCAGAAGGGTCGCTTGATCATGTCAGCGCCCATCCGGACGTCATTGAAAGTTATCTGGGGCGATAAACATGAGTGAAGCAATGGAACAGACATCCCCGGATGCCAACAATCCGATCGCCCTGTCGATTGAGGGAATTGATCTGCATTACGGCGCCGCGCAGGCGCTTCGCAACATCTCCATGGATGTAGAGACTGGCAAAATCACCTGTGTGTTGGGGCGCAACGGGGTTGGAAAAACCTCCATGTTGCGCGCCATTGTCGGTCAACATCCGGTGAGCAAGGGCAAAATCATTCTGGGTGGTGCTGATGTTACCAAGGCACCGCCCTATGCCCGCGCAGGCCGGGGCATCGCCTATGTGCCTCAGGGGCGAGAAATCTTTCCGCAACTGACGGTGCGGGAGAATCTCGAGGTCGGCTTTGCCCGCCTGTCGCGCAAGCAAAGGTTTGTCGAAGAAGAGATTTTTGAACTTTTCCCCATTCTCAGGGACATGCTGTCGCGCAGGGGTGGCGATCTTTCGGGCGGCCAACAGCAACAACTGGCCATTGGCCGGGCATTGGTCACCCGCCCGGACATTCTCGTTCTGGATGAGCCGACAGAAGGCATCCAGCCCTCGATCATCAAGGATATCGGTCGCGCCATCACCTACCTCAAAGAGGAAAAGGGAATCGCAATTCTATTGGTCGAACAATATCTTGATTTCTGCCGCGAGCTGGCGGATGTTGTTCATATCATGGACCGTGGCGAGATTGTGCATTCAGGTCTTGCTGAAGATTTGGACAAGGAACATGTACGCAACCATCTCACCGTCTGACGCCCCTTCTGGCACACCTTCTGACGCTGTGCCTGCGCAGCGGACGAGCGGGACCGGTCGGGTCAGTTTCAAGGCAAGCGACAAAGGGGCAACCAGACTGGATCGCCTCTACCAGCAAGGATGCGCCAAGATCCGTTTGCCCAAGGTGTATGGTGGCAAGGCAGCAGAGGCCGTTCTGATCAACAGCGCTGGCGGGCTGACCGGTGGCGATGTGGTCACCTGGCATGCCAAAGCTGCTGCGGGCACCTATGCGGTGCTGACCACGCAGGCCTGCGAAAAGATCTACAAGGCAGAAAGCGATGTCGCCCATGTTACCAACCATCTAACCGTTGCCGATGGCGCCCGTCTCGACTGGTTGCCGCAGGAAACCATTCTCTATGACCGCGCAGGGCTTAACCGCTCCCTTGATGTGCATCTGGAAGGCAGCGCCCGGTTTCTGGCCGTGGAAAGCCTGCTTCTGGGGCGTGTCGCCATGGGAGAAGCGCTTCACACCCTGACCTTCAGCGACAATTGGCGCATTCACAAGAACGGCAGGCTGGTCCACGCTGAAGCCCAACGCCTTAAGGGCGACGTGGCTCATATCGGTCAGGCGGATGCTGTCCTCTCCGGCCATCTGGCTCTTGCCACCCTTTGTTATATCGGGCCGGAAGACAGCGACACCATGACCGCGCTGATGGAAAGCGGCCGTGCCCTTATTGCGCCTTTTGAGGGCTGCACCGCAGGGCTTTCGAGCTTTAACGGCAAGATAATTGCACGCCTTACGGCGAAAAACGGCATGGCGCTGCGTGCGGCGCTCATTCCATTGATTTCACATTTCCGGGCCGGGGAACCTCTCCCGCGCGTCTGGACGACCTGAACAGGAGAGGAAGCGTCATGAATTTAACCCCGAGAGAGAAGGACAAACTTCTCATCGCCATGGCTGCAATGGTGGCACGCCGACGCCTTGAAAGGGGCGTCAAGCTCAATCATCCCGAAGCGGTGGCGCTTATCACCGACTTTATCGTGGAAGGCGCACGTGACGGACGCACGGTTGCCGATCTGATGGAAGCGGGCGCTCACATCATCAGCCGCGAGCAGGTGATGGAGGGCATTGCCGAGATGATCCATGACATTCAGGTGGAAGCCACCTTCCCTGACGGCGTCAAGCTTGTCACCGTCCACGAACCGATCCGCTAAGGAGGGCACCATGATTCCGGGTGAAATCATCACAGCTGCAGGCGACATTGAACTCAATGCCGGTCTGGACGTCACCGAGCTGGAGGTCTCCAACACCGGCGACCGTCCGGTTCAGGTTGGCTCCCACTATCATTTCTTTGAAACCAATCCGTCCCTCTCCTTTGACCGCGACGCAGCGCGTGGCAAACGCCTCGATATCGCTTCGGGCACAGCGGTTCGCTTCGAGCCGGGTCAGACCCGCAAGATCAGGCTGATCCCGCTTGAAGGCAACCGCGAGGTTCACGGCTTCCGCGCAGAAATCGGAGGGGCACTCTAATGGCATACACAATTTCCCGCGCTGCCTATGCAGACATGTTCGGCCCCACCACTGGCGACAAGGTACGCTTGGCCGATACGGAGCTTTTCATAGAGGTGGAAAAAGACTTCACGACATACGGTTCGGAAGTGAAATTCGGCGGCGGCAAGGTCATCCGTGATGGCATGGGCCAATCCCAGGTGGCGCGCGCTGACGGTGCCGTGGATACGGTCATCACCAATGCCCTGATCGTTGACTATACCGGCATTTACAAGGCCGATATCGGTTTGAAAGACGGCTTGATCTGCGGCATCGGCAAGGCAGGCAACCCGGACACCCAGAACGGGGTGGATATCATCATCGGCCCGGGCACCGAAGCCATTGCAGGCGAAGGGAAGATCATCACAGCAGGCGGTATGGACGCCCATATTCACTTCATCTGCCCCCAGCAGATTGAAGAAGCGCTGATGAGCGGCATCACCACGATGCTTGGTGGCGGCACTGGCCCAGCCCATGGCACGCTGGCCACCACCTGCACACCGGGACCATGGCACATTGCCCGCATGATCGAGGCCTCCGATGCCTTCCCGATGAATCTGGCCTATGCAGGCAAGGGCAACGCCTCCAAGACCAAGGCGCTGGAAGAAATGCTTCTGGGCGGCGCGGCAGCCCTCAAGCTGCATGAGGACTGGGGCACCACGCCATCAGCCATAGACACCTGTCTTTCTGTTGCCGATGAGTATGACGTGCAGGTGATGATCCACACCGACACGCTCAATGAATCCGGTTTCGTCGAGAGCACAGTTGATGCCTTCAAGGGTCGCACCATCCATGCCTTCCATACCGAGGGCGCTGGCGGCGGCCATGCGCCGGATATCATCAAGATCTGCGGCATGGACAATGTGCTGCCTTCGTCCACCAACCCGACCCGGCCCTATACGGCCAATACCATCGCCGAGCATCTGGACATGCTGATGGTTTGCCATCATCTGGACGCCAACATCCCCGAAGATGTGGCCTTCGCCGAGAGCCGCATCCGCAAGGAAACAATTGCCGCCGAGGACATCCTGCATGACATGGGTGCCTTCTCGATCATTTCCTCGGACAGTCAGGCCATGGGCCGCGTTGGCGAAGTGATCATCCGCACATGGCAGACAGCCGACAAGATGAAGAAACAGCGCGGCAAACTCAATATCGAGGCCGGTGACAACGACAATGAACGGGTCAAGCGCTACATTGCCAAATACACCATCAACCCGGCCATCGCGCAAGGCATGAGCAAGCATATCGGCTCCATCGAGGTGGGCAAACGCGCCGATCTCGTCATGTGGGATCCGGCCTTCTTTGGCGCCAAACCGAATATGGTGCTGATCGGCGGCTCCATTGCCGCTGCACCAATGGGGGATCCGAATGCCTCTATCCCGACGCCACAGCCGGTGCATTATCGTCCGATGTTCGGTGCCTTCGGCAAGGCTCTGACCAACAGCTCGGTGACTTTTGTATCTCAGGCTGCGCTGGATGCGGGCCTGCCGGACACGCTAGGCACCGCCAAGCAGATGGTTGCGGTCGAGAATACCCGTAGCGGCATTTCCAAGGCTTCCATGAAGCTCAATGATGCCACGCCGGACATCTCGGTCGATCCGGAGACCTATGAAGTGCGCGCCGATGGCGAAATCCTCACCTGCGAGCCAGCAGAGGTTCTGCCCATGGCCCAGCGCTACTTCCTGTTCTGATCTGGCCCTTGGCCAAAGAGAGAGACACATTCCCTCATATCCCTGCGCAGGCCAGCCCATGCAGGGATATGCTTTAAGAGGATAGGACCATGCCGATAGCAAAAGCGAGCAGCATTTTGCCAAAAGGTAGCTACGCTCAGGACGCCTTTGACACCATCACTCTGGATGAAGAGGACCGCTACCGCCGCCGCATTCAACTGACCAGCGACAATGGCCTTGACTTCATGCTGTCGCTCGCCAAAGCTATGCGGTTGAACCATGAGGACGGTTTGCTGCTGGAAGACGGGCGTGTGATCAAGGTGTTGGCGAAACCCGAGGCGCTCTATGAAGTGCGCGCTGAAAGCCCGCTTGCGCTATTGCAATTGGCATGGCATCTGGGAAATCGCCATCAACCGGTCGAGATTTATGAGAATCACCTGCGCATTCGCAAGGATGCGGTGATCGCCGACATGTTGGAAGGGCTGGGCGGCAATCTGGGCGCAGTAACGGCGCCCTTCTCGCCCATGAGCGGCGCTTATGTCAGCAAGTCAGCCGGCACTCATAGTCACGATCATGGCCATGCGCATTCCCACAGCCATTCTCATGATCACGAGCCGCATGAGCATTAATCCCGAGACCAACACCCAGACTGGCACGCCCCCGTCAACTGGCGTTCAGCAGGGAACGGCTTTGCTGCGCCTGCTGACCTGGCTTTCTCCGGCCTTTCCCCTTGGCACCTTTAGCTACAGCCACGGGCTGGAAACGGCGATCTGCGAGGGGATTTGCCACGACAGAGACAGCGTCGGCGACTGGATCGAGCATATCATCACCTTGGGCAGTGCAAAGAGTGACGCCATTCTGCTGGCCCATGCCTGGCGCATTGGCTCAAGAAACATGGATGAGCTCATCGCGCTCAATGATCTGGCTTTGGCCCTCTCGGCCAGCAAGGAGCGCTATGTTGAGACCAGCCAACAGGGCATGGCTTTCTTCAAGGCCAGTGCGGCATGGCCTACAGGGCTGCAGGAGCAGCTCAAGAAGGCCGGGCCGGAGACCATCGCCCTGCCCGTCATCATGGGCGCTACGGCCAAAGAACACGGCATTGATCTTGGCGTCATTCTGCCAGCAAGCCTGCATGCCTTTGCCTCGAACCTTATTTCCGTTGCCATGCGCCTGGTCCCGCTCGGCCAGACAGACGGCCTTTTATTGCAGGCACGTCTGGAAGCTCCGCTTCTGACCAGCGCCAACCATGCGGCCACGGCGCGCCTTGATGATCTGGGCTCGAGCTGCTTTCATTCCGATATTGCCGCCATGCGGCACGAGACGCTTTATACAAGGATTTTCCGATCATGACTTCATCCAGCACCTGCGACAGTGCCCAAGGTCCGATGCGCATCGGCATCGGCGGTCCGGTTGGCTCGGGCAAGACGACGCTTACCGAAAAGCTCTGCCTTGCCATGCGCGATCGCTTCTCCATTGGTGTCGTCACCAATGACATCTACACAAAGGAAGATGCCGAAGCGCTGGTGCGCAAGCAGGCTCTGGCCGAAGACCGGGTCATCGGCATCGAGACCGGCGGCTGCCCACACACAGCCATTCGCGAAGACGCCTCGATCAATCTTGCTGCGGTGGATGACCTCTGCGCCCGACACAAGGATCTCGATTTCATCTTCATCGAATCCGGTGGTGACAATCTGGCAGCAACCTTCTCGCCAGACCTTGCGGATCTGACGATCTATCTTATCTCCGTGGCGCAGGGTGACGACATCCCGCGCAAGGGGGGGCCCGCCATTTCCCGCTCGGACCTGTTATTGATCAACAAATCTGATCTGGCTCCCTATGTCGGAGCGGATCTTGAGCGCATGAAAGAAGACGCCAAGACGGTGCGCGGCAGCAAGCCCCATCTCTTCACCGATCTCTCACGTGGTGTCGGCGTTGAAGAGGTCGTTGCTTTTCTGTGCAAAAAATCCGGCTTCGATCTGGCATGAGCCAATCAGCAAAGCGGAAACAAAAAAGGCGCGCACAGGATGCGGGCCTTTTTGTTTGGACGTAAACTTACTAGATGAGCAAAGCCTGAAGGCCTAGCCCTTTTGCGCGGCCTTGTACCAGTTGATGATCGTCCGGCGTTCTTCTGGCTCCATGAAGGTCACATTGGCGGGCGGCATGGCGTTGGTTGCCCCGGCATTGATATAGATTTCCCGCGCCGCCCGAATGATCCGTGCCTCATTGTCCAGATGGATGCCACGAGGCGCTGTGCCGATGCCTTCCCACGCCACTTCGTCTGCATGACACATGGAACAGCGGCTGATGACGATATCGGTCACATCTTCAAAGCCCGCTGCATTGGCATATTTCATTTCATAGGCAGAGAGCGTCTGGCTGATGTCTTCGTCCTCGTCCATAATGTCCCCTTCGCTTTCATAGAGCATGGGAATGAGCGAGATCCAGACAATCGCAAGGAACAGCAGGATGGTTGCCGGAATGGTCCAGTAAGGGTTACCCTTGCGGGCATGGCGGGTGTTGAACCAATGCCTGATGGTAACCCCCATCAGGAACACCAGCGCCGCGATCACCCAGTTATAAGGCGAGGCAAAAGCCAGCGGATAATGGTTGGACAGCATCAGGAAGATCACCGGCAAGGTGAGATAGTTGTTATGGGTCGAGCGCAGCTTGGCTATCTTGCCATATTTGGGGTCTGGCGTGCGTCCGGCCTTGAGATCGGCCACGACGATCTTCTGGTTGGGGATGATGATGAAGAAGACATTTGCCGTCATGATGGTTGCTGTGAAGGCCCCAAGATGCAGCAGCACGGCGCGACCGGTGAAGACATGATTATAGCCCCAGCCCATGGCCACCAGCAGCACGAACAGCAGCACCATCAGAAGGGTCGGCTTTGCATCAAGGCTCGATTTGCAGAGGAAATCATAAACCAGCCAGCCGATCGTCAGGGACCCGGCAGAAATGAGGATCGCCTGCCAAACCTCCAGCTCCATCTTGGACTGGTCGATGAGGAACAGGTTGGCCCCGGCCCAATAGGTCACCATAAGAAGCGCCGCACCGGACAACCAGGTCGAATAGCTTTCCCATTTGAACCATGTCAGGTGCTCGGGCATATGCTCGGGCGCGACGAGGAATTTGCGGATATGGTAGAAGCCACCACCATGCACCTGCCATTCTTCCCCATGGGCACCAACCGGCAGATTGGGAGCCTTGCGCAAGCCCAGATCCAACGCAATGAAATAAAAGCTCGATCCAATCCATGCGATCGCGGTGATCACATGGGTCCAGCGGACGGCAAATTCCAGCCAGGACCAGATGAGCGGTTGCAATAAGTCAAAATCAAGCATCCCAAAACTCCAAATTCAATCTATTGCTCCCCCTCGTGCGGGCTGTATCAAGCCTTTCATACACTCTATTGCAGAGATGTATTTTCTGGTATGAAGAAAAAGACTGATCAGATTCAAAAAAAACAAGAAAAAGCGATGGCCCCACGCCATGTCCTATTTTGATAATATTAAAACCTTTGTGCGCGTGTTTGAATTGGGCTCCATGTCGGCCGCCGCTCGCGACCAGCGTATTTCGCCCGCCGTGGCCTCGGCCCGCATTTCGCAACTGGAAGACCATCTCAATGTGCGCCTGTTTCAGCGTACGACCCGCATGTTAACCCCGACCGAACAGGGCAAGCTCTTCTATCCCGGTGCCTGTCGCATATTGGAAACCATCGAGGAGGCCGAAGCTCTTGTTTCCAGCGTCACGCTCAAGCCGCGCGGCTCCATCCATGTGGCAGCCCCCCTTGGCATCGGCCGCCGGTTGGTGGCGCCTGCCGTGCCTGATTTCAAAAAGGAATTCCCGCTCATCGACGTGCGCATGCGCCTTTCCGATCGCAAGCTTGATGTGGCTGCCGAAGGGCTTGATGTTGCCTTTTTCCTTGGGGTGCCGGAGGATTCCAATCTGCGCATCCGCAAGATTGCTGATTGTCGCCGGGTGCTTTGCGCCTCTCCCTCCTATATCGAAACCCATGGGGAACCGGAAAATGGGGAGGCGCTGGCCGGGCCGGACCATGCCTGTCTCAATCTGCGTTATCCCGGTGCGCCGGAATTCCAGTGGCCCTTGCAGACTGAAGATGGCGTGAAGCGCTTTGCGGTGTCTGGTCCGTTCGAATCAGATGATGGTGACGTGCTGACAGACTGGGCGCTGCATGGTCACGGCATCATCCTGAAGCCGGAATTTGAAGTTTTGAACTATTTGCGCACGGGCCAGCTGGTGCCGATCCTGACCGACACCCCACCAATCCCGATCCAGATGGCTTGTCTTTATTCCCATCGGCGGCGGCAGGACCCCAAGATTCGCCTGTTCATCGACTTCATCGCGGGTCATATCCGCACAGTGCTGGCCGACCAGGAAAATGCGCAGCAGGCCAGCTAGCTTGCATCGCTCTTCAGCTTGCGCTTTCTGCCCCGGTCAACAGCCCTATGCTCAGCTGCCCCGATAGGTGGAATAGCCATAGGGCGAGAGCAGCAAGGGCACATGATAATGGCTCTGTTCGTTCATACCAAAGCGGATGGGAATGGTATCCAGAAAGCGCGGCTCCGTCTGCAGTCCTTCGGCTTCATCAAGATAGGCGCCTGCATAGAAAACAAGTTCATAGATGCCAACCGAGAAATCCTCCTTGGGCAGGATGGCTCCATCCGTTCGGCCATCTTCATTGGTGATTTTTGTTGCCAGCAAGATGCGGGCCTCTCCCTCAAGCCGATAAAGCTCAATGGCCATGCCCACCGCAGGGCAGCCCCGCGCAGTGTCCAATACATGGGTCGTCAGATATCCGGCCATTGATTACCATCCTTGCTTCATCTTTTCGTTTATGTCAGCGCCACTTTGCGCCCCTTAGGCATTGTGCGCAAGCATATAGATTTGCATCATATTCTCATCCATTCTGAATACACTCCTTCATTCTGCATAAATACCTATCGGAATTTCAAGAAAATGTGATCATATTTTAATGCTATAGAAGGAAATGAATTGAAGGAACCGCAAGGCACCAAAATGCATAAGACCGAAAAGCGATATGTGCGCAATATGTCCGGCTACGGACCAACGCCCCCAACGGCCAACTGGCCCGGCGGCGCCAAGATTGCTGTGCAATTTGTGATCAACTATGAAGAGGGCGGCGAAAACTGCATTCTGCATGGAGACGCCGCTTCCGAAGCGTTCCTGTCCGAAATTGTCGGTGCGGCTCAATGGCCCGGCCAACGCCACTGGAATATGGAATCCATCTATGAATATGGGGCGCGCGCCGGTTTCTGGCGTCTTCACCGTCTATTCACCAGCATGGGCATTCCGGCTACGGTTTATGGTGTCGCCTCGGCGCTGGCGCGCAGCCCCGAGCAAGTTGCGGCCATGCAGGACGCTGACTGGGAAATCGCCAGCCACGGCCTTAAATGGATCGAATATAAAGACGCTAGCCCGGAAGCTGAAAAAGCCGACATGCTGGAGGCCATTCGCCTGCATGAGGAAGTCACCGGAGCCAAACCGCTGGGCTGGTATACGGGACGCTGCTCGGCCAACACCGTGGCGCTGGCCAGCGAGATCGGCATCTTCGATTATATATCCGATATTTATGATGATGACCTGCCTTACTGGATCGAGGCGGGAGAGCGCGATCAGTTATTGATCCCCTATACGCTCGATTGCAACGATATGCGTTTCGCCACCGCGCAAGGCTTTAACTCCGGCGACCAGTATTTCGCCTATCTCAAGGATACGTTCGATTGCCTCTATGAAGAAGGCGAGGACGGAACTCCCAAGATGATGAATATCGGCCTGCATTGCCGTCTTGTGGGGCGCCCCGGCCGCTTCATGGCTCTGAAGCGTTTCATGGATTATGCACGCTCGAAAGGCGATGTCTGGTTTGCGCGCCGCATTGATATCGCCCGCCATTGGCACAAGACCCATCCACCGGTTCGCTTCGAGCGCCCAAGCCAGATGGACGAGGCCCGCTTTGTCGCCCTTTATGGCGGTATCTTCGAGCATAGCCCCTGGATCGCCGAACGCGCCTTTGCGCTGGAACTCGGGCCCGCGCACGATACGGCCATCGGCTTGCACAGCGTGCTCTGCCGCGCTTTCCGTTCGGCCTCCCATGGGGAAAAGCTCTCGGTTCTGAAAGCCCATCCTGATCTGGCGGGCAAGCTGGCTGCGGCCAAGCAGTTGACGGCGGACTCCACCGCCGAGCAGGCCAGCGCCGGACTTGATATTCTCTCAGATGATGAACGTGACCAGTTCATGGCCATGAACAAGATCTACATAGAAAAGCATGGCTTTCCTTTCATCATCGCCGTGCGCGATCATGACAAAGCCGGCATCCTTGAAGCTTTCATCCAGCGCATCGAAAATGACAGCGACACCGAATTTGCCACGGCGTGCAAACAGGTCGAGCGCATCGCCTTCTATCGTGTGAGCGATAGCCTTGCAGGAGGGGCGCGATGAGCGACGAACCGATCTTGATTGCGCCCCTCAGCCCTGAGGCTTTCGCGCCCTTTGGTGATATTCTGGAGGCGAACGGCGCTCCAACCAAGATCATCAATCAGGGCTTTTGCGGGCGCTATCATGATCTGGCCGCTCTGGATTTTCTGCCAAGTGATGGTGAAGCGGGACAGGCGGGCATATCGCTATTTGACGCCCAACCGCGGTCGCTTCCCTATTGCCTTGATATGGTCGAGCGGCACCCGCTCGGCTCGCAAGCCTTCCTGCCCATGAGCATGCATGGCTTTCTGGTGATCGTCGCACCTGACGAAGGGGGAAGACCGGGCAGGCCACTGGCTTTCGAAACAAAGCCCGGACAAGGCATCAATTTTCATCGCAATATCTGGCATGGGGTGCTGACACCGCTCAAGGCTCCGGGCCTCTTTGCCGTGGTTGATCGGATCGGCGAAGCGAACAATCTTGAAGAATACTGGTTCGAGGAGCCCTATTGGGTTGCTGCGACCCCAAAGACAAAAAAACAAACGAAATCAAAAAAATAAAGACAATAAGTCACCGGAGGAAAGACAACATCCGTTGAGGGGTAACATGATGAAGACGAATTCAATCGGCACTCCGGAACAGCTCCGGGATCCAAATTACACACCGCCATTGCTCAAGGCCATTCCCTTGGGCATCCAGCATGTGTTGGCGATGTTCATTGCCAACGTGACACCCGCGATCATTGTCGCAGGGGCCGCAGGCTTCGGCTTTGGCTCGAACAGTCCAGACTTTCCCGAGCTGCTTTACATGATCCAGATGTCCATGCTGATCGCTGGCGTGGCGACCCTGTTGCAGACCATCACGATTGGCCCTGTGGGCGCGGCGTTGCCAGTGGTTCAGGGCACCAGCTTTGCCTTCCTGCCCGTGATGATTCCACTGGTCGCAGGCAAAGGCATTGATGGCATGGCTGCGCTCTATACTGGTATCTTTATCGGCGGTCTGTTCCACGCCTTCCTTGGCCTGTTCATCGGCAAGATCCGCTTTGCCCTGCCACCATTGGTCACCGGCCTTGTGGTCATGATGATCGGGCTGGCGCTGATCAAGGTCGGCATCCAATATTCCGCGGGCGGAGCCCATATGGTCGGCAAGCCCGAATTCGGTACGCTCACCAGTTGGGCCTGCGCAGCAGTCGTGATCTTCGTTACGCTCGGTCTCAAATTCTATGCCCGTGGCATGTGGGCCATCTCTGCTGTTCTTCTCGGCCTTATCGCCGGATATGTCTTTGCCATCGGCATTGGCAAGCTGTCTCCGGCCAGCATTGCCGGTTCCTGGAACAATGCGGCTGCCTTTGCTCTGCCGATGCCGTTCAAATATGGCTTTGAAATGTCCTTTGCCGCTATCATCGGCTTCTGCCTGATGGCTGTCGTTTCCGCCATTGAAACCGTGGGCGATGTCTCCGGCATCACCAAGGGTGGCGCGGGTCGCGAGGCAACCGACAAGGAAATTGCGGGCGCAACCTATGCTGATGGTCTGGGCACAGCTCTGGCCGGTATCTTTGGTGGGCTTCCCAACACCTCTTTCTCACAGAATGTGGGTCTGGTTGCCATCACCGGCGTCATGAGCCGTCACGTGGTCACCTTCGGTGCAATCTTCCTGATCATCTGCGGCCTGATACCGAAAGTCGGCAGCCTCATCCGCACCATCCCGATCGAGGTGCTTGGTGGCGGCGTTGTCGTGATGTTCGGTATGGTCGTGGCGTCCGGCATTTCCATGTTGGCCGACGTCAACTGGAACCGACGCAATATGGTGATCTTCGCCATTGCCCTGTCCGTAGGTCTGGGCCTTCAGCTTGAGCCTAGCGCTTTGCAATATGTTCCGGGCACTCTGAAGGTTCTGCTGACCTCTGGTCTGTTGCCTGCAGCACTCATTGCCGTTGTGCTCAATCTGATCCTGCCTGAAGAGCTGGCAGCGGAATCCACCGAAGAGGTTTCCGGTGGTATGGCTGGTCACAGTCAGGAAATTCAGCCCGGCGAATGAGCGCAATGATTAAATACTGAAAATCAAAAGCCCGCCGAATTTCGGCGGGCTTTTTCTTTGGTTTGCCCAAGGGTGGGAAGGCGTATCAAAATAGCTCGGACTCTGCCACTTCAGGCCGCTTTGCTGAAAGAAGAACGGTCAGCAACTCGGCGGCGACCATCGCGGCGATGACCTCGGGCCGCTTGTCCCGCACCATGTCATGCGCACCGATTGGGCAGACGAGAGATTCGAGATGTCTGGCCGCAAGGTTTGGTTCCTGGCGTTTTAACCAATGGCTGAAAGTGCCCCGTTTGCTTTTAGAGCCGATCATGCCGACATAGGCTGCATCCTCGCGGCCAAGGACTTCGCGGGCCAGCAGGAAATCAAGCGCGTGATCGTGGGTCAGGATGAGATAGGCACTTTCCGGCGGTGCTGTGCGAATGTCAGCTTCGGGCAGAGCAGACAGGCGCTGCTCCACCGGCACATCAACCAGCGCCAGTTCCCCTGCGCGGCTATCCACGATGATAGGCCTTACGGGAAGCAAATGCAGCGCCCTTGCAAGGGCACGCCCTACATGTCCGGCGCCGAAGATATAGACATGAGGCCGGGCCTCTTCTCGCCGTTGCTCTTCTGCGATTTCCTCTATCTTCAGGGTTTCATCCATCAACAAAAAGGTCAACGTGACCGCTCCACCGCAACATTGACCGATTTCAGGGCCAAGCGGCACGGCCATCTGTTTATCGGTGTTGCCACGCGCCAACATTCGGCGGGCTTCATCAATAGCAATATATTCCAGTTGGCCGCCACCGATGGTGCCATGCATCCCCTCGGGCGAGACATAAAGCGATGCTCCAGCCTCACGCGGCGAAGAGCCCTTGATCGCGCCGAGAGAAACCTTCACGACGCTTTTGGACTCAAACAGAAAAGACGCCAACCCCTTAGCCATCATGGCTCCCCTTTGCCATCAGGTCTTCCATCGCCATCAACACCCGCTCAGGCGTTGCGGGCGTATCCAGCCTTGGGCAGATTTTATAGTCTGCCACACTGGCCACGGCCATGGAGAGGGCCTCCAGTACGGAAATTGCGAGCATGAAGGGCGGTTCCCCCACCGCTTTGGAGCGCTTGATCGTGCGCTCGGCATTCTGGGACCATTCGGCCAGTTCGACATTGAAAATGCGGGGAATGTCGCTCGCTAGCGGAATTTTGTAGGTGCTGGGCGCATGGGTTCTAAGCCGCCCGTCCTTATCCCACCATAGCTCTTCTGTGGTCAGCCAGCCCATGCCCTGAACAAAGGCACCTTCCACCTGCCCCTGATCCAGTATCGGGTTGAGCGACTGACCCACGTCATGAATGATATCAGTGCGATCAATGACATATTCCCCCGTCAGACGATTGACGGTCACTTCCGAGACCGCCGCTCCATAGGCAAAATAGAAAAACGGCCGGCCCTGCCCCTTCTCCCGATCCCAATGGATTTTGGGCGTCTTGTAAAACCCAGCGGCTGAAAGATGCACCCGTGCCAGATAAGCCTGTTTGATCACCTCATTAAAAGACACATGCTTTTCGCCAATCTTCACCCGGTTGGGCAGAAAGGTGATCTCACCCTCTGGCACGTCCCATTTCTCACATAGAAAGGCCACCAGCCGCCCCTTGATTTGATTGGCAGCATCAAGGGCAGCCATGCCATTCAAATCCGAGCCGGAAGACGCTGCCGTCGCCGATGTGTTGGGCACTTTGTCGGTGGTTGTGCGCGTGATCTTGATCCGACCGACATCGACCTGAAAGGCATCAGCCACCACCTGCGCCACCTTGGTATTGAGCCCCTGCCCCATCTCCGTGCCGCCATGATTGAGCTGGATCGAGCCATCGGAATAGACATGAATGAGGCTGCCTGCCTGATTGAAGTGGGTGGCGGTAAAGGAAATACCGAATTTGACCGGCGTCAACGCCAGCCCCTTGCGATAGAGCCCATGGCCGGCATTCGCTTTGGCATTGAAAGCCAATATGTCGGCGCGACGGGCCTGATAGTTTGACTTGGCCTCCATCTCGTCGATGAGGCGTGGCAGGATATTGTCCTCCACCTGCTGATGGTAAGGTGTCAGATCCCGCCCGGCACCGCCATAGAAATTGACCTTACGCACCTCCAGCGGATCCTTGCCCAGAGCGAAAGCGATTTCCTCGATCATGCGCTCGGCAACGACCACGCCTTGCGGTCCGCCAAAACCACGAAAGGCCGTGTTGGACACCGTGTTGGTCTTTATAGGATGGGACCGCAGCAGCACATTAGGGTAGAAATAGGCATTGTCGGCGTGAAACAGCGCCCGGTCCGTCACCGGGCCGGAGAGATCAGCGGCAAATCCGCAGCGCGCCAGAAAATCGCTCTCGACGGCAGCAATCACTCCGTCATCATCAAAGGCAACATCATATTCGACGACGAAATCATGGCGCTTGCCGGTGGCCGTCATGTCATCATCGCGATCTGGTCGGATCTTGACCGGCAGGCCGAATTTGCGCGCGGCAAGGGCGGCGACAACGCAGAAGATATTCATCTGCGATTCCTTGCCCCCAAAGCCACCACCAAGACGGCGCACTTCAACGGTGACCGAATGGGAGGGAATACCGAGCACCTGTGCGACCATATGCTGGGCTTCGCTCGGATGCTGGGTTGAGGTGCGAATAAGCATATCCTCATCTTCCCCGGGAAGGGCAAAGGCGATCTGGCCTTCCAGATACATGTGATCCTGCCCGCCGATCCGGATCTGGCCCTTGATCCGGTTGGCCGCGCAGGCAAAGCCCTTGATAACATCGCCGCGCTCCAGCTTGAGCGGTTTGGCGACATAGGGATAGCCGGTTTCCTTGGCCTCAAGGGCATCAATCTGCGCAGGCAAGGGCTCACAGGTGACTTTGGCTTCAGCCGCGGCCTTGCGCGCTTCAGCCCGCGTTCGGGCAACGACGGCAAAGAGAGGTTGGCCGAGAAACTGGATTTCATCGGTCGGAAACACCGGTTCATCATCCAGATGGTTGGCGCTGATATCATTATAGCCCGGCGCAATGATATCCTTGGCGGTGATCACCCCAACCACACCTTCCATAGCCAGACAGGCAGAAAAATCCATATCGACAAGCTTTGCGTGGGCCACATCACTCAAGCCCAGATAGGCATGCAAGGTGCCAATGGGCTCGCGTATGTCATCGGTATAGTCAGCCTGGCCGCTTACATGCTTTTGCGCCGACTCGTGGGGGAGATTTTTATGCACTTCTCCGCGGATTGCGTCTTCGGTCTTGATATCCTGTTTCATTCAGCGGCCTCCAGAGGCATCATCCCCTGTTTGTCATGCCAGAATTGTTCGAAGAGATTTTGGGCAACGCGCATGCGATAGTCTGCGCTCGCCCTCATGTCGCTGATGGGCTGAAAATCCAGCGGCAGACACTCTGCGGCCGCCAGCATGGTTTCGCGGGTAAAGGCCTTCCCCTTCAGCGCGCGTTCTGCTTCGGCCGCCAGTTTGGGCGTTGCGGCCATGCCACCAAAGGCAATACGCACCTTGGTGATCTGGCCATCCGAAATGACCAGATGGAATGCAGCGCAAACCGAAGAAATATCCTCATCGCGTCGCTTGGAAATCTTATACACCCCGTGCAGGCTGTCCGGTGCCGGGATGGGAATGCGAATGGCTTCCACAAAGTCTCCCTCCCACCGATCCTGCTTGCCATAATCGATGAAGAAATCCTCAAGGCGAATGACGCGCTGTTCCCAGCTTTTGCGCAAAACGAGATCCGCTCCCAGCGCAATCAACACCGGCGGCATATCGCCGATGGGCGAGCCATTGGCAATATTGCCACCGATCGTTCCCATATTCCGGATCTGCTGACCGGCAATCCGGTTCCAGAAGGCGTCCAGATGAGGGAAATGGCTGCTCATGGCCTGCTTCGCCTCGCTATAGGTGACAGCGGCTCCGATGGTGATGTGGGATTGTGAGCAGATCACAGCCTTCATCTCTTCAAGATGGGCTATGAAGATCAGGGTCGGCAGCTCTCTCATCTGCTTTGTCACCCAAAGACCGACATCCGTGCTGCCCGCCACGATGATCGCATCAGGCTCTTCAAGGCGCACATGGGAGAAGTCATCCAGATTGGCTGGCAGAATGGCCCGATGCCCCCTCGCCTCCAGCACCACACGGGCACCGTCATGCAAATCGATAAGCCGTTTGAAATTGGTTTTCCGCTCCTGCTCCAGCCAATCGGAGAGCGGAGATCCGTAATCACTTATGGCGACAGCGGCCCTGATGATCGGAGCATAGCCGGTGCAGCGGCAGAGATTGCCTTGCAGGGCTTCTTCGATCTGGCTCCGCCCCGGTTCGGGGTTGATCATCCAGAGTGCATAAAGCGACATGACAATGCCCGGTGTACAGAAACCGCACTGGCTCCCATGATGATCTACCATCGCCTGTTGCACAGGATGCAGCCCGCCCTCTTCATCTCTCAGGGCTTCGATTGTGACTACATGGCACCCATCAAGGCTGGGCAGAAAGCGAATGCAGGCATTGACGGCCTCATACATGAGAGTGCCTTGGAAAAGCCGCCCCACAAGAATGGTGCATGCGCCGCAATCGCCTTCTGCGCATCCTTCCTTGGCTCCGGTCAGGCGTTTTTCGAGCCGCAGATAGTCAAGCAATGTCTCCGTCGGCGAACACTGATCAAGCGTGATCAGTTCGTCATTGAGCCAGAAACGGATGTCTTTGCGAATTGACGGCATAACCTGACCCTCCAGACAAGATAAAGTGCCCAGAAAATGCGCAAATAGATCTAGTGATCAGCAATTGGGCAATAGCAACTCTAGTTCAACGACATTCTTTCGTGAATGCCGAAAAAGCTACGACAGTTTCAGGATTTTACAAAAAGTATAGAGCGAACACCATGCAACTGATGCCGTATTGGCATCACTTAAAAGACATGTGCCGATTCACATCTTTATAAAGCAGATAGCGGAACTTGCCCGGCCCGCCTGCATAACAGGCCTGTGGGCAGAAGGCTCTCAGCCACATATAGTCGCCAGCCTCGACTTCCACCCAATCCTGATTGAGTTTGTAGACCGCCTTGCCTTCCAGCACATAAAGGCCGTGCTCCATGACGTGGGTTTCCATGAAGGGAATGACCGCACCGGGTTCAAATGTCACGATGGTGATATGCATGTCATGGCGCATATCCTCTGGGTCCATGAAGCGGGTCGTGGCCCATTTGCCGTCTGTCTGGGGCATAGGGATCGGAACGATGGTCTTTTCATTGACGAAAATGGGGTCTGGCGCTGGCAACCCGTCCACTGCGACATAGGCCTTGCGAAACCAATGAAAGACGGCGGGAGCCTTGCCCGCATTGCTGATCGTCCAGTCCGTGCCGGCAGGAATGAAGCCAAAGCCGCCTTCTTCGAGCCGTTGCTCCTTGCCTGCGACGGTGAGGACAATCGCGCCACCAACCACAAACAGAGCCCCTTCGGCGCTTGCATCTGTTTCGGGCCGGTCTGAGCCCCCTTCTGCTTCCAACTCGACGATATAATGCGAGAAGCTTTCTGCGAAGCCGGACATGGGACGGGCCAGAACCCACATGCGCATGCCACGCCAGAAGGGCAGATGGCTGCAAACGATATCGCGCATGGTCCCTTGGGGAATAACCGCGTAGCTGGGAGTAAAGACAGCCTTGTCTGTCAAAAGCTGTGATTGAGGCGGTAACCCACCCTTTGGAATGTGGTATTTTTGCAAGGACATGCGGTCCCTTCCTTCACATCTATGCCCGAATAGGCCATCATGAGACAGGTTCAAAGCTGCCCTCATCAAACAGTCTATACCCCTTTTTGCCAACCATGATGATCGCTGCTTTGAAGAGAAGCATCTTCTTGAAATTTGATAAAATAAATGAAATTTTCGCCTTTTCAGAAGAGAACAGTTCCGTTCATAATCGCGCACCGCAGAGCCGGGCGGTTTGCGCCACGCCAACTCATACTCTCGATTGCAGCAGGACCAAGAAAATGACCAATAGACTGGATAAATTTGGATTACGGGTAGACCCGGCGCTTTGCGCTCTGGTTGAAAAGGAGATCCTCCCCGGAACAGGCGTGGATTCCGGCATTTTCTGGAAGAGTCTTTCCGATACGGTTCGCTTGCTGACCCCAAGGAATATTGCGCTTCTGGCCAAGCGCGATGCGCTGCAGGAACAGATCGACGCCTGGTGCAAGATGAACAGCGGCCATGCCTTCAATCAGGGCTTCTATCGTGATTTCCTCGAAGATATTGGCTATCTGCTTCCCGAGGGAGAGGATTTCGAAGTCACCACGACCAATGTGGATGAAGAAATTGCAACGCTCGCCGGGCCACAATTGGTTGTGCCGGTGATGAATGCCCGATTTGCCCTCAATGCCGCCAATGCGCGCTGGGGGAGCCTTTATGACGCCTATTATGGCACAAATGCCCTTGATCAATCCGGAGATCTTGCGCCGGGCAAAAGCCTCAATGAAGCGCGAGGACGGGCTGTCATTGCCAAGACTTGTGCCTTTCTGGACGAAGCCGTGCCTCTGGCTGAAGGATCTCATTCCGATGTCGTCGTCTATGCACTTTCTGCCAACAAGAGCACTCTGTCTGCCAGCTTTGCAGATGGTAGCGAGACCCTTCTTAAAGACACCTCCCAATATGCCGGGCATGTTGACGACACTTTGTTCCTGCTCAAGAATAACGGCCTGCATATCGAGTTGCATATCGACAAGAGCCACCCGATCGGCAAGCTTTCTTCGGCTGGCGTAAAAGACATCATCATCGAATCGGCCATCAGCACCATCGAGGACTGCGAAGATTCCGTTGCTGCTGTCGATGCTGAAGATAAATGTCTGGCCTATCGCAACTGGCTCGGCCTGATGAAGGGGGATCTCAAGGACAGTTTCGAGAAGAACGGGCACATGATAACCCGCACCCTCAATCCTGATCGCACCTATACCGGAGCAGATGGCAAACCGCTGACCCTGCATGGGCGCAGCCTTCTGCTGGTGCGCAATGTCGGCCATTTGATGACCAATGATGCCATTCTGGACAGTTCGGGCAAGGCCATCTTCGAAGGTATCATGGATGCATTCATAACAACGGCCTGTGCGCTGCATGATCTCAAGCGCAAGGGCAATAGCCGCACAGGCAGCATTTATATCGTCAAACCCAAGATGCATGGCCCTGAAGAGGTCGCCTTCGCCGAGGATCTCTTCTGTCAGGTGGAAGATGCCTTCTCGCTGCCACGCAACACGCTCAAAATTGGCGTCATGGATGAAGAGCGTCGCACGACGATCAACCTGAAAGAATGCATCCGTGCGGTCCAGGATCGGATCGTCTTCATCAATACCGGCTTTCTTGATCGCACCGGTGATGAAATCCACACCTCGATGGAACTGGGCCCCTTCCTGCCCAAGGACGAAATCAAGACCCAGCCATGGATCGCCGCCTATGAAGACTGGAATGTCGATATCGGCCTTGAAACCGGCCTCAAGGGCAAGGCGCAGATCGGCAAGGGCATGTGGGCCAAGCCGGATGAACTGGCCGATATGATGACCAGCAAGATTGGTCACCCGCAAGCTGGCGCAAGCTGCGCTTGGGTGCCATCGCCCACTGCGGCAACCCTGCATGCCACCCACTATCACAAGGTCAATGTCGCCTCGGTTCAGGATAGCCTTTTGAGCCGGGCCCGCGCGGATTTGAACAAAATCCTCTCGGTGCCACTGCTTGGCCTGCGCGAGCTGGATGCGGAGACCATCCAGAAAGAGCTGGATAACAATCTACAGGGCATTCTGGGCTATGTGGTGCGCTGGATTGATCAGGGCATTGGCTGCTCAAAGGTACCGGACATTCACAATGTCGGCTTGATGGAAGACCGCGCCACCTTGCGCATTTCCAGCCAGCATGTCGCAAACTGGCTCTATCATGAGCTCGTGGATGCGGAGCAGGTTCTGGAAACCATGAAGCGCATGGCAGTCATCGTGGATGAGCAAAATGCCGGAGATCCGGCCTACACTCCGATGGGCGGCAATTTCGATGGATCGGTCGCTTTTCAGGCGGCCTGTGATCTGGTCTTCAAGGGCAGAGAACAGCCAAACGGCTATACCGAGCCATTGCTTCATTCCCGTCGCCGACAGGCCAAACAACAAGCGGGCTAAGCGCCTGTTTTAAAAGCAGCCACATTTTTGAAGCCCTGCCCTGTTGGCGGGGCTTTTCATTGCCTGACAAAGGCAGATAGAGCCTCATGTCTTGTGCCACTCCAGAAGAGAATGGATACAAACGGTTACAATAATGGGGAAAATGTTACTTGAAACGACCACAATCCAATAAGATAAAAGTTGGACTTTGTACATATTTGCCCCATACGGACAAAACAGATGAAACATATTTTGAGCCTGATTGCTGCGGTACTTCTCATTATTGCTGCTTATATTTATCAATTCGGAATGCCTGCCGGTATCTCCTCTCTTTTTTCAGACTCAACTGGCCAGACCGCGTCCGGACAAGGGGGCCGTGCGCCAAAGGCCAAGGGTGGCCGACGCAGCGGAGGCTCGGGCGCTACCTATGTAACGCTGGCCGATGTGACGTTCCGGCCCTATGAGGATACCTTCAGTGCCATCGGCACGGGCGTTGCCAAACAAAGCGTCACGCTCGTCTCGGAAGTATCCGGCCAGATCAAGCAGGTCATGTTCGAGGGCACACCGCAGGTTTCCTCCGGCGATGTCCTGCTGGAGCTGGAAAATACCAGCGAGCGCATCAATGTCGAAATTGCCCAGGCCAATCTCTCCCAGGCCGAAGACACGCTTGAGCGCTACACTCTCTTGCAATCACGCAACAGTGGCATCGTGACAGCCACCAGCATGAAAGAGGCTGAATCCGCAGTTGCCGTTGCGCAAGGAAAGCTTGCCTTGGCCCAGAAGGAGCTCGAAGACCGCACGATCACAAGCCCGATAGATGGGCGCCTCGGTCTGGTGGAATGGGAAGTGGGGGATTTCCTCTCCAACGGAGCGGATATTGTCGATATCAACAACACCGAAACCATCCTCGTCACGTTCGAGTTGCCCGAGCGCGCCATGAATCTGTTGCAGTTGCACAAGGACGTCTTTGCCACAACGCCTGCCATCAACGGCAAGATTTTCAACGGCAAGATCATTGCATTCGACAGCACCATTGATGAAACCACCCGCACGATCACCGTGAAAGCTGAAATCGACAATCATGATGGACGTCTCTGGCCCGGCATGACATTTGAAGTGATGCTGCGCCAGACCACCGAACCGCTCGCCGCCGTGCCAGCCATGGCGCTCACATGGACGCGGGATGGCACGCAGGTCTGGCTGGCAGAAGATGGCAAGGTCAGAGCGGTTCCTGTCATTTTCCGCTATCGGCAGGATGACACGATCTGGATTGAAGGCGATGACCTCAAGGAAGGCACAAAAGTGGTCGTGGAAGGCGTACAGAAACTGCGTCCGGGTGCGTCCATCATCGCCGAGCAGGACACAGGCTCCACACCAGACACAGCATCCCCGGCGGCGGAGTAACACAGATGGCGAACAAGCATCTTGAAGGCATGACCCGCATCTTTGTTGCCCGTCCCATTCTGGCCTTCGTTCTCAACCTGTTGATCATCATCGCCGGCATTGCTGCGCTTTCGGGCGTCGAGGTGCGTGAGATGCCCGATGTCGACAAACCCTCCCTGTCCATCCGCACCACCTATGATGGGGCCTCTGCCGAAGTGGTCGACAGGGAAATCACATCCGTGCTGGAAGACGCCTTCGGGGCGCTGGATGGGGTCAAGGGTATCTCCTCGACCTCCAGCTATGGCCGAAGTCGCATCACATTGGATCTCAACAGCGATAGCGACGTGGATATTGCGGCCAACGAGGCGCGCGAGATCGTCTCCCAGACCATGCGCCAGTTGCCTGACGATGTGGAAGATCCAACCGTGCGCAAGAGCAATGCAGATGCAGATCCCATCATCCGCCTCGCCCTTTCGGGCAACAAGAGCCTTGCCGAGCTCACCACCTTGGCAGAAGGCCAGATCACAGATCGGCTCAATCTGGTGGAAGGCATTGCCGAAATCACGGTGACAGGCGCGCGGGCCAATGAATTCCGGATCAATGTCTCCATGCCAGCGCTTCTGGCCCGGGGGCTGACACTCAATGACATCAGCACAACGCTCAGAACCCTGCGCAATGACTATTCGCTGGGCTCGGTCGACAGCGATACAAGCACGACTACCCTGCGTTCCATCAACCCGGTTGTGACAGCCGAAATGATCGGCAAGCTGCGCATCAATGCGACGACCTATATCTCCGATATTGCCAATGTGCAGTTGACAGGCGAAGACACCACTCAGGCTGCCCGCGTCAATGGGCGCCCGTCCATCGGCATCGATATCGTGCGCCAGTCCGTCGGCAACACGCTGACCATCTCGCAAGATGTGCGGCAGGCTGTTGCAGAGTTGAAGGACCAGTTGCCCAAGGGCGTTACCCTGACGACAACCACCGACGATGGGATTTTCATCGAAGGGTCCATTCAGGAAGTCACTAAGTCGATCCTTCTGGCCGTGGCCATCGTGATCGTCGTCATCTTTCTGTTTCTGCGGTCCTGGCGGGCCACCATCATTCCGGCCATTGCCATTCCGGTGGCCCTGATCGGTACCCTCGCTGCCATCTGGATTGTCGGCTTTTCGGTCAACACCATCAGCCTGCTGGCTCTCGTGCTCGCCACCGGCATGGTGGTGGATGACGCCATCGTGGTGGTGGAAAATATTGTCCGCAGGCGTCATGAGGGCGAAGGGGCTCGCCTGGCTGCCGTGACGGGCACCAACGAGGTATTCTTCGCGGTGATCTCGACAACGGCCACGCTGGCTGCTGTCTTCATCCCCATTTCCTTCCTGCCCGGACAGGCAGGTGGCGTTTTTTCCGAGTTTGGTTTCGTGCTCGCCTTCTGCGTCACGCTGTCCTCTGTTGTGGCCCTCACCATGGCCCCGATGCTGGCTTCCATTCTCGATCCGGGCAAGCCATCCAAGAAAATGCTGGCAGCAAACGGAAAGGATGCCTATTTCGAAGACAGTCGGCCCAAGAAGCTGTTTCTGAAGGTGATCGACAAGGCCATCCGCTACCCGCTGCTGACCATCGGTATCGCCATAGCCTTTGCCGTCTTCGCCATTGGTGCGGCCCAGAATCTCACCAGCACCCTGACGCCATCCGAAGACCGGGGCATGTTTTTCATGATTATCTCCGGTCCGGTGGGTGGGGCCAATGACTATATGAACGAGCAGACCGAGGAGGTGGAAGAGATCCTTGCCCCTTATCGCGAAACCGGCGAGATCACGTCTGTCTTGAGCCTGATTGGCCGCGGTGGCGGCACCCGCGCCTTCGTGATTGTGCGCCTTGCCAACTGGGCGGATCGCGACCGTGACCAGCAGGCGATTCTGGCTGAATTGAACCGCAAATTCACCAAGATCCCCGGCATTCGCGTCATCGCCCGTTCGGGGAACTCGCTTGGTATCCGCGGCGGTGGTTCGGGCCTCAGCTTCGCGGTTACGGGCAACGACTATCCAAGGCTGGTGGAAGGGGCGGACAAGCTGATTGCAGCCATGGAACAAGACCCGACCTTCACCAATCCGCAGCTGCGATCCAATGACACCTCCTTGCAGATCAGCGTGGACATAGACCGGGACCGGGCGCTGGAACTGGGCATTACGCCTGATACGGTTGCCGACACCATCTCGGCAGTCACGCAGGGACTGACCCCGACCTCAGTCTTCATCAATGGGGAAGAGGTCGACCTCACCGTCAATCCCGATGGTGGCTGGCCGGTCAATGACGCAAGCGATCTGGAACGCATGTTTGCCCGCACGAGTGAGGGCAACATCATTCCACTTTCCTCGGTAGCCAGTTTCCAGCAGGTGCTCAGCCAGGCCTCCTATGCCCGCGAAGGCGGTTCGCTTGCGATCTCCGTCAATGCCAACCTGCCGCAAGGCGTGGATCTGGGACAGGCGGTTGAGCGTATGCGTGCCATCGCGCAGGATGTGCTGCCGCAAGGCACCAGCGTAACGCTGCTGGGTGAAGCGGCCGAGCTGGATTCGGGACGCGCAGGAACCCTGCTGATCTTCGGCATTGCGGCGATCATCGTGTTTCTCGTGCTCGCAGCCCAGTTCGAGAGCTTTGTTTCCGCGCTGATCATCATGATCACCGTGCCCTTTGGTCTTGCCGCCGCCATGCTGGCGATCCTGATTACGGGTGGAACGCTCAACTATTACAGCCAGATCGGTCTGGTCATGTTGATCGGTGTGATGGCCAAGAACGGCATTCTGATCGTGGAGTTCGCCAACCAGTTGCGCGAACGGGGGCAGGATATAGACAGCGCCATTCGCGATGCTGTCAGCCTGCGCATCCGGCCGGTGATGATGACCATGGTGTCAACCGTCTTTGGCGGCTTGCCCCTGATCCTCACCTCGGGGGCTGGCGCCGAAGCACGCATTGCGGTCGGCTGGGTCGTGGTAGGCGGGCTGGGGTTTGCCACCCTGTTCACCTTGTTCCTCATCCCTGTGCTTTATCGCTGGATCGCGCCTCTGGGCGGAGAGCCGGGTGCGGCGAGCCATCGACTGGAGAAGGAAGTGGCCTCTCATGTTGACCCGGTCGACTAAAGACCGCGGCTTTGATGACCCATCGTGAAGGGTTCACCTTGACGACCAGAAGAATGATGCAAAAAAGAGGCTCCCGGGCAAAGCGTCCGGGAGCCTCTTTTTATTCACTTGAGCTGTTTGGACTTCAGCCCAGAGCCTTAAGCCTTTTCAGCACCGGCCTGAATGGCCGTCAGAGCGATGGTGTAGACAATATCGTCAACCAGAGCGCCGCGGGACAGATCGTTGACCGGCTTGCGCAGACCCTGCAACATCGGACCAACAGAGACGACATCGGCAGAACGCTGGACCGCCTTGTAAGTGGTGTTGCCGGTGTTCAGATCCGGGAAGATGAACACGTTGGCATGACCATCAAGCGGGCTGCCTGGTGCTTTCTGGCGATTGACGCTCTCAACGGAGGCCGCATCATACTGGATCGGGCCATCGACGATGATGTCAGGGCGTTTTTCCTTAACGATGGCAGTTGCCTCACGCACCTTGTCGACATCCGCACCAACACCGGAGGTGCCGGTGGAGTAGGAGATCATGGCGACTTTCGGCAGGATACCGAAGGCTTTGGCGGAATCGGCAGACTGTATGGCCACTTCAGCCAGTTGAGCTGCATCCGGGTCCGGGTTGATGGCGCAGTCACCATATACCAGCACCTGATCAGGCATCAGCATGAAGAAGACCGAAGACACGATGGAGTTGCCCGGAGCGGTCTTGATCAGCTGCAGAGCCGGACGAACGGTAGACGCCGTGGTGTGAACCGCGCCCGATACCAGCCCTTCAACATCGCCGGTTGCCAGCATCATGGTGCCCAGGACAACATTATCTTCCAGCTGAGCTTCAGCCTGATCTGGCGTCAGGCCTTTCTTTTTGCGCAGCTCGCACATCGGTTCGATATATTTGCCGCGGATTTCGTCCGGATCGATAATTTCCAGACCGGCTGGCAGGGTGATGCCATGGCTTTTGGCAACGGTTTCCACGTCTGCCGGCTTGGCCAGCAACTGGCAGCGGGCGATTTTCTTTTCGGCGCAAATGGCAGCTGCGCGCAGTGTGCGTGGTTCATCGCCTTCCGGCAGAACGATGGTGGCGCCAGCGCGGCTTGCATCCTTGATCAAACGGTGGCGGAACATCGGAGGAGGCATGTGAACGGTCGCATCCCCGCTGTCATCAAGACGCAACGCAGACAGATCCGTATGGTCTGCTGTGTGATCCATCAGCACTTCCATCCGTGGGTCATCGCCTGGGCGGACACGACGGTCCATGCCAGCCAATCGGGTCGCAGCATCAAAGGTCTGCTCTTCCACTTCCAGAATGGTGAGGTCAGACAAGCGAGCGCTGAGGAATTCATCAATGGAAGGAGAAAGCGGAACGCCACAGGTCAGCATCAGGCCAGCAATGGGCATGCCTGCGCTCTGGGCCAGAGCCGTTGTCATGATGACATCGGAACGATCGCCCGGTGTAACGACGAGAGTGCCGGGTTTAAAGAGTTTGACCAGATGTTCTGGCGGGCGGGCAGCCACGACCACATCTTCCATGCGGGCCATATCAAGACCACCCTGATAACGGATATTGCAGCCAAATTCGGCAACCACATCCTTAAGACGCGGCGCATTGAGGCTCTGAGTTACCGGATAGGCAGCGATCAGAGGGAAATCCAGTTTGGCTTTTTCGAGCGCGACCTTGATGTCGCTGGCGAGCGAAACATCCGGCAGGCGGCCGATCATGACACCAGCCAGCGGGCGCACTGCTGTGTTCACACGCAGAGCAACATCGCGTACGGCATCCACGATGGCGGAAACGTCACCGGATTTACCGGAGAGAACCGCGATGACTTCAGCGGCAAGGCTGCGCCCCATGGCGACGTCCAGATCGCTGATCAGGTTGTGATCCTCGGCAGGAACGACCCCTTCAACAACGACGATTTCAGCATCCCCACGGGCTTCTTCAACCAGCGCAACAATATCTTCCAGCAGGGTGCTGATATTGCCTGAGCGGATCTGGTCTTCGGCATGGGTCAGGGAAATCGGCTCCGGAACGGTCAGGTTGCACAGAGAGCGGGCAAAGTGAACGGAAATATCCTCTTCGCCATCTTCGATCGTGGAATCGGCAACAGGCTTGGCGAAGGCTACCTTGTGGCCTGCGCGCTGCAAAGCGCGAACAAGGCCAAGCGCCGGCGTAGCAAGACGAAACGCATCCGTCGTCGGCGTCAGAAAGAGCGTGCGGGGTTTAGCAGGAGCGGTCATGAAGGCTACTGTCCTTTTGTTGGTCGTGGCGTTGCGGTTCATCACAAGCGATGAACGCAATGTCACTCTGGGGCCAGCGCTCGGCATCTGGAGGAATGATGAGAGCTGCCGATCCTCGGTGGTTATGAATTTCGAGATGACGCCGGACCGTCCCTGAGACTGGCTTGAAGCGAATCCGACATCATGCTTGATGCCGTAAAGCGGGCATCAGCGCATTATTCCATTGGCATGCACGTTGACTAAGGTCTCGCTGGTGCGAACGGGTCACGACGAAGGCATCGCGAGAGTCAAAAAAATTGAACGTACGGCCTAAGGCGATAGGCTAAGACGTTTGATGCGTCAAGGGCCTTGTTCCGGCCCCGGATGGGCCAATTTAGCATCTGCAGCATTTCCACGCAGGCTTTGAGGCAAGTGATGGAAAACACCAGCAAATTTTTTCCGATTGAAGCCCCCATATCAGCATCGCATCGCGATACAATTTTCCCGCATCTGACGGCTACAAGGGAACAAATACGAGCCTCGATGAAGCTCATATTTAGGTATCGGGGGGCTTTCCCCGAAGGAAAGAATCCAGAAAAATCATTGGGTTATTTTGTTCATGCCTTGTGGGAGCGCAAAAACGCCCTATCCTTGGACAAAAATGAACAGCTCCCGGCGATGGAAGAAGGAGGCCTTAAACCGAATTCCCCTTTAAAACTCATATTTTAGCCCCCATAATTTTGCATAACGACTATTACGAAGACAAAATGTCGCGATCAAATTTTTGCTATTCTAGACCGATTTCTAGTGAACAAAATCTGGATATCTCGGAATAGGCGCAGGCTTGCTTTTTTGTACCATCTGCCTTGCACCGCAATATGGGCAGAGCGCCTTCCTTCGCCTATCAAGGCGTCTTGCCCAATCGGTCGAAGAACTCCCACCTTGACCTTACTCGCCGCCATCGGGGAAGGGCATGGATTGCCATGCATCCTATGCGGCCACCACCTTGTTCATCTGCGCCGTGTGCCCGTTGCTAAAGCCCTCTCTCAAAACATTCTTGGCCAGGATAAATGTCGCCTGCCAACCACAGCGCTCCCCCTGTGCCAAAGTCTATATTTCGAGCCTCACACCTGTCTACTGCACCGCGGTAAGTCATTGTTTTCCCGATAGGCACGCGGGCGTTTTTTCTACGTAATTGCACTCATACTTAAGATAGGCACCTTGGTCTCATAGGCGCGCATGCGAGGCGGCTCTAGTCTGGAGCGGCTACAGTTTGCAGGCCGTCTGGAAGAAGCAGACCCACGAGCAAGAGGTCCGACAGGATCGGGATGGCAGGCACTATTTTGGGAGGAAAATCATGGATATCAATACACCCGTCAGCCGCAGTGCGACGCTTGATACGACGCACCTGAATGTGGAATTCCCGTTCAAACCGCGCTATGGCAATTTCATCAATGGCCAGTTCGCCGAACCGAAGTCCGGCCAGTATTTCGACAATGTGACGCCCATCACCGGCGAGGTCATTTGCGAATGTGCCCGCTCCAATGCGGATGACATCGAGGCTGCTCTGGATGCGGCCCATGCCGCTTTTCCCGCTTGGGGCAAGACCTCTCCGACAGAGCGCTCCAACATGCTGCTCAAGATCGCGGACCTGATGGAAGCCAACACGCAGATGCTGGCTGTTGCCGAAACCATCGACAATGGCAAGCCGATCCGCGAATCCATCGCCGCCGACGTGGCGCTGGCGATTGACCATTTTCGCTATTTTGCTGGCTGCATCCGCGCCGAAGAAGGGCATATCTCGGAGATTGATCACGATACCTATGCCTACCACATTCCCGAGCCACTGGGTGTCGTCGGACAGATCATTCCGTGGAACTTCCCGCTGTTGATGGCGGTATGGAAGCTCGCTCCTGCGCTTGCTGCGGGCAACTGCGTGGTGCTCAAGCCAGCCGAGCAGACCCCGGCCTCAATCATGGTCTTCATGGATCTGGTCGGCCATCTCCTGCCCCCCGGAGTGATCAATGTGGTCAACGGCTTCGGTCTGGAAGCGGGCAAACCGCTGGCATCTTCCAACCGCATCGCCAAGATCGCCTTCACCGGCGAAACGACGACCGGACGCCTGATCATGCAATATGCAGCACAGAATCTGATCCCTGTGACGCTGGAGCTGGGCGGTAAATCACCAAACATCTTCTTTGAAGACATCATGGATGCCGATGACGCCTATTTCGACAAATGTCTTGAAGGCTTCTCGATGTTTGCGCTCAATTCCGGCGAGGTTTGCACCTGTCCATCCCGCGCCTTGGTGCAGGAATCCATCTATGATGATTTCATGGCCCGTGCGCTGGAGCGCGTGAAGAAGGTCAAGCAAGGAAACCCGCTCGACATGGAAACCATGATTGGTGCGCAGGCCTCAGGCGAGCAGAAGGAAAAGATCTCATCCTATCTCAAGATCGGTGAGCAGGAAGGCGCCACCTGCCTGCTTGGCGGCACGGTTGCCAATCTACCCGGCCTTGAAGGGGGGAACTATATCAATCCGACCGTCTTCAAGGGCAACAACAAAATGCGCATCTTCCAGGAAGAGATTTTCGGACCGGTGCTCTCGGTCTGTACCTTCAAGGATGATGACGAAGCCCTTGCCATTGCCAACGATACCGACTTCGGCCTTGGTGCTGGCGTCTGGACCCGCAATGGCAACCGCGCCTTCCGCTTCGGGCGGGAAATTCAGGCCGGTCGCGTCTGGACCAACTGCTATCACGCCTATCCGGCCCATGCGGCCTTTGGCGGTTACAAACAGTCCGGCGTGGGACGTGAGAATCACAAGATGATGCTCGAGCATTATCGCCAGACCAAAAATATGTTGGTGAGTTACTCGACCGACGCACTCGGTTTCTTCTGATACTCCCGCAGGGCCAATGGGCCCTGCCCCCCTTCCGGGGATGCGTGGGTATAAAAATTTCCCGGAAGGACGGGCTCACCTCAGCCCGATACCACGCCAAAAGCAAAGACCATAAAGACAATATAGTCCCCCACCTTTTCCCTGCTCTTCAAAGGTTCGATCAGCAGGGCCCAAAGCGAGCCTATCGGCTCGCTGCATCTTCAAGAAATTCCCTTAATTCAAGCGGGTTCAGCGGCTTGTGATGCAGAGACGCCCCCATTTTTCGGCATTGCTCTGCCAATAGAGGCGAGCGGTTGGCGGAAATGATGCAGGTGGGCACCTTGCCATAGCGCTCGCGCAGGCGCTCGACCACATCGGTTCCGAGCTTGCCATCATCAAGCTGATAATCGGCAATGATGGCATCGGGCGCGATATCGAGCTCTTGCAAGACAGACACGGCCTCGGCTTCTCTGGCGCAGGGCAACACGTCCACGCCCCATTTTTCCAGCGTGATCGTGATGGCACTTCTCAGGCTATCGTCATTTTCGATCAGCAACACGATGTGATGTTCAAGACTGAGGCGCTTTTCCTTGCCCAGCAGAATGAGATCATCAGGCAGGTCGCATTTCGGAGCCACCGACGAAAGCGGCAATTCAACCGAAAAGCAGGTGCCCTTGCCCAGCTCAGAGTTCAGATGCAGCGGATGCTTGAGCAGACGGCAGGCCCTCTCCACGATGGCGAGCCCCAACCCCATGCCGTCGGCCGCACTGACGCTGGCATTGAGGCGCTGGAATTCATCAAAGATCCGACCCTGCTCGTGCTCGGGTATGCCGGGGCCCGTATCGCGCACCTCCACAAACAGGCGCCCCTGTCGTTTGCGCACCCCGACCAATATCTTGCCCTGTTGCGTATAGCGAATGGCATTGCTGATGAGATTTTGCAAGATCCGGCGCAGGTAGGAGGTATCGCTTTCGACCACTGCGGGCGGCGCGACCATACGGAATTGCAGCCCCTTCTTCTGGGCAAGAGGCCCCAACTCATCGCGCAGTTGATCCAGAAGCTCATGCAGGGACACAGGCCCCACATGCAGCGCCGCGCGTCCGGAATCCAGCTTGGAAATATCAAGCAGCGCGTTGAGGATATTCTCCGCACTCATCAATGCATTGCTGGCTTTGGCTACACGCTCGGCGAGTTCTGGCGCTTCAATCTCATTTTCCAGTGAAGCAACAAACAACTTGGCCGCAGAGAGCGGCTGCAACAGATCATGACTGGCTGCGGCCACGAAGCGGGACTTCGAGGCATTGGCCCGCTCAGCTTCCGAAAGTGCATCTTCTAGCTCCAAAGTGCGCTCTGTGACCCGCTGTTCCAGCGTCTCATTGACCTCGGAAATGGCTCGCACGGCCGCCCGCTCGGCGGAGACATCGGTAAAGCTGATCACGAAACCCTCGTCGGGCATCTGCTGGGCAAAGACAGCCAGTGTCCGCTCCTTGCCGATCACAATCTCCAGGGAGAGCGGCGCACGGCTCACCCCGTCTCGCACCCATTTTTCGATCAGGCCGACATCGGTCTTGTTGGCAATGCTGGTCTTGGTTCTAATCTGCTTGAAAAGCGCTCCAAAGGCGCTGCCCAGCTGAAACAGGCGTGCCGGAATGCTGAGCAATTCGCCCGCCCGCTGGTTCCAGCCTATGAGCCGGTCCTGATCATCGAAGATACAGATACCCTGGTTGAGATGTTCCAGCGTTGCGCGGATAAGGCGGGCCTGACCATCCAGCAGCCTCTCGCGCTCCTGCCGCTCGAGCAACACCATATCGGTGATGTCGGTTTGCAGGATGACGGTGCCACCATCGGGGGTGCGGTGTTCGCTCACCTGCAGCCAGCAATCTCCGGCCATGCGCACATTGAAGGCCACGTGGCTGTCCTTGTGCCTGTCCATGCGGTTGGCGGCCCAAATTTGCGCGCTCTGACCTTCAGGCAGGCCGAAATAGGAACTGGTGCTGACCATCCGGACATAATCTTCAAAGCGCAATCCGGGCTTGAGGTGAGGATGGATGTCGCGCATGGGCAAGCCGAAACGGCTGTTGCACATGACCAGCACATCTTCAGCATCAAACAGGGCAAAGCCCTCCTGCACCGTTTCCAATGCATTGGCCAGATTGACCCGCGCCGTTTCGGTTTCCGCATTGGCTCTGGCGAGCCGCGCGTTGGATTCATTGAGTAGATCCAGCGCCCGTTCCAGATCATGGGTGCGTGTGCGCACTTCATCTTCAAGCAAGACTGCGCGCTGAAACTGGGCATAGGCCACGCCGGAGGCGTCGACGCCCTTCTCCACCCGTCGCATCAAGGTGGTGACGATCTTGAGCAGCTTTTCATTCTGCCGCTCAAGCGGGTCATTGGGGTTGATCAGACCGTGATCCAAGTCACACCTCATCCGGCGGGTAGATGGCAACGCCCGTGAGCGTCTGATTGACATGCATGGAGTTATATTGTTCGCCATAGGTGGAGAAGCCCACCACGCGATTGTCGGCCAATATTCGCGACAATTGGCCAAGATGCTGCTTCTGCTCGGCTTCCAGCCGCCTCAGAATACAATCAAATGCGATAATCGCATCCGGCATTTTCGGAGTGGCCAGTGCACGCAGTTCCCGATTGAGATGATCGGCCATATTCTGCGGTTCGGCCAGCGTCAGTACAACGCCCTCATCGATAGCTGAAAAAAACACCAGATCGCCATTGTCTGCCACCCGCTGAATAGCCCGCACATGATGCTGGCCACCGAACTGGACCACTACAGGATGGGCAGCAAAAATGAAGGGAGTCAGTTGTTCGGGATCCTTGCCAAGGATGCGGGCATATTCTCTTGCCGCCGGTTCGGCATTGATTTCGGAAACCACCCGTCGCGATGGATCGGCGCCGGTCACAACCATGCGCGTCCGTGCGGGCACCAGATGATCTGTCTTGAACACGCGGATCGGGCATTGACTGATCATCTGCACCAGCACAGCAGCATTGGAGGCCACCTTGCCATCATGCAAAACGAATGTGCGGGTAAAGTCGGTGCCATCCCCGGCCGAGCCGCCCGTCAGTGGCACAGGGCCAAGCCCGAAGGAGATTTCCGCGGTCAATTGATCCTCGCAGGTGGAAAGACCATCGACCAGCAAAAGCGAGAATTCTGACTGCCATGAAGGCGCTTGCGCGGCAAGCGCATTGCGATTGCGGATGATATCGGCCACCATCTGCTGGCCATCGAGTGTATCGAGATCCTCAATCAACACACTGCGGGTGGCAAAATGGCTTTTGGGAAAGCCCAGAGCCACAATCGTACCCTCGGCATAACCATCCCGCGTGATTTCACCCGCCGTTGTACATCCCACCAGTTTGGTATTCTCAAAGCCCTTGCCCAACCGGGCAACAAAGGCGGCAATATCAGTGCGAGGCGAGAAAAACAGGATGACTAGATCCAGATCATCCGGCTGGAGCGCCAAGCGCAAAATGTCCACCGCGTCATCCGCTTCGCAATCCACGCAACCTGTGCGCAAAATTGCTTCATAGCCTCTGTTCTCAAGGCCCATCTGCGCCAAATGGCCAGTCATCGCGCCTCTCCTTGCCCCCAGAAATACAGCTCTTAGCTGGGCTCCCGCCCTTCATCAAACACATGCTCAAAACTGGTCTTTCTAGCCACGAGAGCGGCTTGCGTGCGGCTTTTTACTCCCAGTTTGCGCATGATGGCTGTGACATGGGCTTTCACTGTGGTCTCGGCGATGGACAGTTCGAACGCAATCTGCTTGTTAAGTTTCCCTTCGCAGATCAATTGCAGAATACGGCCTTGCTGATTGGTCAGCGACGCCATGCGCTTGACGGTTTCGTCTTCGCTAAGAGCCGGGCTGTTTTCCAACAACTCATACCCTGCGGGAATGAATTTCTGGCCCTGCGCCAATGTCTCTATGGCCTTTTGGAAAATAGCCCGATTGGAATGCTTGGGGATGAACCCAGATGCACCGGTATGGATGACCGAGCTGATGATCTTGTTGTCAGCCATGGAAGAGATAACCACGATCGGAGAACGTGTTGTGTTGCGCAAGCGCAAGAGGCCATCGAGCCCCTGCACATCAGGCAAATTCAGATCCAGCATGATCAGGTCGGGACTATCATGCTCGATGATGATATCCAGCGCGTCTTGCAGGCTGTTGACCGTATGGACAGACCGGATCGAGGACACTGCTTGCAGCGTCATGCAAAGGGCGTCGCAAAATAACGGATGATCATCAACGATCAGGGCTGAACGAAACTGAGCTGGTTGGCTATTCTCGTTATAGGCAAGCATGGCGCTCTCTTTTTTGTCTATGAGAGAGCCAGTTTAGCAAATGCATGCCTTGGCGACCTATGAGGCAAAGGTCTTAGTTTAAAGGCCTTACAATCTGCGCGCTAAGTTGTTCTTTTTCCTTTTAAACGAACAGCCCATTCTGGATTTTCGCGGCTATATAGCATGCATGCCGCCCCGTCAGAATTTAAACACGGCCCCAGCTCGTTTGCCTTTGTCATAATGAAAGCCTGCGCCATAAAGGACTCCCCTATAGCTGTCGATGTCATTGACTATGGCATTGCTATAATTATACCGCTTCTCCGGTTTTCCGTTTTTACTAAAAAAGACAACAGCCGAATATGGGTCTCCCTCATATTCGCGTAGCAAAACGGCCAGACGACCATTGTCCAAAAATTCGAGGTCCCTAACCACCAGCCCGTCGCGCCACTTGGAATCCTCGCGCACAAACATCCGCTTTATTTCTGTTCCGTTGGCAAGATACCATGTCAAATAGGCATCGGCGCGATAAGAGCCTTCCTTGTCCCTCTGGTTGCCCATTCCATGCACATAGCCTCCTAACGCAACAGACTGGCCGTAGTTGTTAGCGGCCGAGGCGGTAAATTTGAAGCCTCCCAAATACTTGGCTTCCTTATCGTCATAGGAGCCATATTTCTGGAAAACGCCTTTGGGCAAAGCTTCCTTGGCTAGAACCTTTTGTCCATTGCCGGGCTCGAAATCGACTTTCCTACTGGAGGCGCGCAGACGGAGCCCGTAGGTAAAGGCCGTGGCAGGATTGAAAAAGGCGGAGACATGACCTGTTACAATAGCGGTACCGTTTATAATCCCTTCCTTGCTATGGGTATCCAGCGCCAGATGCGAATAATAATAATGATCGGATAACACATCACCCGGGTCTCCTACGGGCAGGCTATAAAAGCTGGCTTTACCTTCTTTGTTGACAATGAAGACCTGCTTTCTGGATGTCTCGCCATGCTCAATGAGCAGAGCAATAAGCCCTCCATCCTGATCCGCATAAAGCAGAGAACTTCCGGCTTTGAATGCCGATATGCTCTTGGGTTTGCCTTTTTTCTCCCGATACAGATAGGTTTGCACGCCCTGTTTTGAATTTTCCGGCGAGATGAAGACTGAGGAATAGCCCTTCTGCGAAAAATCAGCGAAGATGAAGGCCCTTTCGGGATTAACGCCAACATATCGCACATTGTGAAAGCTGCTCTCTTCGCCAAACCGATAGCTGGTCATGATGGTGCGATTATCCGCCTTGCCAGCCAGAAGAACCTTGTTCGCTACAGCGTCAAGCGAGAAAAACTCGATGTTTTTTGCGTTGCCTCCTTCGCCAGCCAATATCGAAAAGTGAGCCCTTTTGATATTTGGAACCTTATGCCAGTCTTTATCTTCAGCGGCCGGATAAGGACGAGAAGGCAGAATCTTCGGCTTCGTCTTGGCTGGTTTCGCCGGTCGGGTCGAGGACGAAGACTGATACGGCCGAGAAGGCGCATCCAGAAATTGCATGGCAACGGCCCCTCCCAGCAGCAGGATCAGAAAACCGGCTGCGACCAGAGCGGTTTTCTTACCCGAGAGCGCATTGTTGGCGCTATCCGGGGCATGCTCTTTTATGGTGTCCCCGGCGCTGGATGTCTGTTTCTTGCCCTGTGAGCTTTCTGCCTGGCTCTCTGAATTCGCACTCTCAGGCTTTTCATTCTCAGCGGGAGTTTCGGCTTCATCCCCTCGGGATGCCTCGGTTTGAGCAGGGCGGATGTCTTCCTTTTGCCCCGAGGCCTGCGCATAAGCTGCCTGATGCGCTTCTTGCGCATCCTTTTCTGCCTGCGCTTTGCGGGCCTTTTCCCGTTGCGCTTCTTCCTGAGCCTCTTCTAGACCGTCTCCCTCTTTGGAAGACGCAGCCTCTTCCTCAAAGGTTTCGATCACCAACATCATCCGGCGTTCGTGAAGAATGGCATCCTGCGTCGGCGCCTGAATGACGCGCCCCTCGTGGCCGCATTTGATCGCAATCTTGCGCCCTTGCGCGGTTTCGGCCAAAAGGGCTCTTGTGTCAGGTTGCACCATGTCTCCGGCAGCAACGAAAAGCTCTTTGACACGGAGCGGATAATACGCAGCAACTGCGGGAGACATAATGGTTTTGAACGCCATGAATACGCTATTGCCACCTATCTTGGACGAAATGAGCCTAGAATAAAGATGCAATAATTTTGCACATTTAAAAGCAAAAGAGAAGTCATTCCATCAAGCTAGACCATCGAAATGGCGCGCGTTCAGGCTCTTGCCTCTGTTTAAGACGCACCAGCCACCTTCCCCATTAGAGTATTTCCAGATTCCGGAGCGAAATTTTCATTCGCCCTGACATGGTTTGCTTGCGATGCTTCGTTGTTGACTTTTGGAAGCCGGAATGGAGCGTTTCTCCTGCCTCCTCAATAATAATCATGTCCAATTAATGCGCGTCATTCATGAAAATTGCGCTCCAGACTATATCCAATGCCTGATAAACAGGCACAGTGCGCCGAAAAATATAGAAGACATTTAATTTCAATAGAATAGACTATGTAATGCAAACTTCATACAACTTAAGAAGGGTGTTTTTCGACCATACTTGCTGAAATACTATTAGACGGGGCAGGGCAATTGATATGTCTAAATATTTTTCGCTGACAAATTGTCGCAACTATTGGTTTTTTCACGATGTTTAGGCGCCCTGATACTAACAAGGAGGACGATTAATGTTTAAGAAAATGGCGCTGGCCTTCTCTCTGGCGTGTGCAACTCTTGTCGCTATTCCTGCCAGTGCGCAGGATCAGCTTCGCTTTTCTGCTGGCCCTCCGGGAGGGAACTGGTTTGCACTTGGTGGTGCTTTGGCTGAGACCTGGTCCAAAGAAGGCATCCCAACATCGAGCAGCACCGGTGGCGGCGTTTCCAACGTGGTCAATACAGACAGAGGCAAGACTGACCTCGGCTTCTCCGTAACAGCGCTTGTTGGTGCAGCTTCCAAGGGCGCGGCGCCTTTCAAAAAGCCGCTTGATAACGTGTCTGTGCTGGCGAACGTTTATCGCCAATATACCTATTTCGTGATGCGCAAGGATTATGCCGACGAAAATGGCATCAAATCTGTTGCCGATATCGTAGACAAAAAACTGCCCATCCGTCTGGCAACCCTGAAGCCGGGCACATCCTCAGAATTCGTGATCCGGTCCGCATTTGAAAAAGGACTGGGCGTTGGCTGGAAAGACATTCAGGATTGGGGCGGCTCGGTTTCCTTTGCCTCCTATTCTGACGGCTCCAACCAGCTGGCCGACAATCATCTGGATTGCTTCGCTTTCTCAGTTGGACGCGCCGCATCTGTTGTCCTGAAAATCGAAAGCCAGCTGGATGTTGTCATTCTGCCGGTAGACAAGAAGATCCTCGATGCCATGACCGAAGCCCTTGGCACGGTCAGCTTCAAGATTTCTCCGGAAATCTACAAGTCAGTCACCGATCCGGTTCCGACAATTGGCGATTACACCAGTATCATCGTGCGCAAGGATTTGGATGAAGACACGGTCTACAAAATGACCAAAGCTCTTTGGGAGAATAAAGACACCCTGCAAAAAGGCGTAAAAGCCGTTGCCGAGTTGAACCCCGAAGAAGCCATTCCCGCTCTCGCTCCGGCCCATCCGGGCGCAGTGAAATACTGGAAATCGGTTCAGTAAACCCAATTCATCAGCATCATGGCCCGGAGCCGAAAACCCGGGCCATGATCACTTTGTATTGAATTCCTCGTTCGTGAAAGAAAAAGGGCAGCGGTATGCGCGCGACAGGTTCACTCGTAAAGAGAATTGTCTATGTCTATATTTTGGGGGTTGGGTTATTCCATCTATACACGTCGGTGTTCGGCAGTTTTGAGGCCTATTTGCAGCGCAGTTTGCATCTGAGCATGGTGTTTCCGATGGCCTTCATTCTCTATCCGATGCGCGAAGCCGACAAGGACAGCCCAAACGTCCCCTGGTATGACTGGATTTTGGCCATAGCGTCCACGTTGCCCGGCATTTATATCGCCCTCAATTATGAAGCGATCACCTTCCGCATGGTGCAGGTTGACGATGTAACAATGGTCCAACAGGTGCTTGGCACCGCCCTGATTTTCTTCCTTCTGGAAGCAACCCGCCGCGTGGTCGGTCTGCCGCTGGCGATCATCGTTGCCTTCTTTGCTGGCTATATGTGGTTTGGCAACTGGATGCCCGGCGTCATGCGGGGCCTGCCTTTCACCTTCCCTGAAGTCATCGAAGAGATCTATCTCACAGATGAGGGCGTCTTCTCCATTCCGCTTGGTGTATCGGCAACCTTCGTGATGGTCTTTCTCATCTTTGGCGGCTTTCTGGAAAAAAGCGGCGTGGGGCAATATTTCATGGATTTCGCGCAGGCCTTTACCGGAACATCTCCCGGGGGCCCTGCCAAGATCTCCGTGGTCAGTTCGGCCCTTTTCGGCTCCATTTCCGGCGCTGCAGTTGCCAATGTGTATGGCACCGGCACCTTTACCATTCCCCTGATGAAACGCATCGGTTATCCGCCATTCTTTGCCGCAGCTGTTGAAGCGGTCGCCAGCACCGGCGGGCAGATCATGCCCCCTATCATGGGCGCTGGCGCCTTCATCATGGCGTCTTTCCTTGGTGTCCCTTTCAGCGATGTCATTATCGCTGCCATCGTCCCGGCCGTTCTCTATTATGGTGCCGTGCTGCTGATGGTGCATCTCGGCGCGCTCAAGAATAATCTTCAAGGCCTCAGCGAAGAAGACCTGCCAGACAAGAAAAAGGTCTTGCTGCAATCCTACAAGCTGCTGCCGATCGTGGCTCTGGTCTATATGCTGCTATCGGGCTATTCCCCGATGCTGGCGGCGGCCATCGGCATTCTAGGGGCTTGGCTTGTATCCCTGCCAGACCCCGAGCATCGCATGGGGCCCAAAAAGATCCTTGATGCCATCGTTACCGGCTCTCGCAACGTGCCCGTTGTTGCCATTGCTTGTGCGGCAGCAGGCATCGTAGTCGGTTCGGTTTCGCTTACAGGCTTTGGCTTCAAATTTGTTGGTCTTGTTTTCTCTCTGGCGCAAGGTATCCCCTTCATCGCGCTGGTTCTGATTGCTCTGGTATCCCTGATACTGGGCATGGGCTTGCCAACCACCAGCGCCTATATTCTGGGTGCGGCTCTCGGCGTACCGGCTCTGGCCCAGCTGGGCTTCGACCCTCTGGCTGCCCATATGTTCGTCTTCTATTTTGCCATTGTTTCGAACATCACCCCGCCGGTTGCGTTGGCGGCCTATGCGGCCAGTTCTCTTGCCCAGTCCAAGCCGACAGAGACCGCCATTCAGGCACTCAAACTGGGCATTCTGGCCTTCATCGTGCCTTTTGCATTCTGCTACGATCTGGGCCTACTCTCAAATTCAGATTGGATTGGCAACAGCTTCGCCGTGTTTGGCGGCGTTGGAGCCTTGTTTGCCATGGCCTTTGCCATGCTGGGCTTCATCAAGGCGCCAATCCCCATGTGGCAACGCTATATTTTCGGAGCCGCAGCCATCCTGTGTCTGTGGCCACTGGTTGCGGTAAAGGTGGCCGGAGTAGCCCTGACCGCAGCTGCCGCCATGTTCTGGAGCCGCAAACTGGTGCCAGCATAAAAAGCCTTGGCATTGTTACTACATAATTGGCGAAGCATCGCTTGAAGACGGGTTCTGTGGTCATATTGATGAGCACAGAGCCCGATATATTTCAGCAGCAACACAATGCTCGCTCGATGCCTATCAACTGGCAACCGCTCCCCACGCATTGACATGTTGCTCTACCAAAGACAAAACCGGCATGGTAAGCAACACAGATCACCACCACCGGGAAAGCTGCCTCATGGATAAATTCTCCGTCATGACCGCCTATTGCCGCATTGTCGAGCGCGGCAGCTTTGCCCGTGCCGCGGAAGATCTCGGAGTTTCGTCAGCCCTCCTTAGCAAGGAAATCAAACTGCTCGAGGAGAGTCTGGGCTCAATCCTGCTCAACCGAACCACCCGCAGCATGTCTGTAACGGAGGCCGGCCAGCACTATTATGAAGAAGCCCTTTCCATTCTTGAGGCTGTAAGCAAGCTCGATGGACGCATCCGCGCGGTGTCCGGTTCTTTGAAAGGACAATTGCGGATCAATGCCCCCAACTCCTTCGGACAGGCGGTAATTTCACCCATGCTGCCGGCTTTTCTGGAAAAGCACCCCGATCTTCGCCTCACCTTGTCGCTGGACGATCATGTGATCGATATGATCGAGGGTGGGTTTGATCTTTCAATCGGGGTTCGCTCCAGCCTGCCAGACTCCTCTTTGATCGCACGCCGTCTGGGGCGTGTGCAGCAATGTCTGTTTGCTGCACCGGCCTATCTGAACTCGGCCCCGCCCCTCAGCCAGCCAGACGACATAAAGGCGCATCCGATAATTGGCTTTCTGCTGGCAGATCACACCAGCGAGTGGACCCTTCTGGGACCGGGCGGGCCCTTCACACTTTCCTTCACACCCCATGTCAAGGTGGGCAGCAGCTTCGTGTTGCGCGATCTGTTGATTGCTGGCTATGGCATCGGCACATTGCCCGACTTCGTTTCGCAAGCCCCCGTGCGCGAGGGCAAATTGGTACGTATTCTGCCCGATTTCGCCTTGCAACCGCGTGAGGTCTTTGCCGTCAGTGCATCCCGTTTTGGCATGCAGGCGAAAGTAACCGCCTTTCTGGACCATTTACAAAAGGCCATGAAGGACAGCATTCATAACGCTGTGTAAAGAGTGATTTCAAAAAGGGCCGCTTATTCCCGCCGGTCGCCGGAGCTATCTTTCCGCATCGAAGCCGAGGCTGAAACAGAAAGCACACGCCGCCTGTCCGGCCATTCAGCAATATCCGCAGCAACCCAGAAACCAAGCCAGATTCGACGGCCCGTTAAAGCTCTGATGATTCCTGTGAAAGAAATCTGGGCAAGAGAAACGGCATGCATTCTACGCGGACCGCGTTCCTTGCTGCCTGTTAGCCATGAAAGATCCCGGCATGCCAAAAACCATGTCTCACACATATGATACCTTTCTCACTGCGCTTGCTCCGGCCATCTGGGGCAGCACCTATCTTGTGACCACCGAATTCCTACCAGCTGGCTACCCGCTGACGCTTGCCGTCTTGCGTGCCCTGCCGGCAGGCCTACTGCTGCTTGTATTGATCCGCGCTCTACCGCCAAAGGCCATGCTTGGTCGACTGTTTTTGCTCGGAGCATTGAACTTCGCGCTCTTCTGGAGCCTGCTGTTTGTATCCGCCTATCGGCTCCCCGGCGGGGTGGCTGCAACATTGGGAGCGACGCAGCCGCTGATGGTGCTGCTGCTGGCTCGCCTTGCTCTTGGTATTCCTTTGCGGACCGCTTCGGTGTTCGCAGCCCTTTGCGGCATTTTGGGGGTCGCCATGTTGCTGATCGGACCCGAAGCAAAGCTTGATACCATCGGCATTGCGGCAGGGCTTGGCGGCGCAGCCTCCATGGCAGCAGGCACTGTACTCAGCCGGAAATGGCAGGCCAATGTCTCCCCGCTCACCTTCACTGCGTGGCAATTGACCGCTGGCGGTCTGATCCTTCTGCCGATCGCGCTATTCTTCGAACCCGCTCTGCCCGCCTTGAGCGTCACCAATCTGGCAGGGCTTGCATGGCTTGGCCTGATTGGCGCAGCCCTTACCTATTGGCTCTGGTTCCGCGGCGTTGCGCGGCTTGAGCCGGGCGCTGTGTCCATGTTGGGCATGATGAGCCCGATCACGGCCGTGGTTCTGGGCTGGCTCTGGCTGGGACAGTCCCTCACGATCCTTCAGTTTGCAGGTGCCGCTCTTGTCATTGCTTCGGTATGGGCAGGCCAACGCTTCAACAGGCCTTCCGGAAGCCCGACACAAAGAGCAAACCTTGTCTCAAAGCCGCTGCTTAACCTGTCGGCAACGCCTCCTGCACCCGAGGAGAAATGACACACAGTTGGCGCATCTGAAAGTTGCGCAATGCGGAGCGCTTAAATAAGGTTGATGGATAGGGTGATTTGTTCGCCCCTCCAGCCAACCCGAAGAGCCTTCACAATGCGTTTCATTCATTGCGCCGACCTGCATCTCGGCAAACCTTTCGGATCTTTCGACGAGGATACACGCGCAGCGCTGAAGGCGGCACGTCTTGAAGCCTTGCGCGCCATCGGCAATCTGGCAATGGAGCGGGGGGCTGAGTTTGTGTTGATCGCGGGCGATACGTTTGACGCGGAAGCCCCGCCATCGCGGCTTGTCCGGCGCGCCCTTGATATCATGGCAGGCTTTTCTTCTCTTCAATGGATCTGGATGCCGGGCAATCACGATTCCCTTTCTGCGGTTGATCTGTGGGAGAGGATCGAGCGCGACCAACCGGAAAATGTCATTCTGGCCACGCAAGCCCAGGTGATTGAGATCGGGCAAGATGGGGCCATTCTGCCTGCGCCCCCTGCCGTCAGAAGCCCCGGCTTCGACCTGACGGAATGGATGAGCCATGCCGATACCGGCAACCGCATCCGGATCGGCCTTGCTCATGGTGGGGTGACCGATTTCGGATCGGAGGATGGCGGTCTGGCAACCATTCCGCCAGACCGGGCAGAACAATCAGACCTTGACTATCTGGCTCTTGGCGACTGGCATGGCCAGATGGCCATCGGGCAGAAAAGCTGGTATGCAGGCGCGCCCGAAGCAGATGGCTTCAAAGGGCATGCGGACGCTGGCGTGCTGCTTGTGAGCATCGACGCCCATGGCACACCGGCACGTATCGAACCGATCCCCGTGGGGCGCTTCAGGTGGCATCGGCTTGAGATCAGCTTTTTTGCGGGCAGTGACCCGGTGGAAACCTTGATGATGGCCCTGCCTGATGCGGATCGTGCGGATAGTCTTGTCAAGCTCATCGGTTCGGGCCGCCTGACACTCAGCGAATTGGCTCGCCTCAGAGAAGCCTGCGACGGGATCGCAGACGCATTCCACTATTTCGATGCGGACCTGATGAAAATCGGCATCAAGCAGAATGAGGATGATCTCGACCTTATCGCAGAGAGCGGCGCCTTGCGGGTTGCGGCAGAAAGCCTTCTGGCCGAAACCTCGATCGATGGGCGGACTGAGGAGGACGCCCGTATCGCACAGCAGGCGCTTTCGCATCTGTTTCATCTGGCGCAGGAGGTCGGCCAATGAGATTGCGCAAACTGATCCTGCATAATGTCCGCCGTTTTGCCGACAAGACCGTGACGCTCGGTCCGTTTGGCGATGGGCTTACAACCATCACCGAGGAAAATGAACGTGGCAAGAGCACCTTTTTTGATGCTCTTCATGCCCTGCTTTTTCATGATTATGGCTCGGCCCGCAAGGAGATCAGAGACCTGCAACCCTATTCGGGAGGGGCGGTGCAGATCGCGGCCGAGATCGATCTTGGCACCGAGGGCTTCCGGATTGAGAAGCTCTTCAATCTCAAAAAGGCAGGCTCCTCTGCGAAGATCATCAATCTTGCGACCGGCGCCATTCTCAAGCAGGCAGACGATGCCGAGCAATGGATTCACGATACCATTCTGAGCAGCAGCAAGGGCCCCGTCGGCCTTCTCTGGGTGCGGCAGGGAACCGTTGGTGTCGATGCGGCCAAAGCAGAAAGCGAGGGGGTTGATGCCCGCCGCGATGTCATGTCCAGTGTGCGCGGCCAGATTGATGCCGTAACTGGCGGGCGGCGCATGGACACGATCTTGCAACGCTGTCGTAGTGAGTTGGATGCCATTGCCACCAAGAGCGGCAAGCCAAAGGCAGGCAGCCAGTGGAAGGAAGCAGAAGATCTGGCAGAAAGCCTGCGCGAGCAGGAAGCCAAACTGCAAAAATCCGTAAACGCCCTCAGCCATGATCTGGAGACGAAGAAGCGGCTCACCAACCGTCTGCGTGATCTCAATGCCCCTGCCTTACGCACGCAGCGCCTTGAAGCGATTTCGGCAAGCCAAGCAGAGCTTGTAGCCGCGCGGGATCATGACCGGCGCATCAAGGAAGCTGAGCAGGGCTTACAGCTGCTGATTGCTCAGGAGCAGGACATTGAGCGCACCATCAAGGACATTGGCGCCCTGCGCGCAAAGCGCGAGGCCTTAAGCCACGAGATCCGCGAACGCGAAACCTCTCTAGCAAAGATCAAGCAGGACAAAGTTCAAGCTCAGGATGCCATAACGCAGCAACAAAAGGTCATCAGCGAAAAGGAGGCGGAAAGACGCGCTCTGAATGATGGCTTGAGCCATGCCCGCAAACAGGAACGCTCGCGGGAGAAACGTCGACGCCTGATTGCACTTGGAGATATCCTTGGCACCCTTAAGGAACCGCTTGCGCGTTTGACAGAGGCTGGGAAAATTCTCAAAATGCCAGCAGCTTCTGCAGCTGATCTGGAGCGCCTTGCCGACCTTGAGCGTCGGCGCGATATCGCCAGAGAGAAGCGCAGGATCCATTTTGCAAGCTTTACGCTCTCCTCTCAGGGTGAAAAGGCAAGGAGCGCCGGAGCGATTCTGCCAGATGGCGAGGCACAGCTCATTGATCGCCCGCTTGACATCACGCTTCCAGGCTTTGGCGCGATCCGGTTGCACCCGGCAGAAGGGGCAGGACAAGCAATTGAGAACCCCGACGCCCTGCAAGCCGAGCTTGACGCCACCCTGGCCAGTCTCGGTTTCGATACGATCAAGGCCGCAAGATCTGCCCATGAGGCACACCGCAAAGCGCTGGACATCAAACAGTTGGCGCAGGCGCAAATTCGCGCGAATGCACCGGACGGGCTGGAGGCTTTAAAAGGCGAGCAGGATCAATTATGCGCCGAGCTTGGCTGCTCCCTTGAAGAGGCAGCAGCCATGTCTCTGGATGACAGCGCCGATGCCTCACTCACAATAGATAAAATGGAGCATAGCCTGCGCGACCTAGATGAGGCGCTGACCGTGCTTCGTGCCTTTCTTCCCAAACTTCAGGAGCGCTTCAATAAGGCCGCCAATGACTTGACCGAAGAGGCCGTTCGACTGGGAGAAAGACAGAAGGCGCTGACCGATCTGGCACCTCTGGCAAATGAAGACGAGCAACTTGACCAAAGCACCCGTGCCAGAGCCGATCTGGCACCAAAGGTGACTGCGGCGCGCGCCACTATCGAGCATCTTCAGCAGCAGGCTCCTGATCTTGCCGCCGCCGAAGCAGCCCATCAACGGGCGTTTCAGGCCGACGAGCAGGACAGAAAAGAAATCCATATACAAGAAAAGGAATTGGCGCGGCTCAATGGCGCCATCCAGACGCAATCGGAAGGGGCCGTTGAGGAGAAACTTGCAGAGGTCAGCGGCCGGTTGGCACGCGCTGAGGAACGGGCTGCGCAATTTGCCAGCCATGCCAAGGCGATCGAGTTATTGATAAGCCATCTTGAAGCGGCCCGAGCGCAGGCGCAGGAGACCTATTTCGAGCCGATCCGGCAGGAACTGTTACCCTTGCTGCGACAATTGCATGCAGGCGCAGACTTCCAGATTGATGCCGATAAGCTGTTGATCGAAACCATCACACGCAACGGCGTCACCGACAAGGTCGATGTTCTCTCCGGTGGAGCCTATGAGCAGATAGCCATCCTCACCCGTCTGGCCTTTGCAAAGCTGTTTGCCAAGCGCGGAAGCCATGTACCGATCATTCTTGACGATGCCTTGGTGCATACGGATGATGAACGCATTGCGACCATGTTCAACATGCTTGCCCAAATGGCAAAGGATCAGCAGATTATCGTTTTAAGCTGCCGCACCCGTGCTTTCTCAGATCTGGGTGGCGAGCGGGCTTTCATCAGCGAGGGAAGGGAAGACGGCCCGAACGCCTTATATACGGGCAACCAATAACAGACGAGCTGCACTCCGGCACCGGTGGCCTCACCATCCTTTGGAACAATCAAGATCGGTCGGGCCGACCGGTATGGATATTCTTCCGGTCGGCTTCATTGTCAGGTAGCCGTTTCATGTCAGAGCCAAGTTCATGTCTGGGCCAAGCCAAGAGGCTAGAGCGGCAGGCGATCACGGACCAGCTGCGCCCAGTAGGAACAGCCCCATTTGATCACATCATCATTGAAGTCGAATTTCGGGTGATGCAGCTGGGCTGACGGGCCATTGCCCACATGGATCATGGCACCCGGCACCGCATTGAGCATGAAGGCAAAATCCTCTCCGCCGAGCGTCGGCGGCATGTCAATGCTGACAGCGTCTTCGCCGGAAATCGTCCGGGCAGCCTTTGCGGCATGCTCGGTTGCCTCATCATGGTTGACCATCACCGGGTAAAGGCGGCGATAATCAAGCTCCCCGACGCAATTGTTGCCTTCGGCGATCTGCGAGACGATCTTGCCAAGGCGGACCTCGACATGGTCACGCACGGCTTCATTCAGCGTACGGACGGTTCCCTTGATGCCAATCTCTTCGGGGATCACATTGTAGCTGTCGTTGCTGGTGATGCCGCAAAGAGACACCACATGGGACTCCAGCGGATTGACTGTGCGTGCGCTCATGCCGTTGATGGATTGAATGATGGCTGCCACAGCAGGGAATGGATCAATGGCATTGTGCGGCTGGGCCGCATGACCTCCGCGACCAGTCACCTTGATGTCGAACATGTCAACGGCCCCCATGCTAGGCCCCTTGCCCGTAACGAAATGGCCAACCGGTACATCGGGAATATTGTGCATGCCATAGATTTCGTCACACGGCCAACGCTCGAACAGTCCATCATCAATCATGGCCTGTGCCCCTGCGCCGCCTTCTTCGGCTGGCTGGAAGATAACCAGAACCGTGCCATCAAAAGCGCGACTTTCAACGAAATGTCTGGCAGCACCCAGCAACATGGTGGTGTGTCCATCATGGCCGCAAGCATGCATCTTGCCCGGCACCTTGGAGGCATGAGGCAGGCCGGTGGCTTCCACGATGGGCAGGGCATCCATATCGGCACGCAGACCAATGGTGCGGCCAGAGATGTTGCTCTGGCCACGGATAACACCAACCACCCCGGTCTTGCCGAGCCCTTCAACCACCTCATCGACACCCGCAGCGCGCAGCGCTTCGGCCACTTTCTTGGAGGTGCGCTCAAGGTCGTAAAGCAGTTCGGGATTTTCGTGCAAGTCCCGTCGGAAAGCGGTCAGATCTTCGATTTCGCGCGAAACCCAATTATCAACTGCCATTGTGGCTCGTCCTTTTCTTCACTTCATTTTATAGCGGAAATCGCAATGGGAGGCGCCCTTCATGATGGTTTGGGTGCGGTCCAGCTTGATTTCCGGATTATAGCCCACACAGAAGTCGCCATCACGGTTGCAGGACAACAGATGGCCGATATCACCAAGGCCCATTTCCTTATACATTTCAGCATAGCGACAGCGGGTAACGTTGAAGTCCATCTGGTCCGGCTCGGTCACCAGCGTTTCGATTTCCAGCGCATCTTCCTTGGTCCAGTTGGGCAGAATGTCGGCAAAATCGGAAAGGGTCGGGGCATGGTCGAGCCCTTCAGCCATGGCCTTGCCCTGCTCGATCGCCGAGCGTGAGCAGGTTTCGCCGATCACGGCTTCCGCCTCTTCGCGTCCGCTGCGCTCAGAGATCACGTCCAAGACATGCTTCAAGATCATTGCCTCGATGCGGCGGCGTTCCAGAATGGGTATATCGTTCATGGTCAGGTCCTATCAGTTTTTATATTCCCGGCGGTCCTTGAATTTGTACCAGGCAAGATAATATGGGGCGATGGCGCGGCCGATGGCGTGGAAAGGCAGGCTATGGGGCTCGGTCGTTGGCAGAGCCAACGAGGCGAGGTCCTCGCCATTGGTGGCGCGGGCCATTTCGCGGCCCAGCGAATAGCCTAGCGCAACACCACGCCCATTGCAGCCGATCCATGTCCAGCCGTTCGGGCCGAGGCTATGAACACGCGGGAAGCGATCCCAGTTCATGGAGAGATAGCCTTCCCAGACATGTGTCATCTTTGGCGGTGCAAGCTGGGGGAAGCTGTCGGCCAGATTGTTGGCTGCCTTGCGGGCCATGCGGGCAGCAAGATCACCAAAGCCCATAATGGCGCCGCCGGTGATCAGCCGGTTGTCGCGATCATAATGGAAGAAGCGCAGATCGCCCCGGGTATCGGACACAGCCTGACGACCGGGCAGGATCGACGCGCGCAAGTCTTCTCCGAGTGGCTCGGTTGACATCTGCCAGGAGGAAACAGGAACGATGGAATGCGCCAGACGTCGATTAAGCTTTGGCACGACTTCGCCGGTATAGGCGTTGGTTGCCAAGATCAGTGCGCGGGCTTTTACCACGCACTGATCGGTCTTGACAACCCATTGGGTGCCATCATGTTCATAGGACAAAACCGGGGTCGCCTCATAGATGGTGCCTCCGGCCCTTTCTAGGGCCAGAGCCAATCCACGCGAGAGGCCGAGCGGGTTGATATGACCACCGGATGGCGCGAGCATGCCGCCATACCAATGGTCGGTGCCGAGCAGCTCGGAGGTTGCCTTATGATCGAGATAGCGGGCGTCAAGGCCGAAACGCTGCCAGGCTTCAACGCGCTTCTGGCTCAGTTTGGTGCGACCCGGCGTGTGGGCAGGCTGGAACCAACCGGTCTGCTCGGCATCGGCGTGGGAGACAATATCCTCCTCACGAATGGCATCAAACAGCACATTGGCTGAGGCCCCGATCATTTGGGCAAACAGGCGGCCTGTTTCTCCATAGCGCTGCACCCACATATCCGGTTCTGCGGCCGTAAGGGTCGGGATAACCTGCCCGTTGTTGCGGCCAGATGCGCCCCAGCCGATCGCCTTGCCTTCCAGCAGAACCACTTCTTTGCCGGCCTTGGCCAGATGCAGGGCGGCGCCCAGCCCCGTAAAGCCACCACCAATCACCACGGTGTCGGCTTCGATCGCTTCCGCAAGGGGAGCTGCCTGCTTGCGGGCCGGTGCGGTGACAGCCCAGATGGAAGGGGGAAAAGTGACTGGGTTGCTCATGCCTTTTCTTTCATTGTTTAGACTGATCAAACGGCGTCGATTATCTGTTGAACTCAAAAATATCAGAGGGTTTGGCCCCTCTGAAACAGATTTAAGAAGAAGAAGAGCCCGGCGCATCCTTTACGCCGGGATGGCTATTTATGTGTCTTAAGCCTCTTCATGCACATGACCGCCCAGATAGGCATCGGCCACGCGCTTATCACTCATCAATGCATGGGCATCACCCTCAATGACGATCTTGCCATGCTCAATGACATAGGCCCTGTCTGAAATGCGCAAGGCCGCCTTCACATTCTGCTCGACCAGCAGAACGGAATAGCCTTCCTCGCGTATCCTGGTCACAAGCTCGCAGATAAAGCCCACCAGACGCGGCGCAAGGCCGAGCGATGGCTCATCCAACAATAGAACCTTGGGCTTGTGCATCAGGGCACGCCCGATGCAGAGCATCTGCTGCTCGCCGCCAGACATGGAGCCAGCCTGCTGCTTGAGGCGTTCCTTGAGCACAGGGAACAGGGTCAGAACATGATCCAGTTCCTGCCGTCCAAGCGGACCAGCGCCAAGCAACAGATTTTCCAGCACCGTCATGGTGGAGAAGATCTGGCGTCCTTCAGGCGCCTGCAGCACGCCGCGTTCAACGATTTCATGGCTCTTGAGCTTCGAGATGTCTTGTCCATCAAGCAGGATCTCCCCGCCGGTGGCATGGTAGATACCCGATATGCAGCGCATCAGTGAAGTCTTGCCGACACCATTGGCCCCAAGAACAGAGACAATGCCCTTTTCCGGCACCTTGACCGTCACATCATGCAGAATATCCTGAACGCCGATCTTGAGCGACAGATTGTTGATTTCAAGAATATTGCTCATCAGTCATCGCCTCCCAGATAGGCTTCCAGAACAGCAGGATCCTGACGTACCCTGGAAGGCACGTCGTCAGCGATTTTCTGGCCGGATGCGAGCACTACGAGGCGCTGACAAATGCCCATGACCAACCCCATGTCATGCTCGACAAGCATGATCGTAAGGCCTGTCTTGTTGAGATCGGTGATGAATTGGGCCAGCTCCGCCGTTTCGGAATCATTCATCCCGGCGGCAGGTTCATCCAGAATCAGCAGGTCCGGATTCATCGCCAGTGCGCGTGCAATTTCGAGATATTTGCGCTTGCCGTAAGACAGGTTGGCCGCCAAATCATCCGCATGGGCCGTAAGGCCGACCTTTTCCAACATCTCCCAACTGCGCTCGGAGATTTCCTTTGCCTTGGCCTTGCCGCCCCAAATGGAGGAGAAGGGGCCGACCCCGATCATGCCCAGAGCCCCGACGGAAATATTGTCGAAGACAGTCATGTTCGGGAAGACACGCAGATTCTGGAAGGTACGGGACATGCCCCGATGCGCAATCTTGTGCACCGGCAGGCCCGTTATGCTCTCCCCCTTGAAGCGGACATCCCCCGAGGAAGGCGGCGTGAAGCCCGAAATCAGGTTGAACAGAGTGGTCTTGCCCGCCCCATTTGGCCCGATCAAGCCGAAAAGCTCCCCTTGGGATACCTTTGTGCTGACATTGTCCACGGCTTTCAGACCACCGAAGACGCGAGTCAGGGAATCAAGTTCAAGTATTGCCGTCATTTCCAACCTATCCCTTTCTCGGAATTGTCTTCCGACCATGCCGACCCGAGAATCCTGCGCGCAAAGTTGAGCGCATTCACCTCACCGAACAGACCTTTGGGCAGGAACAGGATCGCCCCGAACATGAGCAGGCCGACGATGATGTTGCGGATATCGCCAAAATAGCGCAGCAGTTCGGGCAGGAGGATCAGCAGCAGAGCGCCAATCAGCACCCCCGGCAAAGAGCCCAAACCTCCCACAACAACCATGGTCAGGATGAGGATCGACTGGGAGAAGTTGAAATCATTGGGGGAGATATAGCCCGTGGTGTAGGCCCAGAGCGCTCCGGCGATGCCTGCAAAGAAAGCAGAGATCACAAAAGCCTGAATCTTCATGACGGTGACATTGATGCCCATGGCTGCCGTGCACTGGTCATCCTCACGCAGAGACCGGAGCGCGTTTCCATAATAGGAATGGCTTAGACGGTTGAGAATGAGGATCGACACGGCCGAGACAGCCGAAACCACATAATAGATCCCCAATTCACTATTCACCGCATAGCCGAACAGGTCGATGCCATCAAACAGCATCACGCCATTGGGTCCATTGGTCAACCCGACCCAGTTCTGGAAAACCAGAAACAACATCTGACCGATACCCAAGGTCGCAACGGCAAAATAGATCGACATCAGACGCATGGTCGGCAACGCGACCAGAAAGGCAACAAAGGCCGCCCCGAGACCTGCCAGAGGCAAGCCAACCGTAAAGCCGATGCCATATTTGGACCCGAGCAGCGCGGCCACATAGGCCCCGACACCATAAAGAGCAGCGTGTCCCAAATGCAGCAGCCCGGCGACACCGGTCACCAGATGCAGGGAGGCTGCCAGCAGCATGAAGACAAAGGCCAGCGTGGCGATCTGATAATAGTAGCCCTTGCCAAAGCCTTCGAGCGCCAAAGGCACCACGGCAAAGACAATGACCAACAGCAGGAGTTTGATAAGACCAGACTTAGACACGTTCCCTCCTCGCCCCGAAGAGTCCCTGCGGGAAGAAGATCAGCGTGGCCAACAGGAAGCCATAGGCAACCATGTCAGACCAGACCGATGGCATGAAGCTGGTGGAAATGCTCTCGGCCAGACCAAGAACCATGGCAGAAATAACTGCCCCCGGAATGGAGCTAAGGCCGCCCATGACCATGGCAACAAAGGCCTTGATGCCCGGGGTGAAGCCCATGGCCGGGAAGATGGCACCATAATAGAGCCCAACGAGAATGCCAGCCAGCGCGCCCATGCCCGACCCGATGATGAAGGTAAAAATGATCGTGCGATCGGTGTTGATGCCGCAATATTTGGCCCCCAGCGCATTGTTGGAAACAGCGCGGATAGACATGCCTATGGGGCTCTTTTTGAGCAGCCATTGCAGTCCGGCCAGCATCAGAAGCGTAATGCCCAGAATGATCAGGTCACCATTGACGATGGTGATCGGACCGATCTCGATCGGCTTGTTGATCAGATAGGCCAGATCGACAGACTGGAACTGCGAGCCGAAAATCAATTCCATCGCTTCGCGGGCAATGATGGACATGGCCAGAGAAGACATCAGGGTGGCTTCACGCATCGCGCGGGACTTCAGCGAAGCTTCATCGGAAAACCGGCGAAATGGCCTGAAGGCGAGGCGTTCAAGGCCGAAGCCAGCCAAAGCCCCTGCTGCCAGTGCAATGAAAAGCACGACCAGAAGCGGCGGTGCAAATGCAGTGATGGCCATAAGGCCGGCAAATGCCCCGATCGTGTAAACTTCACCATGCGCAAAGTTCACAACATTGAGCACGCCGAAAATAAGCGTGAAACCGATTGCCATCAACGCATAAATCATACCCAGCGAGACGCCAATGGCGAGCTGCTGCAAAAAATAAGGATCGAACACTCGGTCCCCCTTTTCTCTCATTGCCACCCGCCCACAGCCTTGGCTCCGGGCGGGATGGGGGATAGGGTTATTTGACTTCTACGAAAACGCCGTCTTTGACCATGGCTTTGGTAAGTTCCTTGACGGGTTCACCATTTTCATCAAAGGAAGTGTTGCCGGTTACGCCGGGGAAGTCCTTGGTTGCAGCCACTGCATCGCGCAGGCTTTCGCGAGTCACGTCGGGATAGGCTTTGGCAACAGCGGCCAGCATGATGTTGACCGCATCATAAGCCTGTGCCGGAAACTGCCCGGGAGCGTTGTCGTGGGTTTTCTTCCACTCGGTGACGAATTCCTGGACATTGGCATCCTTGCGGGTTGGCAGGAAGGTAGCCGTCAGTTTGAGGCCATTCGCTGCATCACCGGCAAGCTCGATCAGCTTGTCGTTATAGGCCGCCGAGGTGGAATAGACCGGAATGTCCGCATTGAGCTGGGCAACCTGTTTCAGGAACTGGGCGCCATCTTCATAAAAGAAGCCGGTGTAAACAGCTTCAGGTTTCTTATCTTCGATCTTGGTGATGATAGAGCGGAAGTCAGCCAGACCACGGTTGAAGAATTCGGTATAGACGACTTCGCCGCCCAGCTCCTTGAACGGATCGGCAAAGCCCTTGACCACAGACTGGCCCCAATCAGTCTGTTCTGCAATCACAGCCACTTTCTTGATACCCTGATCAATCATCCACTGGGCGTTGACAGCGCCTTCCTGATTTTGGGTGGTGATGTTGCGGAACTGCCATTTGGAGATCTTGGCGAAATCCGGATGCGATGCTGTCTGGGATAGCTGGACCATGCCTGAGCGCTTGTAGACCTGCGCTGCTGCCATGGACACGGTTGAAGTGAAGTCGCCCAATACGCCAACGATTTCATCGTCATCGACAAATTTGCGGGCGATGGTCACCCCTTCCTTGGCATCAGAGCGAGAGTCTTCATAGATGATTTCAACCGGCACATCGATCTGGCCGGACGCGTTGAATTTGGCAAGGGCGATTTCTGCCGCATCCTTGAAGTCCTGACCATACTGGGCAGTGTTACCGGTGAGCGGCAACTGGTAGCCGATCTTGATGCTATCGGCAGCCTGCGAAGCTGCTGGAAGCATGACCGAGGCGACAGTGAATGCTAAAAGCGTTCTGCGAGAAAATTCCATAGCTGATGTTCCCCAATGGGTAGATGATCGGTGATCTGAGTGCCTGATTTTCATCAAGCAGATGGAGGTGACGCCCGTTTTAACGGGTCTGTTTTATGTCCGGTATTCCGGCTCATGTAATTCGACGTCCGATTTGCCGGATCTGTCTGTATTATAAAATGATCTTCTTCAAACAGCGTCTGCTTCAGAACCTGGTTTCACGACCAGACGGCAGCAGCCTGTATCGCCAATCTTCCAGGTCTCCCCTTCAAATGTGAAACCGGCCTTGGTGAACATGCCTGCATCGATGGCACCGGCAGCCTTGCACAGCAATTCAAGCGCTTCGCCCTTGCGGCCGGCAGCAACCCAGTTGTCTTTCAGTGGACATTTGTGGAATTTGATTTCCATGCCATCTTGGTCGCATTTGCGCAGCTCAGGTCCAAACAGATGATCACGGCATGGAATGCCCTGAAGGAACTGTTCGGTCAGGCCTTCGATATTGGCAGGGCCATGGGCCTGGAGATTTTCGCCCATTTCTTCACCTAGACGGTAGGTAGCATCGCTCATCAATTCGACGGCTTTATCATTGCCAAAATTCTCAACCAGAACATCGAACATGAACATGTAGAATTTGGCGCGCATGGCATAAGCGCCTGAAAGCTGCTCGAGGGTGATTTCGGGGGATTCGGTCTCTTCTGACATTGGTCTCTCCAATTATGGGTCCATGTGTTTGACAGTTTTCGCCTGGAAATTGCAGGCCCTGTATCTGGCCGTATAGCGAGCTGCTGGAGGCGAAACAAGGACACATGACAGGCCGGACTGTGGCTCAACTATCTCTTCTTGCTTTGATAACGCTAAAAAGGAAAAGCGATTGCTCCATAAACAAGAGAAGACTTACGTCTCAGTTTAGATTTTTAATAAGAATAATTAGCAAGAACAAAATGCACCGGCTTCCTATTTGTGTCATTGTCTTTCACCCTTCTGATCGAGCAAAATATGCCTCAAAATTAGCCTTGCTTAAATTTTACGCACACAACTATACCCAGCGCAAATAAAATATTGTTTTCCATACAACTCAGATCAGTTTGCCAAGAGGGGCTCTTTATCGTCCCTAAAACGATGCATATAATGTAAGTAATTGAAATTTATTGGAAAAAAATTGCGCTAACTTTGGACGCTTCCGGGCACAGTCAAGGTCGCGAGGTTTCGTTGTCTGACACAAAGCCACCAACTATACAGGGAGATTTTCAGTATTTAATTCCTCAGGCACCACAAAACCAGAAGCTTCCCCGTCCCTTTATTCCTGTATTTCCGTATATTTGGCAAACAAAAACCCCCCGTGCCGAGAAGGCACGAGGGGTTTTTAAGTAGTAAGTTTGTTATTAGCAGGCCCGGCAGCGACCTACTCTCCCACGTCTTAAGACGGAGTACCATTGGCGCAGAGGATATTAACGGCCGAGTTCGGGATGGGATCGGGTTTGGTGTCCTCGCCATAACCACCGGGCCGGCGAATAACAAACAGAGAAGCTGGTTTGAGCTGTCGGTGATTGTTCTACGAACAATACACCTAACGCTAGTTGACGTTTTTGCCTTTGGCAAAGAACGTCTTGAATGAATATAGACAAATGAGAGTAATCAAGCCTATCGAGCTATTAGTATCAGTAAGCTTCGCACGTTACCGCGCTTCCACACCTGACCTATCAACGTGGTGGTCTTCCACGGCTCTCAGGGAGAACTCGTCTCAAGGTGGGCTTCCCGCTTAGATGCTTTCAGCGGTTATCCCTTCCGCACATAGCTACCCTGCAATGCGGCTGGCGCCACAACAGGTCCACCAGAGGTGCGTCCAACCCGGTCCTCTCGTACTAGGGTCAGCTCCTTTCAATTCTCCTGCGCCCACGGCAGATAGGGACCGAACTGTCTCACGACGTTCTGAACCCAGCTCACGTACCGCTTTAATTGGCGAACAGCCAAACCCTTGGGACCTGCTCCAGCCCCAGGATGCGATGAGCCGACATCGAGGTGCCAAACAATGCCGTCGATATGGACTCTTGGGCATCATCAGCCTGTTATCCCCGGAGTACCTTTTATCCGTTGAGCGATGGCCCTTCCACACGGGACCACCGGATCACTATGACCGACTTTCGTCTCTGCTCGACTTGTCAGTCTCGCAGTCAGGCTGGCTTATGCCATTGCACTCAACGACCGATTTCCGACCGGTCTGAGCCAACCATCGCGCGCCTCCGTTACTCTTTGGGAGGCGACCGCCCCAGTCAAACTACCCACCATGCGCTGTCCCGGATCCGGATAACGGACCGCGGTTAGACAGCCATGACAACAAGGGTGGTATTTCAAGGATGGCTCCATCCGAGCTGGCGCCCGAACTTCAAAGCCTACCACCTATCCTACACATGCCAACACAACTGTCAGCGCAAAGCTATAGTAAAGGTTCACGGGGTCTTTCCGTCTGACCGCAGGAACCCCGCATCTTCACGGGGAATTCAATTTCACTGAGTCTATGCTGGAGACAGCGGGGAAGTCGTTACGCCATTCGTGCAGGTCGGAACTTACCCGACAAGGAATTTCGCTACCTTAGGACCGTTATAGTTACGGCCGCCGTTTACCGGGGCTTCAATTCGATGCTCTCACATCTCCTCTTAACCTTCCGGCACCGGGCAGGCGTCAGACCCTATACGTCGCCTTGCGGCTTCGCAGAGCCCTGTGTTTTTGATAAACAGTCGCAACCCCCTGGTCTGTGCCACCCGCCAATGGTTGCCCACTAACGGGTCTCCCTTCTCGCGAACTTACGGGAGCAATTTGCCGAGTTCCTTCAGCATAGTTCTCTCAAGCGCCTTGGTATACTCTACCTGTCCACCTGTGTCGGTTTAGGGTACGGTCTAATGTGGGTGCTATTTCCTGGAACTCCTAGGCAGCTCGATCAATCCAATAAGACCAAACTACTTCCGGAATTCGTCACATCCCACTGGTTGAGGAATATTAACCTCATTCCCATCGACTACGCATTTCTGCCTCGCCTTAGGGGCCGACTAACCCTGCGCTGATTAGCATTGCACAGGAACCCTTGGACTTTCGGCGAGAGTGTCTCTCACACTCTTTATCGTTACTCATGTCAGCATTCGCACTTCTGATACTTCCAGCAGCCCTCGCGGGTCTGCCTTCATCAGCCTACAGAACGCTCCGCTACCGCGTAGCATAAGCTACACCCGCAGCTTCGGTGCATGGCTTTAGCCCCGTTACATTTTCGGCGCAAAGACCCTTATTTAGACCAGTGAGCTGTTACGCTTTCTTTAAATGATGGCTGCTTCTAAGCCAACATCCTGGTTGTTTTGGGATCCTCACATCCTTTCCCACTTAGCCATGACTTAGGGACCTTAACTGGCGGTCAGGGTTGTTGCCCTCTCCACGACGGACGTTAGCACCCGCCGTGTGTCTGCAGGATAGTACTCTTGGGTATTCGGAGTTTGGTTAGGTTTGGTAAGTCGGTGAGACCCCCTAGCCCATCCAGTGCTCTACCCCCCAAGGTATTCATCCCACGCTCTACCTAAATAGATTTCGCGGAGAACCAGCTATCTCCGGGTTTGATTGGCCTTTCACCCCTAGCAACAAGTCATCCCCGCCTTTTTCAACAGGCGTGGGTTCGGCCCTCCAGTGCGTGTTACCGCACCTTCAGCCTGCTCATAGCTAGATCACCCGGTTTCGGGTCTAATCCATCGAACTAACGCCCTATTAAGACTCGCTTTCGCTGCGCATACACCTAACGGCTTAAGCTTGCTCGATAAATTAAGTCGCTGACCCATTATACAAAAGGTACGCCGTCACCCTTGCGGGCTCCGACTGCTTGTAGGCGTTCGGTTTCAGGATCTCTTTCACCCCCCTCGTCGGGGTGCTTTTCACCTTTCCCTCACGGTACTTGTTCACTATCGGTCGACAAGGAGTACTTAGGCTTTGAGGGTGGTCCCCCAATGTTCAGACAAGGTTTCTCGTGCCCCGCCCTACTCAAGTCTTGATATCTTTAACACCCCTACAGGACTGTCACCCTCTTCGGTTAGCCTTTCCAGACTATTCAGGTTAAAAAATATCAAGCACTGGCCTGGTCCGCGTTCGCTCGCCACTACTAACGGAGTCTCTGTTGATGTCCTTTCCTACAGGTACTTAGATGTTTCAGTTCCCTGCGTTCGCCTCTTGACCCTATATATTCAGGCCAAGATACCCTTGCGGGTGGGTTTCCCCATTCAGATATCCACGGATCAAAGCTTGTTCGCAGCTCCCCATGGCTTTTCGCAGCGTACCACGTCTTTCATCGCCTCTTGTCGCCAAGGC